>NZ_LBNA01000059.1:0-312891 GCF_001005515.1 Acinetobacter sp. Ag2
AAAAATGGGAGTATTACCGATGGTTAATATGTCGTATTACAAGGTTGTAAAGCACACCTATGTGATACTGATGCTGCAATTGTGGTTTTTGTCAACTTAAATAAATATTCTTATGCCGCATACATAGAAAATATTGATGGAACATTGGCACCCCAAATATCCAAATTTATCAAAATACAAGATCAAACCCAAATACAATACCACCCATTTATCAATTTATGACTGATCATAAAGTTTCAATGACTACAGAATTTGAAAAATAGCAAAGAATTTCGTATAAGCTGTATTATAAAATATTTAATGACTGGAAATAATATGCCTAAAGATCCAGAATGGGTAACTTGTGGTAAAAGCATCAAGCAATTAATTAAAGAATTAGAATCTTTCGAGGATCAAAACTTATTAGTTGAAATATCTTTTGACGATGAGGATACATCTAAACCTATAAGCTTAGTTGGTAAAATTGATGGGAAATGTATTTTATTAAATTGTGAAAACTCAAAAGAATAACACCCTGCATTTAACATAATGGGTGTTATGTGAAATGAGCTTTACTTAATCTTTCAACATCAGTTTTTTTGCCACTACACCATTTTCTATAATACAACTTTCGAGTAGATCCCTACGAGCAATTTGTTACTCTTTAATACCACTTGATTTATAGAAACACTCAATCTAATCACCATCAGCCTTTCATTCTTAATTTGGAATGTAATCTTGTGCCATTTGAGAAAACATACCTTGTGCTAAAATTTGCGCCAAAGTCAGTGCTGAATTCTTGTGAAAATCTATAAGTGGACCGAATCAATTTTTTTCTGCAATATTAATTTTAAAGCCTATGTACAGATAATGTTCAAACAATCCGTCGTTGTTCATGTAGATACCTATGTCGCTCAAAAAACCACATAGCTGCTGAGGTACTATTGAGATGTTTCTTTATAGATCTTGTAAAATTTAATTCAGCAATTCGATCATTCAAACAAAGTCCTTCTTTTTTCAACTGAGTGATTTGAAATTGAATCAGTACTGACAAACTATTGATAGATATGCAATAAACAACACAGGAATGCATAGCAACATGAGTAACAAATTCGAATTCCAAATCCGTGTATATATTGAAGATACAGATGCTGGCGGCATCGTCTATCACGCCAATCATATTCGCTTCATGGAACGTGCTCGTACTGAATGGCTACGTGCTTCTGGGATTGATCATTACTGGCATCAAAAAGATTACAATTTTGTCGTGCATAAAATTGCTTTGAAATACTCACGTCCTATACTGATGGACGACCTGATTACTGTTACAGCAAGTGTAGTTTCATGTAAAGCTTCGTCATTTGTGTTGCAACAAAATATATATCGTGGTGAAATCATGCTTGCTTCTGGCGAGGTAGAGTTGGCATGTTTAAGTACAGATATGAAACCTCGTAGAATTCCTGACGAAATCCGTGATTTAATTCTTCGAGAATTAGCCCACGAATAAAAAATATTTTTGGCACATGTAACTATGGCAACACAACTAGAATCTTCTCTGCACATCTCTGATTTAATCTTACAAGCGAGCCCTGTGGTTCAATTGGTCATGCTGGTCTTAGTACTTGCATCTGTTTTTAGTTGGTATCTAATTGCCAAGTTACATATGGGCTATAAGAAAGCACGCCAAGGCGACGACCATTTTCAAAAAATATTTTGGTCTGGCGCTGAACTTAATACCCTCTATAACAATGCGCAACTTAACTCTAAACGCGATGGTCTGGAAGACATCTTTTATCAGGGTTTAAGTGAATATTTGAAATTGAAAAAGCGCCAAGCTGATACTGTACCCATGATTGAAGGTACAGAACGTATTTTGCGAGTAGGCTTAAGTCGTGATCAAGGTCGTTTAGAACAAGGTTTAAGTGCCTTAGCCAGCATAGGCTCTGTCGCTCCTTATGTAGGTTTATTTGGTACTGTTTGGGGCATCATGAGTGCCTTCATCGGTTTGGCACAGGTTGAACAAGTAACTCTTGCAACTGTTGCACCTGGCATTGCCGAAGCACTGATTGCAACTGCGATTGGTTTATTTGCGGCAATTCCAGCAGTATTGGCATTTAACCATTACACGGCAAAAGGTGAAGAAATTTACTCAGATCGTGCATTATTTGCCGAAGAAATGGTGGCGCTGTTACAACGTCAGTCTGTGGGAACTACACAGGAAGCTGAATAATGGCAATCCAACGCTCAGGACGTTTTGACCGTGTCAAAAAGCCTTTAAAAAGTGATATGAACGTTGTTCCCTATATCGACGTTATGTTGGTTTTATTGGTCATTTTTATGGTTACAGCACCTATGATTACGACGGGTGTCAAAGTTGACTTGCCACAAGCCAATAACAATCCGATTCAATCTGAGGATCGACCTGCTATCGTGACGCTTAATGCGGATGGAAGCATTCAGCTCGAAGATAAAACACATAACAATGATGTGCTTACTTTAGAAGAGCTTAAAATAGTCCTTACAGAAAATCAAAAGCAAGCTCAAGCAAACAGCAAACAATTGAGTGTTTTGATTAATGGTAGTGAGTCACGCCCATATGGTGAAGTGATGAAACTTATGTCTGCACTACAAGATGCGGGTTTAAGCCAAGTTGGCTTACTGACAGAGTCTGTAAAGTAAGTTATGAAAAATACTCAAAAGCCACAATCTAAAGAAAAAGCGATTGCACTTGGATTTACCCTTGGTATTCATGTGATGGCGATTACAGGCTTACTCTTTTTAGGTCTTAGTCGACCACCAGAACCTCCGAAGCAAATTAAAACTGTTCTTATTAAACCTGAAGATTTACCTCCTCCAGAACCAAAACCATTGGTAGACAGTGATTCAACGGAAACAGCTGACTCAAAAATTTCAGAAAATATCCAACAAACTGCTGAACCAGACCAAACTGCGCCTGAAATTCCAGTCGAATCAAAGCCTGATACTGAAGCAGTGGATATAAAAAAAGCAGCTGATGAAGCTAAAGCCGCTTTAGAACAAAAAATGGCACTCGCTGCAGCGCGAGCTGATCAGGAAAAAGCCACAGAACAAGCAAAAGCGAAAGCTGAAGCCGCGGAGAAAGCGAAACAAGAAGCAGCAGAAAAAGTGAAACAGGCAAAAAATGCAGCTGAAAAAGCCAAAGCTGAAGCTGATGCAAAAATTAAAGCTGAAACGGCGGCTAAAGCGAAGCAAGAAGCCCTCCAAAAAGCTAAAGCCGATGCTGCTGAAAAAGCAAGATTAGCTCGTCTTGATGCTGAAGCTAAACGTAAAGCCGAAGCAGCAGAAAAAGTGAGAAAAGAAGCTGCTGAAAAAGCAGCTCAAGCCAGAGCGGATGCAAAAGCCAAAGCAGATGCAGATGCTAAACGCAAAGCGGATGCTAAAGCCAAAGCTGATGCCGAAGCTAAACGCAAAGCGGAAGCTGAAGCCAAACGTAATGCCGATGCTAAAGCCAAAGCAGATGCGAATGCAAAATCCAAGGCTGATGCTGAGGCAAAAGCCAAAGCTGAGGCAAAATCTAAGGCAGACGCAAAAGCCAAGGCTGATGCAGATGCTAAAGCCAAAGCAGATGCAAAACGCAAAGCTGATCTTGCTCGCGAGTTAGAGGAAGAAAAGAACTCTGCTGCTGAGAAAGCAAAAGAAGCAGCTGCGAATAAAAAGGCAGAAGCCAGAAAAATTGCATCTTCAGCGAAAAAGGACTTTGAAAATAAGGTTCGAAATGCGTGGCGTATGCCAGCAGGCTCATCTGGTCAAAAGGCAACTGCCCGTGTCACGTTGACAGATAGTGGAGCTGTTGCATCGGTTATCGTGAATGCATCTGATCCTGATGTTAAAGCAAGTGTAGAACAAGCTGTACGTAACGCAGCCCCCTTCCCAATGCCTTCTGATCCTGATGCTCGACGCGAGGCACGGAGCTTTACTGCGAGTTTTACTGTGAAATAATTTTTGTAATATACCCTGCTTTGGCAGGGTTATTATTTGATTCACGCTATGGATAAGGAATTTGTGAAATTTTTTTTATTTATATTTCCTGCATTGATCTATCAAAGCACGCTTGCAAATCAAAATAGCCAAAATACTGAAACTAATTTTGCATCAATCCATCCAATGGAATTGAATACAACTGCGTCAGCCCTTGAAAAGAAAAGTGATCTTGCCAACGAGCAAAAAGCGAAGGCTAAAAAACTGGCATTCAGCATAAAAAAAGAATTTGCCCATAAAATTCTAAGGGCTTGGCTTATACCAACAGGCGCAACAGAACAAAAAACCAACGCACGTATAAAGCTTACACAAAATGGCTCCATTGACTCAATCGTTGTCAGTTCAGCAGCTCCAGATGTCAAAGCAAGTATAGAGCAAGCGATCTACGATGCAGCGCCATTCACCTTGCCCACTCAACCAGAAGTTAGGAGAGATGTACAAAGTTTCTCAGTCAACTTTATTGTAGAATAGAATTTGCATTCTCTATAGTTAAAACAATATCGATTATCAACCAAGTCATATAGACACATTGGAAAAATAAAATGCAATATAAAACATTGCTGATTAGCAGCTTTCTTATTTGTTTCTCAACATTTTCATTTGCTGAAAAAAATCAAATCAACCCGCCAATTGAGGTTAACAGGCAACAAATACCTTCTAACCCATTTACACATGAAATGCCACCAACTGCTCCACCCCAGCAAAAAAATACACCTACACAAAATGAACAACTTAGACAAAATCAAATCACCAGTCAAATTTACAAAAGCAGAATGAATCGTATTACAAAATATTGGAAACGCCCTGCAACAGATTTAGCAGAGAAAGCCAATGTTCGGGTCTATCTAGATGAACAAGGAAATGTTGAAGATATTCTATTCGTGGGTGGACAGTTTAGTGATGAATTTGCACTTTCAATCAAAACAGCGATTTATAAAGCTGCTCCCTTTGAAATGCCTAATGAACAATCGCTTAAAAAACAATTTCAAGAAATTCCTCTCCAATTCGCTGTCAGTGAATAATATCCTATGTTTCGTCAACGGTTATGATTTTAATCAATTTGTTTAGATAACTTATCAAGCTGTCATTCATCTGAGTCATACATTTAGATTTATTTTTTATCAACAAACAGCGAATTATCATCTTTTATTCATAATTACATGCTTTATATAGATTAAAATAATGTCTTTATGCTACAAAGCTAAGCATAGTTAAAAATTGATATTTGAGTACATGAAGTCCAATGAAAATCATGCCTAAACGTCTATTAGGATTAGCGATAATTGTTGCATTGAGCCCAGCATTGATCACCACATCGTATGCACAATTGCATTTAGAAATTGCTAAAGCTCCTGAGTCCGCACCTAAAATTGCCATTCTTCCTTTTAGCAATGATCAATCCATCTACCCGATCATCGAACAGGATTTAAATCGTTCTGGTCGCTTTACCAGTTCTTCTAAAAACTTACCTGCAACTGCCAGCGTAAATAATGTTAATGCAGAAGCTTGGAAAGCCGCTGGTGTTCCTTATGTCGTTCTAGGTGAGTCAAAAGTAAATGCTGATGGTTCATTGGCTGTACATTACCAACTGTATGATGTCGAAAAGCAAAAATTCTTGCTCAATGAATTGCTCACAGTTCCTGCTTCGCGTGTACGTACCGCAGCACATATGATCAGTGATGCTATCTATCAAGCATTAACAGGTATCCAAGGTGACTTTACTGGACGTATCGCCTATGTGCTACGCAATCCTGCAACACCTGATACACGTTATACTTTGCAAATCGCAGATACCGATGGTGAACAACCTAAAACTGTATTGAGCTCAAGAGATCCTATTCTCTCTCCTGCTTGGACACCAGATGCTAAAAAGATCGCCTATGTATCATTTGAAACCAAACGTCCAGCCATTTATGTTCAAGATTTGGCTTCTGGCGCTCGTGAGAAATTAGCCTCATTCCGTGGTTTGAATGGTGCACCTAGTTTTTCTCCTGATGGAAAATCTATGTTGTTCACCGCATCTATGCACGGCAATCCTGAAATATATCAAATGGATTTAGACACTCGTCAAGTTAAACGAATGACCAATGACAGTGCAATTGATACAGAAGCACGCTATGCACCTGATGGGAAATCATTTATTTTTACCTCTGACCGCGGTGGTTCAGCGCAAATTTATCGCTATAGCTTTGATGACGGTTCAACAAAACGTTTAACTTTCCGTGGCGCATTCAATGCTCGTGGTACGCTCAGTGCAGATGGCAAATATGTTGCATTGGTACATCGCCCTTCTGGCAGCAATTACAAGGTCGCGATTCAAGAAATTTCTACTGGAATTACCAATATTCTGACTCCAACAAGTCTCGATGAATCACCTAGCTTCTCTCCAAACGGGCAAATGGTGGTATATGCAACGCGTGAAGGAAATCGTGGCTTATTGGCAATCATGTCAACAGATGGTCGTTTCCGAATGAATTTACCGAGTGAACAAGGTGAAGTACGTGAGCCTGCTTGGGCACCTAAATGATTTACCCATGTCGCATGACTTAATTTAAAAAGGAAGTATCGGAGATCAACATGAAGGCTATTCAATATTTAACGTTACCATTACTCGCAGCAAGCTTAGTCATGACTGGTTGTGCCAGCCGTAAACCTGCTGCAACAGTAGAATCTGGAACAAATCCCAATAGTGCGACTACAGTAAACACGACAGGCTTAAGTGAAGATGCAGCTTTAAATGCACAAAATTTAGCAGGCGCTTCAGCAAAAGGTGTAACTGAAGCAAACAAAGCATTTTTAGCAAAGCGTGTTGTACATTTTGACTATGACAGTAGTGATCTTTCAAATGATGACTATCAGACACTTCAAGCGCATGCACAATTCCTAATCGCCAATGCAAATTCAAAAGTTGCCCTAACAGGTCACACGGATGAACGTGGTACCCGTGAATACAATATGGCTTTGGGTGAACGTCGTGCAAAAGCTGTAGAAAGCTACTTAATCACTAACGGTGTTAAGCCAAACCAATTGGAAGCGGTAAGTTATGGTAAAGAAATGCCAATCAATGCAGGACATGATGAATCTGCATGGAAAGAAAACCGTCGTGTCGAAATTAACTATGAAGCTGTTCCACCGTTATTAAAATAATTTTTAAAAACAATATAAAAATGCCCAATTCAATTGGGCATTTTTATATTAGGCTAGCCGACCAATTGATGATTTTGATATTTAAAAGTTCAAATATTAAAACTAGACTTTCTTTGGATTTAAAATCAATACCGCCATTTTTTGAGCTTTTGATCACCGATGAGCTCAATCACCATATCTTCTACCCATTGCTCAACTTGATCAGGGGTAGCATCACCAAATAAATCCGACTGCAACAAGATTAAACAACATTTGAGATATTCATCGACATCATCAAAGATTTTTGCCAAATAAGGTCTATCATCATGATCAAAATAATAGACTTCTTTGCTTATGTCATGAAAACAAAACATATTGCCATTACCGAGATAGTCACTAAAAGTAATCAAATGCGGTAAAACTTCTACATCTTTTGAAGTGAATTCAGGTGCATATTCTGGTGCGGCAGCCCATATATCTTTTAAATAGCCAATATCATCAAACTGTTGTAGCTCTTCACCAATATCCGCAATGCCAAATGTTTGATAGAAAATTTTTAGAGAAACTGGCAAAGTGGTTTTTAAGCGCAGTTCAAGTTGATCAATTTCATCAATATTTATTGGAGATGCAACTTCATCATCATTTAAATCTGCAAATGATTGCAAAATGCGTTGGGTTTTTACCTCCCACTCTGGCTCTCCAATTTGATGAAATGGAAAGACGATATCTGCTTTATGATGAATTTCAATCATGATTGATGCGATAGTCTTCGAAATTTACTTGGATTATAAAATAAAAAAGCGCTTATCAAAGTGATAAACGCTTCTTATTGATTAAGCCTTTGACTCGTCTGGCTTGGGACTTTGCATGGATTCAATCATATCGTGCTTATTGAATTCTTTGAACTCAGGTTTAGCTTCGTAATTCTTCCATGCTTCTTTCACATTTTCAGCACTAATCTCTTTAAGATCAATACCTTCATTTTGAGTCGGAGTCGCTTCAAACTTTGCCGTTGTCATGTGAGTGCTCCTTTACGTTATTATCCGTATATCCAACATAACACTTTCTAAAATACTTGCAAGGGTAATTTCACGACAAATAACACAGGATAATTTTTATTTTGAGCTGAACTCATCTAAAATACCGCTATTGTTTAATGTGTCAAAATTTATCACTTTTGGAGCACCTCTGATATGTCATATCGCACTCTATCCCAATATTTAGAACAACAACAAGGGAATTTAACACCTGAACTTGCCAATGTGATTGAAACGATTGCCAACACATGTAAAACCATTGATCAGGCGCTACAAAAAGGTGCGTTAGCAGGTGTACTGGGAAGTGCTCAAAATGAAAATGTACAAGGTGAAGAACAAAAGAAACTTGATGTTATTTCAAATGATTATTTAATTGATGCACTTAAAGCTAACTCAAATGTGGGTGGCTTAGCATCAGAAGAATTAGATGAGTTTACCCCAGCGCAAGAAAACGGCAAATATCTTGTTTTATTTGATCCTTTGGATGGTTCAAGTAATATTGATATTAACATGTGTGTAGGTACAATTTTTTCGATCCTTCCTGCTCAAAATAGCATTACACAAGCAGAAGATTTCATGCAAGCTGGTTCACAACAAGCTGCTGCTGGCTATGTTCTTTATGGTCCATCAACCATGATGGCACTTACTGTTGGCGCTGGTGTTGTATTTTTTACCTTCGATCCAGAAACTCAACAATTTTTACTGACTTCTGAAAATGTTCAAGTGGCTGCGGATACTAAAGAATACGCAATCAATGCTTCAAATCAACGTCATTGGGAAGCGCCTGTAAAACGTTATATTGATGAGCTACAAGCAGGTAAAACTTCTGTACGCGAAAAAGACTTCAATATGCGTTGGGTAGCATGTATGGTGGGTGATATTCACCGTATTCTATGCCGTAGTGGTATCTTCCTATATCCATACGACACCAAAGACCCTCAAAAAGCAGGTCGCCTGCGTTTGATGTATGAAGCCAACCCAATGAGCATGTTAATGGAACAAGCTGGTGGTGCATCTACAACAGGTCGCGTGCGTATCCTAGATATTCAACCTACTGAGTTACATCAACGTGTTCCAGTCGTGATTGGCTCTAAGAATGAAGTTGAACTTGTTACAAGCTATCATCACTAATTCTTTCATTTTTACGTGCGCTTTAAGCGCGTAAAACCAGTAAAGGTCTGTTGTAAATTCATTTTGGAATGATCAACAGATCTTACTTATTTTTGGATCTACTCTCCCATGCCTACAATTTTCCTTGAATCAAAAGACAATCCTAAAATTAAGCACCTAAGAGGTTTAATTGAACAAAATACTTATCGTAAGAAACAAGGACAAACTGTACTTGAAGGCACACACCTGAGTCTTGCATGGTTAGAAAAGGGACGCAAAATTAATTCGATTTTCACCACTGAGCATGCATTGGATCATGAGGATCTTGGTGAGATCATTGACCAATACCAAGGGATGGTGTTCGTGATCAGCGAAGCATTATATAAGGACCTAAGCACCTTAGGAACCACCCTTGCCTGCCTTGCAATCGTTGATTTGCCAAGCTCAACACAAGCATTGAATTTTAGCGAAGACACGTTAATTCTTGAAAATGTTCAAGACCCTGGTAATGTCGGAACGCTATTGCGTTCTGCCGCAGCTGCGGGCATTGAACAAATTGTCTGTACAAAAGGCTCTGCTTCATTATGGTCACCACGTGTTCTGCGTGCGGGTATGGGCGCACATTTCTCCTTACAAACCTATGAGAATGTTGTACTTGAGGATATTTTAAAGCAATTCAAAATTCCTGTTTATGTCACCAGCTCACATGAAGCAGAAAGTCTGTATTCCAAAAATTTACGTAAACAATGTGTGTGGATTTTGGGTAATGAAGGTCAAGGCGTTTCAGAATTTGCATTAAAACGTGCAGAAGCTGTATCTATTCCACAACCAGGCGGTCAAGAATCACTCAATGTCGCTGTTGCAGGCTCAATTTGCTTCTTTGAAATGGTTCGTCAACGACTATAAGGTTAAATTATTTTAAATATCGCCCGTTATTGAAAAAAATCATTTAAACTGAAAAAAATAATTGATTTACGTGTCAACCCAAACCATTTTTTAAACGTTATAGTGATATGAATTTAAAATAATGGTGGGTACCCAATGACGGGATTTTCCATCTCTATGGACTTAGCACCAAAGAAGTCACAGACTGAAACAGCCAGTGCTCAAACGAGTACCAGTGAACAGCGCCTGCGTTTTTTTATGCAGGATGTGACAGGTCGTGCCTTGGTCATGATGGAAAATGCAACACAAGGTCATAATGGGATTGCAATGGATTTGGTACAGGAAGCATTTATTTCCCTACATAAGTCTTACGCGGATAAGTCCACAGAAGAATGGTATCCATTGTTCTACACTATTTTAAATAACAAACTACAAGATTGGCGTCGTAAAGAAGCACGTAGAGCATCTCCTTTTTCCCTATTTCGAAAAATCGATTTAGATTCTGATGATGAAGAAGCGATGGAAATTGTTGATGAATCTACGCCAAACCCGCTTCAGTTTTTAGATCAAGATGTCACTATTGAAGAAATTCAAGACGCGATTAGTGAATTACCTGTACGCCAGCAACAAGCATTTATGCTACGTGCATGGGAAGGCTTTGATACACAGACAACGGCATCAATTATGAACTGTAGCGAAGGTAGTGTAAAAACCCATTACCATAGAGCAATTCAAGGATTAAGAACTGCGCTATCACATTTAAATCCGTATGGAGGTTCATCACATGAATAATGATGATTTCACCAAACAAGTGACGGCAAAACTGGATGAACTTGCACGTCATCACCGCAATAAAGCAGTGGTGATGAATAATGTGTTAGATCGTATCCAAGATCAGCCAACATCACGCTTTAGCAATTGGAAAATGACTGGCTTTGCACTTGCAGCAGCAATTACAGGCTTTGTTGTTGTACCAAATGCTTTCGATGTTTCCAATGAAGCTCATACGCCGCAACAAGTGGTGATTAGCCCTAAACTTTCACCACAAATGATGGAAGATTTAGATATGTTATCTGTTTTTGGTGAGGATAAAAATTCTCATGGTAGCTAGAAAATTAGTATTGGCATTTTGTGCTTTTGGTTTTCTACAAACAAGTTTTGCTGGATTTGAACGTTTTTGGATTTTTTCCAAAGATGCGAATACGCAAGTCAATGAAACATGGGATGCGCTGTCTGAAGATGAACAAAAAGCATTAATCAAACGCTACCAAAATTTAAAAGAGCTCCCAACTGAACAAAGCGCTGCTTTACAACAACGTATGGACTGGTTTACTCAACTTCCTGAACAAGAAAAGCAAAAAATGCGTGAAGCATGGCAACAAATGAGCACATCTGAACGTAATGAAATGCGGAAAAAAATGCAAAAAGCATCTACATCAGATGAACGCAATGAAATTCGTGAAAAATATATTCAAAAATACCAACCAAGTAGTGTTGTATCGCATTAACATCATCTATCCATATGTACTAAAGCCAGTCATGGTACTGGCTTTTTTTACTCAAATTTATTCTTTCAAAAATACAACCAACCCCCTCAACCACTTTAAAAATAATTAAATTTCAATATCTTAAATTCAAATACTGCACAATTTAGTACAAACTCTTATAATCTTTTAGCGATTAATTTGTTTTGTACTTTTGCATCATAGATGCGTCTTTCTATGTTGAGATATTGCCTTCATCAATCTATTTAAACTTTAGATATAAAACATGACATTGATAGTTTTATATCTCAAACTAGGTACTTTTAATATTCATTTTATTGATCAAAAGAAATTAAATTTTACTGTATGTCTCTTTCACAGATTGACTGCGCTTTGAATCAATTATAGAGATTAATTTGAATGATTAATCAATAAAAAAACCTGCACGAGGCAGGTTTTTATCGCTTAAATTCAGATCTGAATTACAAGCTATAGTACATATCAAATTCAACTGGGTGAGTCGTTGTATTTAAACGACGAACATCTTCAGTTTTAAGTTCGATATAGGCATCTAACATTTCTTTCGTGAACACGCCACCTTTAAGAAGGAAGTCATGGTCCGCTTTAAGTGCTTCAAGCGCCATATCAAGACTGTGAGCAACTGTTGGGATTTTTGCTTCTTCTTCAGGAGGAAGATCATATAAGTTTTTGTCAGCAGCTTCACCTGGATGAATCTTGTTTTGAATACCATCAAGACCAGCCATCAACAATGCCGCGAAACCTAAGTACGGGTTCATCATTGGATCTGGGAAACGTGCTTCAATACGTTTGCCTTTAGGGCTAGAAACGTAAGGAATACGGATAGACGCAGAACGGTTACGTGCTGAGTAAGCAAGCATGATCGGTGCTTCAAAGTGTGGTACTAAACGCTTGTACGAGTTTGTAGAAGGGTTAGTAATCGCATTCAACGCACGAGCATGTTTGATAATACCACCGATGAAGTACAATGCCATCTCTGAAAGACCTGCATATTCATCACCAGCAAACAAGTTTTTGCCATCTTTAGAGATCGACATATGAACGTGCATACCAGAACCGTTATCACCTACCATTGGTTTAGGCATAAAGGTTGCAGTTTTTGCATATTGATGAGCAACGTTCCACACTGCATATTTGAACTGTTGAACTTCGTCTGCTTTACGAACCATCGTGTTGAAACTCACACCAATTTCTAATTGGCATGATGCAACTTCATGGTGATGTACTTCTACACGACCAGGACCCATGATGTCTTCAATACGCGCGCACATTTCAGCACGCATATCTTGATGAGAATCAACAGGAGGAACTGGGAAGTAACCACCTTTCACACGTGGACGGTGACCAGAGTTACCAGATTCGTAAGAATTACCAGTAGACCATGCAGCTTCTTCAGCGATCAAAGTATGGCGAGCGCCAGACATGTCGATATCCCATTTAACTTCGTCAAAAACAAAGAATTCTGGTTCTGGACCAAAGAATGCAGTATCACCAATACCTGTAGATTTTAAATACTCTTCAGCACGACGAGCAATTGAACGCGGATCACGGTCATAACCTTGACCAGTTGAAGGCTCAATAACATCACAAGTCACGACAATTGTCGCTTCAGCAAAGAACGGATCAAGGAAAGCAGTTTCAGGATCTGGACGTAAAATCATGTCAGATGCTTCAATGCCTTTCCAGCCAGCGATTGAAGAACCATCAAACATTTTACCATCTTCGAAAGTATCTTCATCGATAGTATCCGAAGGGTAACTTACATGTTGCTCTTTACCCTTAGTATCAGTAAAGCGAAAATCGACCCATTTTGCGCCACTTTCTTGTATGAGTTGAAGGACCTTGTTCGCCATGCTCATTTTGCTCCAATGAATTTTTGTTGCACTTGTGAAGTGCGTGTTAGTAGTTGGTATCTATAAAGCAATTAGCATACCAACTTTTAAAATAATTGCTAATTTATTGAATTTCTTATCAGAAAATAAGCTTAGCAACCATTATTTCGCTTCTATTATACTGAGTGCAAATAGAATTGCACCATATTCAGACACACTTCTTATTTTAAAATCATTCAGCACTATTTTAACGCACTATTTTTGTGCATATTCGTTAAAATGGTTTATCTTGGTGCTTACTTTCAAATTTTTCACAGTGATGATGACATTCAATCATTTCAAGCACATTAAAAAAGCGTATCCATAAAATGGATACGCTGTGTATTCAGACAGAATACGTTCATATTGAACGTATTATTATAAGGAGCTGATGATTTTATCCAAATTCAACTTCTGCTCGAGCAATCAATGCTTCAACCATTAACAATACATCATCTTGCTTTCTCGCATCTACAGCGAAAATGGGCATGTTGACCTGATTTAAACTCATCCAATCTTTATATTGTTTTAGCAACTGCTGCGGGTTTTCGTCGACATGCGTTACCCCGACAACAATGTTGTTTACATATTCTTTGAAGCTTTGAAAGTAAAACTTCAAATCCTCAATTGCGTCTTTTTGAGAGTGATCAATCAATACTACAGCACCTATTGCACCTTTGCAGATCACTGACCAGACAAAATCAAATCGGTCTTGTCCTGGTGTCCCATATAAACCTACAACAACACCATCTTCTAAACGGATTTCGCCGTAATCAATCCCAACAGTGGTCAACGCTTTACTGTGTGATTGTTCATCAGTATTTTGTGCTTCCGTAGATAAAACTGAAATTTCAGACAAAGACTTAATCGCTTCAGTTTTACCTGCCCCCATCTTGCCACCAAATACAATTTTATACTGTTGTAAAATCACATTATCACCTTTATTCAAGTTCTTATTGCTACACATTGATTAAGTTGTATTACTTATTTTTCAACTTTAAAAAAACCATGTTTATGCAATCAATTTTCAAGTTGAACAATCAGCTACCAAATCACAGCCCTAATTTTTTTCGTAATTTACCAAAGAAACCACGTAGAACACCTGCCGACTGTTTTTCCTCAACAATTAATTTTGCTTCTTCTTCAGGTATATTTTTGAGCATATTGCTCAATAAACCAATTGAGACAAATTTATAAATCTGATCTTTACTATAACCCGTTTTTTGCACCACTTGGGCAATAGTCGCTCCTTGCTCAAAACAAGCTGCTATTTTAAAAATCATTTGTCTTTCATTTTGATGATTAGGCTGTGGCCAATCAATAAGTTGATAATAGTCCCCTTTGTGGATTGTGGTATTAATATCATTGGAATACCACAATAAATTCCACAACCAAGACTTAAGTTCGATACCTTGATTTGAACTCACTGATTGCGCCATTTGCATGGTGGCATAAGTAAAATTTAAAGAAACATCAGTGCCTTGAATTTTACGTAATGCATCCACCCATACTTGCTGAGTTCGAATATTCACTAATGCAATATTACCCTTGGCATCAAAAACTTGTACATTACCGTTTCTTTCATTAAAAAACTCTGGAACAATTTTTGTGAGATCTAAAGTTTTTGAAATTTGATTTACAATATGCACTGTTTTATGGCTAACAGGCACATGGAAATAACGATCTTTAAACCATTTTCTAATTTCATCAGTGGCAGAAAAAGGTAAATACAGTTTATCCCCTTCGATTTGCCCTGATTTTTCATTTTTATTGATTAACCTTAGATAAGGTATTTTTTTTACACCCACCAAATTTTGAATTGTAGGAGAACTAAAAAACATATCATTCACAAGAAGAATATCTAAATGCGGATCAGCAATGTTTGCCCAACTTACTTGAAGTGAGTCATCATACATCAATCGTATTTTCTGCTTTATTGCATCAAGTACATTTAAGCTCAAGCCAAATATCGCAATTTTTACTTCTTCTTTCATTTAGCCCCCACGGCCTCGTATAGAGTGTGACCAGTTTATCATTTTTATCAAAAAATAAAACAAAAAACACTATCGTAAGTGTGAAAAAATTGTAGCAAAGTTAATATACAATTTAATGTTTCAAATACAAGAATATAATAACTGAGCTTTAAATAAAATATTTTCATCAAAATAAATAAAATAAGTTATTTATTATAAAATATATAAAATTCAATAGCTTAATTATAACATCTGAATTTCTTTTACCCCAACTCCACCGAAGGTAAATATTAATCAATTAAAAAATTTAATGAAACTTAATATTTTATTTAAAAATATTAATAACATTTGTATATTAAATCATTCTCATGCTGAGCTTAAGTGAGATAATCTCTCATTCTCATATACTAAAAGATTCTATAAAATCGTTGTTCCTGATTTGCTGGTACAAATCACACTGCATCCTAGGATATATTATTAAGTCACAAGGCTTTTAAATAAGATCAAATTGAATTGTTCGAATGCGACTTGTGATTGCTTATTGAGATGTGAATTGTTAACTATTCTTATTTTGTACTGCCAAATCTTTCATCATATATGATATTGGTATAAAGCCTCGCAAAACGAGGCTACATTCATTAAGAGTAACAACCTGACAGTAATCCAATGTAATCTACTTTGTTTGTTAAAATGAACAGTATGAAGATCTAACTGTCTTTATCTACCGAATGCGGTGTCGTGGTTTGATCTTGTTTTTGCGTATCCGAATCTCTTTTTTGACACGCAGTTAAGCCCAATAATAAAACTAAACTTACAATCGAAATGATTTTCATATCTAGCCCAATCTTGCTTAAAAATTAAACAATAGCAGAAAATAATAATCAAATTGTTGAATTCGTGAAACTCACAATTTTTTTACTGTGCTGAAAAAAAATAATCGCCTATCAATTCCAGAAAACAGAAAATATTTTTTCTTTTCCTATCATTTTAAGCTTTACCTTGTATCCAGCTTTCTTAAATTCTTCACTTAATTTGTCTAGTTCATGAAGAGTGAAATCTTTTGCAAGACATTCGCTCACAAACAATTCGCCTTGATCTGCTTTTAATCTGATTTGCTTCTTCAAAAATCTTTTGAGTTGCTCAATTGAAAAATATTGTGATTGATTCTGGTGCATTCTCGTTTCAGTAATTGTAGGAGTAAACATGGTAAAAATCTCATATTAATAAGCACAATCAATGATTATGAGGGATGCAACACCTAATTCAGTATAAATAATGAAATTACAACAATCTTTAAAAATACACATTAAATCATTAATTTATATCAATTAATTATAAAAACCATGAATCTTTTCATTTACTTTGTTTAAATTAAGTTATAAAGAATGCGACATTATTTGAAGATTTTTCCATAAAAAAATAAAAGAGATTACTTTCCTGCAAGCAGGATGCATTCTAAATGCTTAAATTTGATAGCACCTAATCTAATTTAAAACTAGTCCCGCTTTTTGATATGAGAATAGGCAGTTTAAATAAAGCCCAGCTTGAGGAGAATGCAAGCTGGGCGGTCTAGTATGTCCTGTTTTATTCTATTTAATTCTTGCTAGAGACTATACTATTGATTCAACATAAATGCAAATGATTATCATTTAAAATGAATAATTTAGATCGAACACCTCAATTTTATAAACATAAAACATTGAATTAAATAAATATATCTCTATTGAGTTGCTTTCATCATTTGTCTTTGTCTTCTGACCAAACCAAGAGTTTCTTTTCTTTTACGGATTTCTTCCTCGGTAAAAGGTAAATGCTGAACTAAACTTTCTATAGGTAATACACTATTTTCAATCAAATAGCAGTCTTGATCCGTCGTCCAATTCGATAGAGGACTTTGGAGTTTTTTCTGTAATCTTTTCATGGTTCAATTTTAATATATATGACGGCTATAGAAAAGCTCATCATTTGAT
Source organism: Acinetobacter sp. Ag2 (assembly GCF_001005515.1). Lineage (NCBI taxonomy): Bacteria > Pseudomonadati > Pseudomonadota > Gammaproteobacteria > Moraxellales > Moraxellaceae > Acinetobacter > Acinetobacter sp. Ag2. The sequence goes on from NZ_LBNA01000059.1 coordinate 17,492, forward strand.
AATCTTTCTTGACCATAAGCGAGATATGATTCAAATACCCCCTCTCGATTATGGTTCTTTTCTTTATCAAAAAATTATAAATTTTCCAAGTTAATCTTTAACTCAACAATGCAAAAATATTTGAATAATTAAGAAGCCAAAGCAAGCCATAAGATAATTTCAATCAAAACAAAGGTACATGGAACATTTTAGAGTGTTATTCGATAAAGCTTGTTTAATCCAATATAGAAAGATCGTCCATCGAGATTAAAATTACACTTCTGTCCTGTTTCGAGTTGAATTTGCTTGCCTACTTCAACCCAAGAAATGCCGCCAACATTATTTTGTTTACGCTTCAGTGGAATAATTCTGACTTGAATTTGATCTCCATTGACTGCTTTAGCAATCGTCCATCCATTTATTAAATTCATTTTTTACTCATTTCATTGAGCTTTTGTAAAACAGTTCAGTCATTCACTATTTGAGAGAGATATTTTAAAATCCAATTGTGAGAGGCAATTGCGCCTAAAATTAAACTTCCAATTTTTACATCAGCATATTTATAGGGAATACATATATGAGTTAGAACATAGCCAACCCTGATTTAAATTCTAATCAATAGAAAAATATATTTTTCAATACTTTAACCAAAATAACTTATCCGATATTCTAAACTAATTACTAATAAGTACGGCATTGAATAAAAAAAACCTAGAAAGCATAGAGCTAACTAGGCTATAAACTTTAAATTTTTCATTGGTAGCGGGAGCTGGATTTGAACCAACGACCTTCGGGTTATGAGCCCGACGAGCTACCAGACTGCTCCATCCCGCAGCAATGAGTCACAGTTATACGCTGAATAGAACAGTAACACAATGTTTATTTTTTAGTTATGTTAAAAAATATAATTTCCGCCTATCGGCTTTGTTACACAAACATAAAAAAGCCAATTTTTCTTAGGTTGACCGAATTTAAGATACAATCTGGGTATGTGGTTGACCTAATTCAGTAAGTTTATTCAATACGGCAATACATCCATGAACCTCATTGACCTGACTTTCGAAGTTCCTTGCATGCAATTTATCGCCTAATAATTTGATGCAGTGCATCTTGGTCTCAACCAAACTTCGGCAATAATACCCTGCCTATTTCTTCCATATTGTTCTGCCTAGACGTTTTACTGTATCAAATAGTGCATTACGTTCAATTGAACTCGCTCGTTTATCTTTCCAAGGCTTGGTATTTTTCCTGGGTGGAATTATCGAAGCTGCATCTGAATAGGTTGGAGTGCACCATTGTTTGCCATTTTCCTTAGCGTACTATTAGGTATTTGGATCAAACCAAATGATGAAATCACCACGACTAATTAGAGCTTGGTTGTACGATGACCAATTCTTAGTACGATAGATTTTCGGGGATAGACTTCTTTATTCAAAAATTATATTAATAAAGAAGCCTTTAAGAACAAGTTTGTGCAACAAAGCCTTTTTTTAAGTATAAGAGCGTAAACAAATTAAGTGATATTCGTTTTCAAACTCTAATTCAGCCCTTTTCATACTCTCAGGTGTACTATATCGTGTCCTTCCATATGCTAGTTTGATCATATTCTCAATTAAACTTCTGATTTGAGGTTCTGAATTCGGTAATAATGCATCAAATTGATCACTCATTGAATGACCACGTTGTCTGTTATGCATTACCGTTCTTGCTGTCAATGACGCAGATCTACAAATATCTTTCCACTCTTGTTCACTATATCGATTTGGAATCGACTCGTTTTCAGTTTGTTTATTCATATCATGATAACTTTCATTTGAAGAGTACTGTTGAGCTTCATAAATGTAAGCTTCTTGTCTTTCTTTCACCGATTGTTCTAGCGCTTTTGCTTTTATTCTCGCTTCTGATTCTCGTTGAGCTTGAACTTCATCTATCTTATTCTGCATAAGTCTTGTATTTTGCTGAATTTCAGCCATCTTTAATCGTGCCATGTCTTCCTTGTTGTTTTTATTGATGAAATATCCGATTAATAACACGATAATAATGAGCACACCTACAATATATTTCACAATCTGTGCACTCACATGGTCATAGAAAACGTACGATTCAACAATTGGTGACCACGTCCCAAATCGGTAAATGAAACAAAGCTCAGCACAATAGTTAATTCAAATGTGATTTTTTCCATATCATGACTACTTATTATAAAGTGCGCTCAATGTAACAAAGTGTAAAGAAAAATGAATATTTATTCGACTAAATATGTGTAAAACTATTAACACTTTATTTAAATGAGTTTTCATCTAAAGTACATCAGAAATTAAATTTTCATTAATTTAAATCTTCTAAAATAAAAACCACTTTGATTGAGTCAGTCATGTGATACGCCCATTTTTAATTGATTTACAAAAATGATCTTAGAAAGTGTTCAGGGCAAATTGCTAATTTTTTCTTTATTGTAAGCTAAAACGACATTTGGCATTATTGATTCCATCTTTTAACAGTGAATTGGTATGCAAATTTCTAAAATAAGACACTATATATTGATAATGTTGTGTACAACCGCAAGTAACTTTGTTTACGGCTGTGAACCTGCAACACCAGATTGGGCAATGCTTTTTCAAGCTGCTGATAAAAACCAAAATAAACTTCTTGAAAAAAATGAGTGGGTTGCACTAAATCTATTAAAAGAGCCAATGCCATGGGTAGATCCACCATCAAAAAAAGACCCCAATCGGTTAAGTATATTCGAGAAATTAGATGATGATAAAAATGGGAAACTCAGTAAAAATGAGTTTGCTGAAGGTGTCTATAGTTACTATTTTACAAATCCATGTGCGGAATTAGAATATCGAGAGCAAATTAAACCAGATTCTACATGGGAAAAATTTATGAATATTTTATTTAAAAACTAACCACTATTGAATAGTCTTCTTACGAGAGTATAAAAACTGGACTGTGATAACTCGGCTTTAATATTTGAATTTTTAAAAGTATATAAAATTATTCATTATTATTTGGGTTTTGTTGCATACATTCTTGCTCGATGTCATTCATAAAATTCGACGTGATAACCATTTTACCCATTGCACTCGAATTAATCGGCTCTTTATAAGCTTTTTGAATTAGTTTGTTAATTTCATTTTTATTGTATTTTTCGTCTACAGAAAGGAGCTTATTTTGAAGATCACTTATCTTTCTTCCATCCTGTCTGAACCCCATAATTGAAAATGCTCTATTTGCTAGTACGAAGTAATGACCACCTTCATCGTTCTGAAGAATATCTTCGAGTTCATTCGTTTAATTTTCAGCAAATGCTTTGGATGAAACCAATATAAACAACAATAAAAGCAATCTCAATTAGTGGTGGAACAGCAGTGTCAGCAGTAGCCGTATTAATCCAATTTGGGCAAAGTTTGAGTTCAGTAATTTTAAGAGGCGAGGAATAACCACCTTGCGGAGTTGTAAGCCTGAGATTTGCACAGGCAATAAAAAAACCGCCTTTCAGCGGCATTCTGTAATTTGAGATTAAATGCATTTATTTTCTGGATTGTTTATTTTTTCATTTAAATATTTTAAATTGTCTAGCCACTCATCTTTACTAGCATTAATAAAAAATGATTTCTCTTTTGCAGATTCATACTCTTTAAAGTTGTTTAAAATATGTAAATCAAAATCCCTTTCTGCTTTCCATGTTAAACAGTCTCTAGCGGCTTGAATTTTAATTTTATCTTCAACCTTGGTAACCATGTTCCCGTCAGGATACCTGTAAACATCATTACTATTAGTTTGAGCCTCAATAAACTTAGTTTGCAACCTGTAGTATTCATCTTCAAATGGCTGAGCTACCCCCGCAAAACTGTTAGTCACAAATAAAAATTCTAAAAAATAAATTATTAATTTCATTTAAGTTTTTTCCATTATTTAAAAAATTAGCAACATTATACTGAAAACCCTAAATTCTTAAATGTCTTCTCATCAATTTCTTTTAACTGCTTCAGTGTATATTTCTAGTCAGTTAATGGATTAATCAATCTCTCAATTAGATATTTGTCAGTTTTATATAATTTATATCAAGTCTTGCCAATTCACCTGCAACTGGCAAAGTATATTCACCATTTTTCTACAAAAAAGAAAAAGAATTTCCAATCTAATATTACTAAAGTTCTACCTTGTAATTGAAGCTTTTCAGCTTCTTGGCAATAATCATAAAAATAGCCCGTCTAACCCTCAGCTGTTGATTCAAGTGTGATTTTTTCATCAACACTCACAGCTTCAAAAGCACCAGTGACAATTTCACGCGCATTATCTGGATTTTTTGCACAAATTTTACCAAACTCTGAAATAGGCAGGCGTTTTAAAGTACTGCCATGAAAGAGAAATCCTTACCACGTGAACATGAATTTAAGTTTTGCTGCTTTTGTGATGGTGAATTGATAGAAGAAAAGGAGGAAGGTTGATGGAAATTGATCGTCATGTCCGAGCTAATGTTATTATGGATTACTTAGAATAAGGTAGCAAAAAGTTCTACTCTGAAATTAACAAAGGAAATATCAAACGGTCCAATCGAATTTTGGAAAAAAATGTGTTCTGGTATGAGTCCTATGTAAAGCAAAAAGTAGAAGAATTTAAACAAGAATCTGATATTATAGCCTACACCTAGCAGGCTTTTTTTATTTTGTGCTGTGACTAGGTACTTTTGCCAAAACGGGTAACCTAACGGGTATCCAAAATCACCAAACAAAATAAATTGATAAATTTCTATAGGTTAGTATCAATATGCTTCTAATGATCGATAATTACGATAGCTTTACGTATAACATTGTCCAGTACTTTGGCGAGTTAAACCAAGACGTAAAAGTTGTTCGCAATGACGCCGTGACTTTAGAGGATATTGAACGATGGCAACCAAAGTATTTGGTCATTGGTCCTGGTCCTTGCTCTCCAACTGAGGCAGGGATTTCTATTCCAGCAATTCAACATTTTGCTGGAAAAATTCCAACACTTGGCGTTTGTTTAGGACACCAAGCGATTGGTCAAGCTTTTGGTGGCGATATTATTCGTGCCAAAACCGTAATGCATGGTCGTTTATCTGACATGTATCACAGCGATCAAGGGATTTTCAGCAATTTACCTTCACCTTTTTCAGCGACACGTTATCACTCCCTCGTGATTGATCAAGCCACAGTTCCTGAATGCCTTGAAGTTACCTGCTGGACCAATGAAACAGATGGCTCAATGGAAGAAATTATGGGTGTAAAACATAAGACACTACCGATAGAAGGTGTGCAGTTCCATCCTGAATCAATTCTGAGCCAGCATGGTCATCAAATCTTTAAAAACTTTTTAGAAATTTATGCGAAATGAGTGTAGTAGCAAATCATGAATATTCAACAAGCTTTAAATAATATCACCAAAAATATTGAACTCACTCAACCACAAATGGAAGAAGTGATGCGCACCATTATGCAAGGTGAAGCGACTGATGCCCAAATAGGCGCACTCATGATGGGTTTACGTTTAAAGGGTGAAAGTATTGACGAGATTACGGCTGCCGCGCGTGTCATGCGTGAGTTTGCGATTAAACTTGAAGTCAGTGACATTCCTCATTTAGTCGATATTGTGGGTACAGGTGGTGACGGACAAAATCTATTTAATGTATCGACAGCATCCTCATTCGTCATTGCTGCTGCTGGTGCAACTATAGCAAAACATGGCAATCGAGGTGTGTCATCAAAGTCTGGTTCATCTGATCTCTTGGAACAAGCAGGCATCAATCTTGATTTGAATATGCAACAAACTGAACGTTGTATTCGAGAAATGGGGGTTGGTTTTTTATTTGCTCCTAATCATCACAAAGCAATGAAATATGCAGCGGGTCCTCGTAAAGAACTCGGTTTCCGCAGTATTTTCAACCTCCTCGGCCCGCTTACGAATCCGGCTGGGGTAAAACGCTATGTAATTGGTGTCTTTTCGACAGAATTATGCCGTCCTTTGGCTGAAGTGCTCAAGCAACTAGGCGCTGAACATGCGATGGTGGTCCATTCTAAAGATGGTCTAGATGAAATCAGTCTAGCTTCCTCAACCTATGTGGCTGAGTTGAAAGATGGTGAAGTGACAGAGTGGACAATTCAACCAGAAGAAGTCGATATTGAATCGCAAACCTTAACAGGGCTTTCAGTCGAAAGTTCAGCTGAAAGCCTTGCATTAATAAAAGATGCGTTGGGCAAGAAAAAATCAGCAAAAGGTGAAAAAGCAGCAAGTATGATTGCTTTAAATGCTGGTGCAGGCATCTACGTTTCAGGTTTAACCAATACCTATAAACAGGGCGTCGCTTTAGCACATGATATTATCTACGGTGGGCAAGCTTTGGAAAAAATGAGCATTTTGTCTGAATTTACCAAAACGCTTAAAGAATATGAAGCTTAAGGATAGAAGGATTTGACCATGCTAGATATTGCCAATACGATTTTAGGTAAAATTGTTGATCGTAAACATGAAGAATTTATAACTCGTTTAAAACAACGTAGTTTAAAGGATGTTGAGGAGCTTGCTCATGCAGCAAGCCCTGTTCGGCATTTTGCACAAGCGTTACATAGTAAACGCCCAGGTGTGATTGCAGAAATTAAGAAAGCTTCGCCATCAAAAGGCATTATTCGTGAAAATTTTGATCCTGCCGAAATCGCTCAACAATATGAACAAGCAGGCGCTGCATGTTTGTCCGTTTTAACAGATGTTGATTTCTTTCAGGGTGCTGATGAAAATATTCAAATTGCACGAAATCACTGTAATTTACCCGCCCTTCGTAAAGATTTTTTAATTGATCCATATGGCGTAATTGAAGCGCGTGCCCTACATGCAGATTGCATCTTGTTAATTGTGGCTTGCTTGTCTGACCAGCAACTTGAAGAAATGTCAAAAACGGCATTTGAACACAATCTTGATGTTTTAGTTGAAGTCCATGATGAAGCTGAACTTGAGCGCGCATTAAAACTTTCAGATCGTTGTATATTAGGGGTGAACAACCGTAATTTAAAAACCTTTGATGTCGATTTAAATACCTCTCTGCGTTTGAAAAAACAACTTGAACCTACGCGCTTATTGGTTACTGAAAGTGGTATTTCAACACCATATGATGTTCAAATGATGCAGGAACATGATATTCACTCATTCTTGGTGGGTGAAAGTTTTATGAAACAACCTCGTCCTGATCATGCTTTTTCAGCGCTGTTTGGTACACCTGAAAACATATAACTGTTGAATAAAGGGTGAGTCTGCTCACCCTTTATACCTGTATAGTTAGCCTCTATTGATAGAATTTTTTTAATGATTGAAAAGGAGTTTATTTAACTTTCATCTTTTATTGATTGTTGCATTATGGTTTTAAATTTTAAATATAAGTAATATTTACATAGATTGTTCTCATAAATACCAACAATATAATTTATTTTAAGTCTGCTTTTAATTGAGAATTGAGAATTGAGAATTGAGAATTGAGAATTGAGAATTGAGAATAATGAAATCTAAATCTATAACTCGCAGTTTTGTTTTTTTATTGTTAGTGCTGTTGTATTCGTTACAGCAAATGAGTTGGGCAAAGGAAATATCCATTTACACTGGTTCACCCTATTATATTGATTCAAAACGGATACTCTATTTTAATATCCCCCAACCATCTGAAGGTATCATTGCTGCTCAACTTGATCTTGATCAAATTTTTCCAAATATAGATATGGAGTTTCTTGAGCAAAAAAACTACCTGTTTAAAAACAACCAAATTCAAATTATCAGTTATCAAGGACCATCCATCCATATTGACTTTACTATCGACACCGAAAATAAAAAAGTTCAAAAATCAACATACCATCTTGTTTATAAAGGACAGGAACGTAAATTGCGCAAAGCAATCAACATTCAATCTCAACCGATTTCATTCGAAATACTAAATCAGTTTGAACAAAATTTTAATGTCAAATCTCAAGATTGGTTGGGTAAAAATTTGTCAGCAGAACCTTATATGCTGAATACATTAATGTTTTATGCGGCGATCAATCGTTTCGATGATATGAATGAATTTATGCAAAATCTAATTAAAAATCTCACTCAAAGTCAGGACGTCAATGATTATAAAAAAGCCAAAGCTTTATATCTTCAATATTTAATCGAAAATACTGAGTTTAATGATATTGATTTAATTATGACGACCATCGAACATCATGATCTGGATTTTTTAAATAATATGAGACTTAGACAGCTCAACCAAATCGTGATAGATGAAATCGAACCCTACACATTTTATTTCACGATGTGTTCACCACTGGGTAAAGCAATACGCCTCAATCAATTTCAAACTGTTGCCCTTTTACTCAACAAAGGCGCTTCAATAGAAAAAGTCTGTATTTCAAAATTTAATGAGCAACAATCAGCATTAGAAGTTGCAAAGAAATATAAAAATAAACGTGTACTAAAATTAATCGAATCATATCTCAATAAACCATAAACTTCTTGGCACTCTTAAATTTCACACCATCTTGCGAATGCAATTCAGTTCAAATTTATTCACTTTCAGACTATAATTAGCACCAAATATCGCCGTCCATTGTTTTTTGCAATTATGAGTAAGTCTGATTCTACATTTTCCAAGTCTCAACTGGATTTATTAAAGCAGTTCAAAAAACAAATCACTCATCCACACACGTCAAAAGTTGCAGCACAACCTGAAACCAAACATGTGCTTTCATCCCATGAAGATGACGTTAACGATGCCGATTTGTTTAAAACTGCTTTAACAGGTGTGACTAAACTGGATAACAGCAATATTGCTAAAATTGAGCGTAATGATGTCAGAAAAAAACCAGATGCAAAAACGCTCGCAAAACGTGCTGCCGCTGAAGGTGCATTTGAAGCTGATGATGCTGAATTATCAGATACTCAAGCAATGCTCAACCCTGTTGCCAGTCAAGCTGCATTAAGTTATCGCATTGCAACACTGCAACATAAGGTTTTTGAAGATTTAAAGGCTGGAAATCTTCGTTGGTTTGAGGCCGTTGATTTACACGGTTGTACTGTTGAAGAAGCGCGTTCCGCAGTTTTACAAATCATCCAAATGGCAAAAGATGAAAATCAAAATGTCATTAAAATTGTGCATGGCAAAGGTCCTGAAGCTATTCTTAAAACTTATGTTAATGGGTGGCTTCGTCAGCACCGCGATGTTCTGGCATTTGTGAGTGCTCCTGAAAAACAAGGCGGTACTGGTGCTGTTTTGGTGCTACTTAAACGTGCTGAAAAAAACCCAAAGTTTAATCGTAACTCATAATCCTTTATTTGATTCAATCCCAAAATCTCCCACAGTGGCGGTTTATCTTGTAATTGAAAAAATTTATCGATTTTTCTGCTACAATGCCGTCCTTGTTCAAACCGTATAAGTGAACACGTTTTATGTCTATGCAGCAATCCTACGCAAATATTTTAACTGCCGTTGGCGAGGACTTAGACCGTCCTGGTCTGAAAGATACGCCTATGCGTGCGGCTAAAGCTTTTTCGTACTTGACGTCTGGTTATAGCAAAACGCTTGAAGAAGTGACCAATAATGCGGTCTTCCCTTCTGATAATGACGAAATGGTCTTGGTTAAAAATATTGAATTCTATTCTTTATGTGAACACCATTTACTTCCATTTCATGGTCGTGTACATATTGCCTATCTTCCGTCTGGTAATGTACTCGGTTTATCCAAATTTGCACGAATTACTGAAATGTTTGCACGTCGCTTGCAGATTCAAGAACAACTGACCAAACAAATCGCGGATGCTGTTGCTGAAGTGACTCAAGCACGTGGTGTTGCTGTAGTGATTGATTCAGCGCATATGTGTATGATGATGCGTGGAGTGAGCAAACAAGAGTCAACCACACGTACAGTCTCATTTGTCGGCGACTTTAAAACAGATAAAGAAGCGCGTCGCGAGTTTCTTTCTGCTGTTCCAGAAGCACATTAAGACGTTTATTTGATTGCTTCAAATATAATTCTTAAAGCCTCATTCTACTGAGGCTTTATTTTACTTAGGATTTTATCATGTCTTCAATTTGGCTTGCTGGTTATGGATTAACACAAAGTGAAACGAGTGTAGACCATCCTCGTGCAGACCGTTTGGTACAGGGAAATCCAAAACGACTTACAGAAAGCTTATATGAACATCCCAATATGAACTGTGGTATTTGGCGATGTGAAGTTGGTGCTTGGCATATTCAATTTGCAGACAATAAACAAGAATTTTTCCAAATGATTGAAGGCGTTGTTCGTCTACATGATCAACTAACCCAAACATTTATAGAAATCCAAGCTGGCGAAGCAGGTATTATTCCTCCCGGATTTAAAGGAACATTTGAAGTTGTAGAAGCCGTAAAAAAATATTTTGTAGTGGTTGAAGTTTAATTACAGCAATCTAAAAAATATGTTTTGTTTAACTGGGTTCTTGCGCTGCAAACAAAGCAGTGCTTTGTTTTTGCTCATATACCCCAGCTCAACATGGCAACATCCTTGTCGACTCACGATAGAAAGACCATCGATGATTCAAAAGTACCAAATAAATGGATCACCAAATCTTCTTAAAATTTTTATACAAACCATAAAGTCTATTGGATAAGAATGATTGAAATCAAATCACTTGTCTAAATAGGCAAAAGGTTTGACTCTATTTTCAGTTCAGATGTATGCTTTAGAAAAACAAAACTGAGTTCTTTTTATAAATGAAAAATTTATTAATTTTTATCACAATATTAAGCTCCTCAACAGCATTTGCTAACAACTTAAATAGCCAACAACTCAAAGATGTTCAGTTTGTAATTGCATTGTTTAAACAAAAAAATATCTCAGCGATTTCAAATCATATTGTTTATCCCTTAGCACGTGAAGACCCCCTTCCAAGTATCCAAAACCCCACTGAAATGAAACAACGCTTTAACCAAGTGTTTGACGCTAAATTGATTCAAAATATCGCCAATTCCAAGCCATCACAGTGGCAAAGTGTGGGTTGGCGTGGTGTCATGCTGGATAGCGGTACAGTTTGGTTAGAAGGTCATCAGATTAAAGCCGTCAACTATAGTAGTGATGCAGAACAAAAATTAAAGGCACAACTTATATCCCAACAAAAACAGAAACTACATCCGTCACTGAGAAATTTCAGCAAACCAGATTTACAGTTCAAAACAACCAAATTTCAAATACGTATTGATGAAATGCCAAATGGTCAATATCGTTATGCTGCATGGGGAGTGAACCAATCACAAACTGAAAAACCTGATTTAATCTTAAATCAGGGTAAAATTGTAATGGATGGTTCTGGGGGAAATCATCACTATATTTTTAACAGTGGTGGTTATCAGTATATAATTTATCGAAATCTGTTGGGTACAAGTGAAACGCCTGACGTGCAACTAGAAGTCACTTTAAAAGCCAAAACAGTACTTAGTCAAAATGGCTATTTATTTTAATAATATTCAGTTGTGCCTATCCAGTCAGAATTCTGTAAGATGATCCCAAAATACAGGTTTGGGTGGTGGTGAGCTCACATTCACTTTAGCCTGTAAATGGTTGGCTAAAATAGATGTCCATAATTGTATATAACGGTTAAAAAATTCATCAGCTTGTTGAATATTTTGACTTAGATGTCGATCTTCCGCCATTCCCCTTAAAAACCATAGTGTAATAATCATTAAATCACCAACATGATCTTGCTCAGTAATCGGTTCAAGATAGTGTGCTGCAGCACTATGCACAGTATGGTACGAAGCCATCCATAGTTTCTGTAATTTCTCAGCAAGTTCGGGTTCTTGACGACTCGCCACCAATAATTCTAATAATGCTGTGATCTCAGGTGTTTTAAGTAAATTTGCGCCTGCTGAAACAAGATCATGTAAACGATCATCCGATTGTTGCATATTCTTAATCAGTTTCCCTAAGGCAATGTATATACGACGTACTAATTGCTCTGCTGTTGACTCCATCAGTGCAGCTTTGGATGGGAAATGATGAACTGGCGAACCTCTTGAGACTTGTGCAATTTGGATAATTTTACTAATTGTAGTTTTCGCATAGCCTTCTTGAATCAAACTTTGTAATGTCGCTTCGATCAAACGTGCTCGCATTGCTTCACTACGTTCATTTTGACTGCGTCGAATAGCATTTGAATGAGATATATTCATCAATATTCTGCAACCTTATTTTATGAGTAATTTGAGCCGAATAAGACCTGATTTGTTGTTATTGATAGATGTCGGCAATTCATAGCTGGGTTCAATGTCATGTGCCTTACTCTATATTTATAAATCAATATTTACAACACAGTCCAATATTTCGATCAAGTACAATGGATTGAGCAACTCATCAAAGTTTGCTGATCTCATCAAACGCATTGTACTTGATCTAGGTCTGCTGATATTTCATAAATGGCTTGGCTGTAGGTTAAAATTGAGCATAAAACCTATACATCGTAAGCATTAAACCTAGAAAATAGTGCGACTATTTTCTAGGTTTCATCGCGTAGGATCGGTTAAAAATACACCTAGTCGCAAACATAGACAAATGGTCAACAGACTGTGATATTCCTTATTGCTTTTTTTCTGACAATTGATAAATCAATTGTTCCATTTGTTGCATATACTCGCGGTTATCGTGATCCCAAGGGTGGAAATTAGGACGAAAATAATCAATATAATTTCCCAATTGTTTTCTCAGTGCACCTATATCACCAAAAGTATAACGATAGGCTTTTTTCCAACTTGAAATATCGCTGAGCTTTCCTTCTCCTTTGACGATATTAAGAAACACAGGAATCACCAATCCCCAGAATACAATGGTTGCGATTACCAAACCAAAGCTACGGATTGTATATGAATAAGGACCCTGTCCCATTGCGGTGTTCCATACATCAAAAGCCACTGCTTTATGTTCTGTTTCTTCATAGGCATGCCAGCGCCAAATATTGGCATAATGTTGTTCTGCACCATCAAATAATTCAGGTGTACGCAACACTGAATCGGCCAATAACGCCGTAAAATGTTCTAACGCTATCGTCCCACTCAACCAAAAATAAGCGGGTAAATGCTGTTTTATCAGCCCAAAAATATCCAGTACGAGCGCTTCGAATTTTGGCGCAATGGGTGATCGAGCAAATAAAGCATTGTTGTACTCTTCATGTTCTCGACCATGCATCGCCTCTTGTCCAATAAATGCGGTGACTGCTTTTTGCAATTCAGGATCCTGAACTAAATCACGGTGTGCTCGAACAGCATCAATAAAGAAACGCTCTCCAATAGGCAATACAATGGAAAATGTATTTAATAATGCCGTAAAAATTGGACCTGCCGGTGTGTGCCAATCTGCAATTCGCTCTGCAGGCAAGTTAAATCTTACATCACGGCGAATCGGTAATGGTTCATGATATACCGCAGATTTAATAAATTTCGTTAATATTCCCATGGTTCATCCTGCCTCTGGCTGATTATCATTTTTTTAATTTAGCTGGTGCTGTATTTAGAATTTTACCCAATTGAATGTAATTCCATAGGTCATTTCGACTCATTTATATGTCATTGCATCCCTTTTATGGCTTTTATTAGAAAAAATTAATCTCGCCGATACATGGTAATGACACATGCTCCGCCTAATCCCAAATTATGCTGTAATGCAATACGGGCATGATTGACCTGACGCTGATCTGCTGTTCCTCTCAATTGCCAAACCAATTCGGTACATTGAGCCAAACCTGTTGCCCCAAGTGGATGTCCCTTTGACAGCAGTCCACCAGAAGGATTGGTGACAAATTTTCCTCCGTAGGTATTCTCCGCATCCCAAATGAATTTTTCAGCCTCACCTTCGGGGCATAGACCGAGAGCTTCATAGGTCAATAATTCGTTCGCAGTAAAACAATCATGCAATTCAATGACATCAATATCATCCACACCGATACCTGCAGCCTCATATACCTGTTGAGCGGCTTGTTTCGTCATGTCATATCCCACCATTTTGATCATACTCTTTTCGTCAAAACTTGATGCATAATCCGTGGTCATTGATTGTGCCGCTATATAGACTGGATTAGAAATCTGATGTTTTTTTGCGAACTGATCTGAGCAAAGAATAGCGGCACCTGCACCACAAGTCGGTGGGCAACATTGAAAACGTGTGAGCGGATCAAACACCTCTTCTGAAGCCATGATTTCCTCTAAGGAAAGTGTTTGACCAAATAAAGCATAAGGATTATGGCTAGCATGGCGGCGTGCTTTTTCAGCAATTTTTCCAAAGGTTTCTTTTTTTGTACCATACTTCCAACGATACTCTCGTCCTGCTCCACCAAACATTTGTGCCGCTGGTGGTGATGAATTAAACCCTTGAAGATCCAACATGACTTGTGCATGTTGCCCCATAGGTGGTTCACGATCATTGAACTTTGCACCTAAGGCACCTTTTTCCATTTTTTCAAAACCCAAAACCAACACACACTCAGCCAGTCCTCCCGCTATAGCTTGTCTTGCCAGGTACAAAGCACTTGAACCTGTTGAACAGTTATTATTGACATTTAAAATTGGAATTCCTGTTAAACCCAATGTATAAGCAGCCCGTTGCCCACATGTCGAATCACCATAAACATAACCTGCAAAAACTTGCTCAATCTCTTGATAGCCAATTCCTGCATCTTTTAAAGCTTTCTCTCCTGCTTCTTTTGCCATGACATAATATTCTTCACTCGCTCCCGGTTTGGTAAACTTGGTCATACCCACACCAATCACATTAACGCGTCTTAGCATTCCTTAATCCTCATTGTTTTTTAAATTCAATCAACAATTGTCCTGTGCTGATTGCCATTATTTGGATATTTCTAGTTGTATCTATTCAACGCTTATTTATTTTTAACTTCATATACGATCTGCTGTAGCCGCAAAACTGTCTGTCAGGATTTGCAAAAATGCAGGATGCTGAATATATCGAATAGCACCCTCTATCATCAGCTCACCATGCTGATATAAATCACGTAAATCTCGTTGCTTTGAAACCAGTGCATAAAAATGCTGATCCGTTAATGTTAAAATCACATCAGCATTGGGATCATCACCTTGTTGCACAGTGCCATTGGCAAAGTCTATCTTCCAAGATTGCTGTGGTTCAGTAATATGAAACTGATAAACATAAGGTACTTCAGCATGTATTTGAAAACAGGTTTGCAACTTACTCAAAAATTCAGATGCTTTGGCTTGCTGTTTAGTTGTCGTCTGCTGATGAGAAGAAATCGAAGCTTGTATTGGCGCTTGACCTGCTGCTACCCGTTGATCTCTTGCCTGAGCAATCAGTTTTTTATCCATATCCTGTAATATGACCAGTTTATTGGATGCCATCACATTTCCTGAAATTTTGAGCTGTCCGCTAAAAAATAACTTTTGCACATCAGCAAGCGAGCCATTAAATATAGTCTCTACATGTTGCTCATCCATTTCTAAGGTCACATCAGGGACAGCAATCTCCCCAGCACCTGCACCGCCCAAGTCATGTTTTAGGTCGATAAACCATGACGATTCAGGATGTTTAATCTTGAACTGAAATGTTGTATTCGTGCGTTCGACCATGTTTGGATGCATGTGGATATATTCGTTTACAGCTGTAAAAACATCTGCAAGCGTAATCTCACGATGCATAGCAGTTAAAGTATCTGAATCAGAAGCGGTTGATAAATGCTCTTTTGCCGTAGCCATACGCTGCTTTTTAGCCGCTTCAAAACTTGAAGGATCAATTTTCTGTAATATCATGAGCTTATTCGATGCCATGACATTGCCAGAAATTTTTAATTGCCCCCCAAAAAAAAGTTTCTGTACATCAGCTAAAGTGCTTGTCACCACTGTTTGTAAATGCACTTCGTCCATTTCCAAGATGACATCTGGATGGGCAGTTTCACTTTGTATACATGAAGCAGGCGTATTTTTTAAATCCAACGTCCATATTGAATCTGGATTTTTGAGTTTGAATAAAAATTGGGTTTTAGTTTTATCCACCCACTCAGGATGTTGTGCGATTTGTTCTGCAATGACGTTAAATACATCTTCAGCGATTAATCGTGTTGGCTCAGATGAACTTTCTTGAGGGGGATCCGCTATTTTCTCTGAAGACTGTGCCATATCTGGAGCATGAACTTTGGCTTGTGGAATTTCGCTATACAATTCAACCGCTGCATTTTTGATGACGATCTCGTTTCGCTCTTTGACCCATGTTTCAAAAATAATTTTAGTGTCAGAAATTTTCCACATCTTGGTCAATAGTGTATCTCCAGGATAAACACTTTTCGCAAAACGTACTTTAATACTTTTAAAATAGCGACCATCATTGTTGCTAAATGCTTTTATCACATGTCTTCCACTGAAACCAAAAGTACACAAACCATGCAAAATTGGACGATCAAAGCCAAAAGCTTTGGCAAAAGCTGGATCTGCATGCAATGGATTCCAGTCTCCTGACAAACGATACAATAGAGTCTGGTTGATATCCGTTTTTTCTTCTATGACAGCATCTGGTTCACGATCAGGGGCAATATTGGTCGCTAAGGAGTCACCGCGATCACCTCCCCATCCCCCAGCGCCGCGGACAAATGCTGTCATTTCGTTATAAATTAATTCTTCACCACTTTCATCTTTAGAAGAAATCGCAAAAGTAATCACTGCATTCGGATTTTTATCATAAGCAGTTTTTAACTTAAAGGTATGTGTTAATTTTGCATGCGGTGGCAGTGGTCGTTTGATCTCAGTATATTGTTCACCATGTAAGACCCGATCAAAACCATAATTCATGCCTGGCAAGGTAATACCCTGTTTAGCCATATTCAGCATGGCATTCATTTGAGGCATCACACCATAAGTCGGGAAAGCTTGAAATTCACTCCCCAACTCATAGACATAGGCAAGTTCTGAATGATCCAAAGGATTTTGAGCTGCCCCAATCCCGAGTGCATACAAAGATAAATCACGTTCATCATAACTTGACTCAATTTCGAGTTGGGCTTTAGATGCGACATCTAAGTCAATAAATTCATTCCCCCCTAAGTTAGGGTGTTGAATACCTTCAAGAATTGGGGTAAATGATTCTGTGGTTGAACTTGGGTGAGTGGATGTCGTGAAATCAGTAATTTTGTCCCACTGTCGGGCAACATCATCAACGCTCAATACATGCTGATTTGGAAAGACATAACCTTCACTGCGTTCCCAGCGTAGTTTTGCCATAAAACCTGCACCCACCTCAAATAAACCCTTCGTTTCTTTACAGTTTTCATGAGCGAGCCAAGCAACCAAAGGACTCACAGCTTCTGGTTGAAGTAAGGCAAGCAAATCTGCTGGCATCACAGTTTCTGTCAAACGGGATGCTGCCAAAGGCGCAATTGTATTAACTAAAATATTTTTATTGCGTCCCTCTTCCGCCAAGCAATTGGCTAAACCCAGTATCCCCAGTTTGGCAGCACAATAATTTGCCTGACCAAAATTACCATAAATTCCTGCGGCAGAGGTGGTCATGATGATTCGTCCATAACCTTTTTCACGCATAATTGACCATGCAGCATGAGATACACTTTTTGATCCATTTAAGTGTACCTGCATGATTAAATCCCAATCCTGTTCGGTCATTTTGGCAAAACTGACATCCCTTAAAATACCAGCATTATTAATCACAATATCCACTGTTCCAAAATGCGTTAAAGCTGTTTGCACAATCGCTTCACCATTTTCAACAGAATCATAATTTGCGACAGCCTCGCCACCGATTGCCCGGATTTCATCGACCACTTTGTCTGCTGCAGTTGAGGATTGACCAGAACCATGTGCACCACCACCAAGATCATTGACAACCACTTTGCAACCTTGGGCAGCAAGTGTAAGCGCATGTTGGCGTCCTAAGCCGCCACCTGCCCCTGTAACAATGGCAACACGACCATCAAAGCGTAATTCTGACATTTCGATTCCTTGACTGATATCTTGTTATTTTGAACAATGACTGTAGTTGTAATGCTAAATCGTACGTGAAATCAGTTCTTTCATGATTTCATTGGTACCACCATAAATTCGATTTGGTCGAATATCTAAATAGGCACGGGCAATAGGATATTCCAGCATATAACCATACCCACCATGAAGTTGTAGACACTCGTCTACTACTTTGCAAGCAAGATCGGAAACCCAGTATTTAGCGGTACAGGCAGCCTCTATAGACAATTCATTTTTTAAGACCAATTGCATACATTGATCAATATAGGTCCGTGCAATCTGTATTTCTGCGCGCATTTCGGCTAATTTAAACCGTGTATTTTGAAATACGGAAATCGGTTTGCCAAAAGCTTTGCGCTGCTTGGTGTATTCAACAGTACTTGCCAAGGCAAACTCTGCGCCTGCAGCACAAATAATTCCGATCATCATCCGCTCCCAAGCCAATTCTTTCATTAACATGATAAAACCCAAACCTTCCATACCGAGAAGATTCGATTTTGGAACACGAACTTGATCAAAAAAGAGTTCACAAGTATCTTGTCCATGCAAACCAATTTTCTTCAGTGGTTTACCTTTGGTAAAACCAGTACGGCTTGCTTCGATAATCAGCAATGAAACATTTTGTGCTTCACTTTCCCCTTTGCCCGTTTTGACTGCGACAATAGCGATATCGCATAGGTAGCCATTGGTAATAAAAATCTTAGATCCATTGACGATATAATCGTCTCCATCTTCTATTGCAGTGGTTCGAATCGCTTGTAAGTCTGAACCTGTTCCTGGTTCTGTCATTGCAATCGCTCCAATGACCTCACCCGTTGCCATAAGTGGCAACCATTGTTGCTTCTGCTGTTCATTTCCAAAATTATTAAGGTAATTCGCAACAATATCCGAGTGCAAAGCAAATCCCGAAGCTGAGTCACCTACTCTGGCTTGTTCTTCCATTAAAATCATTGAATATAATCGATCAACACCCGACCCTCCATATTGTTCTGGCATCGTGCAACACAACAAACCTAATTCTCCAGCTCTCTGCCATAAATGTCGGTCAAGATGTTGCTGTGTTTCCCACTGTTCCCGATAAGGTGCAATTTCTGTTTCAAAGAAACGACGGGCTGTTTGACGAAATTGTTCATGTTCCGAATCAAATAATGTACGTGGAATCATGGCAGTGATCGGTTGGGGTATATTTAAAGCAGACATTTCAACTCCTTGTATTTATTTTTCTTAACAATTAGCAGTGAGTAGCTCATTCGATATTTACAATACGGACGTACAACTTGTTTTATTGTTTTATACTGCGCTTAGAGATTGTTCAATTGTATAAAGTTTCACCAAAGTATTGCACGGTGACGTTTTATGCCAAGATGCCCCCTAAGGCTTTGCCAGAGAAGAAAAAAAGCAATACCCAATATGATTCAGATATTGCTTGGTACTTAAAATTGTAATGAAAAAGTAATATTGACAATTAAAATAACAATTTGGGAGGCTGTTGATTATTTTGCAAAGGCACCACATGATCATCTTTTAAATCAACGCCTGAAAGTTGTAATTTAAATGAGTTTCGCATGAGTGCCATTAAACGCTGAGTTGCAATTTGAATGCTTAATCCCGCAGGTCTTACATTGGAAATGCAGTTTCGACCTGAGTCCAAACAGCCTTTCCGAGCTTTCCAAGTATAATAAATCCCCATACTATCAGGTGAACTTAAACCCGGACGTTCGCCAATCAACATAATTAGCATTGGGGCATTGAAGGTTTGAGCTACTTCATCTCCTAAGGCAACTCGACTTCCTGTCGCGATCACAATCGGGGCAAGTGTCCATCCTTCAGCAACAATATGCTCCCGTAACGAGTTGATATAGGCAATTGCATTCTCCTCAATGGCACGTGCGGAAAGTCCATCACCTGCGACAATACATACATCATATTGTTGCGGATGGTCAGCCACATAATTGGTTAATTGCATTTGCGATTGTTCAGATAACTGACGTCCATAATCTGGGCGTTTTAAATAAATTTCTTTGTTTGTTACCTTACTTTCGACCACAAGGCTTTGAAAGTTTAAATCCGTCAGCTTGTGCTGCATATCTTCAATATTCAATTGATGAAAAACAGCATCTTTGGCTTGAGCATGTGACAGCTGAAAATTAAGTAATTC
Source organism: Acinetobacter sp. Ag2 (assembly GCF_001005515.1). Classification (NCBI taxonomy): domain Bacteria; kingdom Pseudomonadati; phylum Pseudomonadota; class Gammaproteobacteria; order Moraxellales; family Moraxellaceae; genus Acinetobacter; species Acinetobacter sp. Ag2. The sequence continues at coordinate 37,639 of NZ_LBNA01000059.1, forward strand.
TTGAGTCGGAATACTGCAGCCGACTCGCCCCATTGCAATTCGCGCATCGGTATATTGTTTGAGTTTGTGCCACGGGTCTTCATACAGACCATTAGAGAAGGTTTCAAATTTGGAGAGCTTCATGCTTGATGCTCCTTTTACGATAATAATTTAGCAAAATTTTTAGGCATACTATTCGGCCATTGAATCTGGCGTTGTTCTTGATGAAAAATGCCCTGATGATCCAACCAAGCTGAGAATTCAGGGGCAGGTTTTAAGCCCATTAACTGACGTAAATACAGCGCATCATGGAAAGAAGTGGTTTGATAGTTCAACATCACATCATCTGAACCGGGAATGCCCATAATAAAATTGATGCCTGCCGCACCAAATAAAGTTAACAGCACATCCATATCATTTTGATCTGCGTCGGCATGGTTGGTATAACAAATATCACATCCCATAGGCACACCGAGTAACTTGCCACAGAAATGATCCTCTAAACCGGCTCGAATAATTTGTTTGCCGTCATACAAATATTCAGGACCAATAAAACCGACTACAGTATTAACCAATAAAGGATTGTATTTACGTGCGACAGCATAAGCCCGTGCTTCAATGGTTTGTTGGTCTACGCCATGATGAGCATTACTGGATAAGGCACTGCCTTGTCCTGTTTCAAAATACATGACATTTTGACCAATTGTTCCCCTGTTCAGTGCCAAAGTCGCTTCATAGCCCTCTTGGAGCAAGTCGAGCGTTACTCCAAAACCATCATTTGCTAATTGTGTTCCTGCTATTGATTGAAACATCAGATCAATGGGAATATTTCGTTCTGCAAGCTGAATGCCTGAACTGATATGAGTCAATACACAAGATTGGGTTGGAATTTCATACTCTTGAATAATGTGATCAAGCAGTTTGAGCAACTCAGAGAGATTATGTAAGTTATCTGTGGCAGGATTAATGCCAATGACCGCATCACCATTCCCATACATTAAACCATCCAATAAACTTGCAGAAATTCCCAATACATCATCGGTCGGGTGATTGGGTTGTAAGCGTGTAGATAAATGCCCTTTCAAGCCAATCGTATTACGAAACTGTGTGACCACTTCGCACTTACTGGACACCAGAATCAGATCTTGATTGCGCATGATTTTACTGACAGCAGCCACCATCTCAGGTGTAAGCCCCTTGGCTAAATTTGCCAGTGTCTCAGCCGTTGCTTCTTCACTTAACAACCAATTTCTAAAGTCACCTACAGTAAAATGTGAAATTGGTGCGAACAAATCTGCACGATGCTCATCCATAATGAGGCGCGTAATGTCATCTTTGTCATAATCAATGACAGCCTCATTTAAAAAGGTTTTTAACGGGACTTCGGCAAGTGCCATTTGTGCCGCTACTCGTTCTGTTGCATTGCTAGCAGCGACGCCTGCCAATTCATCTCCAGAACGCAGCGGTGTCGCCTTTGCCATTAAAGTTTTTAAGTCTTGGAAAATAAATTGTTGCTGTGCAACATTGTGCCGATAAGCCATAGTTATAATTCCTGTTCTGCTGCCTTAATACTGGCAAACTCTTCTTCCGGTGTCCCTGAAATCAAATGATGGCGGCTATATACTAGAAAATACAGAATAAAGACCACATAAATCCCCAAAGCAATAAACCATACTTTAGGATCAACAAGAAATCCTGCAACCACTGCAACAACCGACAAAATCAAAGCAATGCTTGAGGTTACAATCCCTCCTGGTGTTCGATATGGGCGATATACATCAGGTTGAGAAATGCGCAACTTAATATGTGCCATCATCATCAATACATATGAGATCGTTGCTCCAAATACTGCGATTAAAATCAGCAGATCACCCTGTTTGGTTAGTGATAATAAGAAACCGATAATGCCTGGTATAATTACAGCTAAATAAGGCGATTTGTTTTTATTGGTCAAAGACAACGAAGTCGGTAAATAACCTGCCCGAGAAAGTGCAAAAATTTGTCGTGAATAGGCATAGATAATGGAAAAAAAGCTTGCGATTAGACCTGCCAAACCGACAAAGTTAACAAAATTGGCTAACCAACCATGCCCATAAACTTTAACAAGTGCATCCACCAACGGCGCACCTGAGTCTTTCAATACACTTGCACCTGCTGCGCCAGCACTGAGAATTAAGATCAGAATAGCAAATGCAGCTAAAATCAACATGGCTCCAATCAAACCACGAGGTAAAGATTGTGCAGGATTTTTTGCTTCTTCCGCAGCCAAAGGAACACCCTCAACTGCAAGAAAAAACCAAATCGCATAAGGAACTGCTGCCCAAATGCCTAAATAGCCTTGAGGTAAAAAGCTGCTTGCACCTACTTTTGATGAATCAACTGCGATATCAAATAAATTCGCACTATTAAAATGGGGAACCATAGCCACTAAAAACACCACAACTGCAACGACGGCGATCGCAGTAATCACAAACATGATTTTAAGCGCTTCACCTGCACCTTTTAAATGAAGCCCCATAAAGACCAAATAACACATCAAATAGATGATCCACCCTCCAATACCAAATAGGGACTCACAATATGCACCAATAAATGTCGCAATTGCTGCTGGCGCAATCGCATATTCAATCAAAATCGCAGTTCCAGTCAGATAGCCCCCAAATGGACCAAAAGCCATCCGAGCAAAACTATAACCTCCCCCGGCTGTGGGCATCATGGTCGACATTTCAGACATGGAAAGGCAGATGCATAAATACATAATGGCAGCAAGAACAACCGCGACAAACATCCCGCCCCAACCGCCTTGTGCAATCCCGAAATTCCAACCCGCAAAATCTCCTGAAATGACATAGGCAACACCCAAACCAACCAATAACAGCCAACCGACTGCGCCTTTTTTAAGTTCTCTTTGTGCAAAATAATCTTTGGAATCACCCGCCTTACCGACAGATAATGGTTCATTGTGATCGCTCATCATCGTTCCTTTTTAATTGCCTTTTCTTGTATAAGCAAAAAAAGTGCCTTTCCTTGGGTCACATCAATTTTTATTCATTTGTTTTAATCAGTGTTCTGTTTCTTCCGTTAAAACAGATTCAATTTCAATCTAACAAACAAAGGTAGGAAAAAAGTTGAAGAACATTTAAAAATAGAACTTGGACAAAAAGATCATCAAGCAAAAATTAAAAGGAGTAAAAATACATAGTTGCTATTTATTTAATAAAATTAATATAGTATTTAGATTTTATACACAAATAAAGTGCAATGTGACCAAGACCATGGATGAAAAAACTGATGCTTTGAATCAAAATCTAAAACAAACACAGAAGGATTCACTTGCAAATCAAAAGCTAAGATTTGCGTTAATTGCCTGTAAAAATGACTTACTCAATACCGCATCCTTGGCTTTAATTACGATACAAATTTGGGATATGTATAAAGGTTTGTTTTGGTGTACATCCCATCCGAGTCAATTGCCTTCACAACAACACATAGAGTATCCCTTTGAATCACAGAATGAATATGTTTACAAAGCTCCTATTTTCGATTTAAAAACTCACTATATTTATGGCGAGGTGATTTTATTTAACTGTTTTAAACAAGAAAATATTTTTGGACAATTGGCTGCAACGCAATGTGCAGAGATGATTGTACAAAAAATAAATCAAGAACCAATACAGTGTTTATCCATCCAAGCTTATTCAAACCAATATGAAATAAAAATCAATCACCAGCCTGTACTTCTAACACCACGCCAATTTGAAATCATCTGTATTTTAATTCTCAATCCGATGGGCTTAAGCTTAGAACAATTACACCTTTATCTATATGAGGATGAAAATATCAGCCTCAACACACTAAAATCTGAAATTTCATATTTAAAAAATAAAGTTGGCGAATTGATCTGCGCCCGAACTTATCAAATTCAGGCTGAAGTTTTTGCGGATTTTAAACTACTCGAAGAAGCACTTGACGCAGGTTATCTCGATACAATCCGAGAGCTTGATCAAGGTGATTATTTTACAAAATGCAAAAGCCCTTTTTTACGCAAGTGGCAACAAATCCTTCGAATACGAATCCAAAACCTACTTGGATAATTTTTTCGATGATTGTAACTGCCTAAAAATAGTGAACAAAACCCAAACCGACTTTCTGCCAATCTATTTGATTTTGTTTTTGATATTCCCATTTTAGGTGCACACTATTTTGTGAATCTATTGCGTATTGAAACAAGCTGTTCACCCGTAAATTCCACTGACTTGTATCTTGCCAATATGGCAATTCCACTTGAACTACACTATTCAGCCGATCCGACCAAATATTTTGACAACCTACAGTTGGACCTAATCCTAGCCGCCATCCCTTATCCAATGACTTTCCTGCTTGCAACTGAGTTTGCAACTCGGCATAACACAAATGTTTCCGATCATCATCCGCAATGGTATAGCCAGACTGCGCTTTTGCACTCATGACACCATGTTGTTGTTGGTCCGTAAACTGCCCATTTTGAATTGCTTCTTGTTGCCAACCCAAGGTAAAGCCCCATGTGATTGGTGTTTTAAAAGGTGTAATCGGGTTATACGAATTCACTGTGAGTAGATCAAGATGTTCGAGCTTTAAACGGTCATTTCGCCACTTCGCTGCACCATCTAAGAACTGTAATTGGGTCCCTATTCGGAAACCACCTTGTGGATCAGTTAAATCATGATAAGCCTGTCGATGACCAAGCTCAGCATATTTATCTCCTTGAACCTCACCTACAGCAACTGACCATTTACGTGCATCATGCCCTTTGACGGGGTTAATCTTAGGTTCAGCGGGCGCTTGACGTTGCTTTGCAATTGAAATCTGGCTACGCAACCCGAGCAACTGTCTAAAACGTGGCTGTGTATAGCTTGCATCGACTTGTCGCGCTACAAACTGTAAGTATAAATCGTCATACGCCATTTCTAAAATTTTAGCTCGATCTGCTTCATTATAGGCAGCAATCGCTTGTGGCATCTGTTGCGGTTCTAATGATGCAACTTCATGTGCTATCTTAGCTAGCCGATGACCATGCTGTTTGGCTTGCGAATTTAATTGTGTTTCTAATGCAGGACGATACACCGTTTCTTGAATTAATCCTTGTTGATCAATTGCCTTAATGGTTTCAATCGGTATGGCAGCATAAGTAAATTTTTTTCGTAAATTTGAATCGGGACGAACAAGATCAAGTAAACCAAGCAATCGATAAGCGCAATTGTCACTGACAAAATAATAAGGAAAGCTGACTTTTTGCATTTCCCAAATATGTTTGACTAAAAATGCAGTTTCCTCTGGATTTAAATTGAGTTCATATTCCCAAAGATCCCTACTTTCAAAATCACCATATTCTTTTACTTTTCGATAATACGGCATTAATGAATATTCACCTGGATATTTTCCAACCAGACCTTTCCACGCATATGACCAGTTGTCTTCACTATTGACGGTGGCAGCATAGTTAATTGCATAAGATACCAAATTCAATTGCTTCTGATCTTTTGGATCAAGCCGAAGTAAGGTATGTCCAAACATTGAACTTGGATTTCCCATAAAATCCGTCGCATAGATCAAGGTGGCTTTATAAGGTTTAATTTGTCCAAACCATTGATCAAATTCCGGACAAGAAATAACAGGTAACTGTTGTTCAGTAATATTTAACTGCTGCATCAACCATTGGCTTCGGGCAGGAAATTTACAGCGAATGGATTGATTCGGTTCAGCCTTTTGGAACAATGCTTTGATATCGGCATCTAACTCATGTTGAATATTGGTTCGCCCATCTGGAGCATAAAAATAACCTGAATAGCTGACTTCACTTTGATTGCGCTTTTTTTGATTTGATCCAAGTTCTGCAGTGCCCTCAGCATAAAGTAAACGTTTCCATGTCACCTGTTCAGCCAATTGTTTTTGTTGAGCTAGTTGCAAATAGTTCGCTAAGGTCTGTTGTTCTAATGTTGGTGTTTCTGCATGGGAATAAATGGTCAGTAATGTGCTGAATACGCTAAAACTAAGTGCTATGTATTTCATTCAATCATCAATTTATCATGGTTATAAAATGTGGTAATTATAAGTTGGGATCAACTCACGACTTTCCCTGTTTCATGTAGCTTATCTTGTTTCATTTTCAATCGTATATTGAGCAATAATTTTGAATAAAAAAACCCTGCACCAAAGCAGGGTTTTTTCTGGCTTAAACGTAAGCTTTTAAAACAGCATCATTTGCCATCACTTGTTGAAGTGATGCCAATACTTGTAGAGAATTTTGATTTTCTACTGAATAGATATTGGCAAAGTTAGATTTAGCCACAGCATAGAAATGTGCCTTATCAGCATCTTTAACATTTAACAAAGATGCAAGTACAGTTAAGCTTTCACCTTGTCCTACAGCCATATCACGTGCCAGTGATTCAGAATTTTCATTCGTAAAAGTAACCACTTGCGCAGTCACTTTACCATTACCATTACAACCTAAAGTACCAAAAGTAATACCGAGTAATTGGTTAGTAAACAGCCCATTTGTGGTAGCTGCTAAAATTTTAGGTACTTTACCAGATTGACCAGCCCAAACTTGAGAACCCACACCACAACCGACGTCTGGATCAGCCATAGCAGCACTAGAACCCGCAGCCAATACAGCAGCTAAAGCGATTTTTTTTAACATATAAGTCTCCAGAATTTTCATATGTATTATTTTTAATACAACATATGTGAATTGTTGTTTTGCAAACTATGCAACGGATGTTACACCCACGTAGATTTATCACATAAATTCAGATAAGCAAATCAAAATTTAATCACTTAAAAATTAATTATTGTATTTTTTAAGTGACCAATCACCATTTTCCATTCGATTTCCCAAAATCTTAAGCACCAAGACCAAGCTTAAAAGCAATAACAGATACCAAGAACCGAGTTTCCCCCAACCCACCATATGCCAAGCATCGACCTGACTCGGATACAACCATATTTTATAAAAAGTGCTGATATTCTCAGCAATCCAAATAATAAATGCCAAAATAATCAGCACAGGCAACATCGGAAGTTGTAATTCATGCTGTTGAAGTTTAAAACGAATTTGAGTCTTCCAGAAAATAACCACGCTCCAAATAAACAGTGCGTTACGAAAATCTGGAATAAAAAATTTACTCATAAAGTTGATATAAGACAACACAGCTAAACTCAGCATATTGCCAAAACGAGGTAAATTTAAAAATGAGACTTGGTATAAACGCAATGATCGTGCAAAGAAACTTCCGACTGCTGAATACATAAACCCTGCAAACAAAGGCACAGTTAAAATTTTAAATACAGCAGGTTGCGGGTATTGCCAAGAAGCAATTTGCGGATGAGTCAAGAAAATTTCCATGCCCATTGCCATGATATGGAACAAAGCAATGACTTTAGCTTCTGCCCATGATTCTAATTTTAGATAAAGCAAACAGGCTTGAATAATGAGTGCATAAAACAAAAGATAGTCATAACGGAAAAAACCGTAAAACTCTTGGCTTCCCATTTTAGCCGTGATGATAAATGCGATCAGCAATAAAATACCAAATAAGGCAGCTGAAGCTGCCTTAGATAGAAATTCAACCAATGATTTAAAGTAGTTCATCATATGATTAATAACAAACACTTAGCCTAGATATTTCGCACTATAATCATGTACAGTATCAATAAATACTTTTGGATGATCAGGATCCACCCACTGGGTTATGCCATGACCTAAATTGGCAACATAACCTGTTTTTTCACCATTCGCATAGGCATCATCCAACATTGCCTGAGTTGCTTTTGCAATCGTCGCGGCTGAGCCATAGAGCGTTGCAGGATCTAAATTACCCTGTAATGCTGCTCGTCCATTCACTGTTTGACGTGCAACATTTAAAGGTGTTGTCCAATCTAAACCAAACGCATCTGCATCTGTCGCGATCATTGGTTCCAACCATTGACCACCACCTTTAGTAAATAAAATTACAGGCACTTTACGCCCTTCATTTTCACGTTTTAATCCAGCAACGATTTTTTGCATATACTTCAGTGAAAATTCTAGATATTCACGATGTGCTAATGCACCACCCCAACTATCAAAAATTTGAACAGCTTGAGCACCTGCCTCAATTTGGGCATTTAAATAATCAATTACGGCATCAGCGAGACGGTCTAATAATGCATGTAAGACTTCGGGTTGCGCATACATCATTTGCTTGGTGAATCGAAAGTCTTTGCTTGAACCACCTTCAACCATATAGGTAGCCAATGTCCAAGGGCTGCCTGAAAAACCAATTAAAGGCACTTGACCCGCCAATGCAGAACGAATAGTTGAAACTGCATTCATGACATAAGCAAGATCAGACTTGGCATTAAATTTGGGTAAGTTTGCGACATCTTGTGCTGTACGCACAGTTTTATGAAATTTAGGTCCTTCACCTGTTTCGAAATAAAGCCCTAAACCTAAAGCATCAGGGACTGTCAAAATATCTGAAAATAAAATGGCAGCATCCAATGCATAGCGGCGTAATGGTTGCAACGTCACTTCACAGGCAAATTCTGTATTTTTGCAAAGAGAAAGAAAATCACCCGCTTTAGCACGTGTTTCACGATATTCTGGCAAATAGCGCCCTGCTTGACGCATCATCCAAACTGGTGTGGTATCTACAGGTTCACGCAATAAGGCACGTAGAAAACGATCATTTTTTAAGGTCGTCATTTACTTTCCCAATCAAATATTAATTTCGCACCATCATAACAAAAAGGTCCCACTGATATTCATTTCTTGAAAATTTTTCTCAATAAAGTTTTGAGCTTATTGATTTGAGCAGCAATTTTGTATACGAAAACAAAACAAAACTCATCTGGGACAAAAATGTCTATAGAAAAAAATGATTAACACAAAACAAATACTGCAACACCTTATAAATTCTGTAATACTTAAGCAGATTTTTAGTCATAAATTATGAATAATTCTTAAGGTTGATCTACATGTTCGTTCGCTCAATTCTTGCTTTGAGTTTAAGCTGTGTGTTAACAGGTACAGCATTTGCTGCATCTACAGCTGAGCAACCGCTAACGCCTAAAAAAGTTGCTGCTCCTGTTGAAGATCCTATCGATCCACTTGCCATTGACAGTTCTGCTTCAAGTGTAGAAGCACAGATCAGTCCGCAAGAGCAGCAAGATTTGGACAAAGCAGCAAACACGCTACAGAATTTAGAAAAAACTGAGGATAAAACTTCAGATACAGCAATTTCGCCATCTGCACCACAAACTACGCCAGCGAAAACACCTACAAATCCGAATGCAGCTAAAGCATCTTGGACTTTAGACGGAATAAACAACGCTCAATGGTATGAAAATATTGGCAGAGGACAATTCCCTGTTTATGCACGTGCGCATGTCATGTTAAATAATGCTCATGCTTCTCCTGGTGCTATTGATGGTTCAAGTGGTATGAACACCTTGAAAGCCATTGCTTCATTCCAACAAATGAATGGTATTAAACCGACAGGTGAATTAACCAAAGAAACTTGGGATGCACTTGTGACTCAACAAGGCAACAAACCAGCTTTTGTTGAATACGCTATCACTGCGGAGGACTTAAAAGGTCCATATGCAAAATCAATCCCACATGATTATGCATTACAAGCAAAAATGCCGGGTTTGTACTACACACGTGTTACAGAAATGTTGGGCGAAAAGTTCCATATGGATGAAGATTTCTTAAAGAAACTTAATCCCAAAGCGAACTTCAACAAAGTTGGCGAAAAAATCATTGTTACCAATATCCGTAACGAATTACCTGAAAACATTCATTTGATCGTTGCGCATAAAGGCGCCAAACAGTTGTATTTGTTTAATGCGCAAAACCAAATGGTTGGCTCGTTCCCTGCAACCATTGGTAGTTCAGATACTCCGTCACCAACAGGTACTTATAAAGTAACTGGTGTAGCACGTAATCCGTGGTACAGCTACTCACCGAGCAACTTTGTACAAGGTAAAAACTTGAAACCACTGTCATTACCACCTGGTCCTAATGCACCTGTAGGTAATATCTGGATTGGTTTAAGCAAAAAATCATTCGGTATTCATGGTACACCAAACCCATCTGCGATTTCTAAGACTGCATCGCATGGTTGTATCCGCCTAACCAACTGGGATGCAAATGATCTCGGTAAAAAAGTGAAATCAGGTGTTACCGTTAAGTTCCTTGAATAATCAAAGACTTAACCGTATAGAACCAGTGCTAATGCACTGGTTTTTTATTTAAAGTACCTGTTAAACATCGTTGCAAAAACAAAACAATGTGTTGTAATTTCATTATTTCATCTCATATATTTAAATATTAAACTCAACTTATGTTAAAAAATAAAGAATTGGAGATTTGAGATGAATACTTTTTTACATCGCAGCGAAAACCGTGGTCATGTCAAAATGGGCTGGTTGGACACCAAACACAGCTTCTCATTTGGTAGCTGGTATGACCCAAAATACATGGGTGTAGGATCTTTACGTGTAATCAATGATGATACGATTGCCGCACACAATGGCTTTGGTACTCATCCTCACGACAATATGGAAATCTTGACCTGTGTATTGAAAGGCACAATTTCACATAAAGACAGTATGGGAAATGAACGTCATATCAATGCAGGTGAATGGCAATTGATGAGTGCAGGTACTGGTGTACAACACAGCGAAATTAACCAAGGTGATGAAGCTGTTCATATGCTTCAAATCTGGGTGATTCCAAATGTTCGTGATGCTGAACCGAATTATCAACAAATCGAACGTGATCCTAAAAAATCACCGAATGAATGGCAATTGATTGTTGGACCAAATAATGATGCTCCTATGCACATTCGCCAAAATGCTGAAATCAAAGCAGCGTATTTGGAAAAAGATCGCAGCCTAGAAGTTAAAGCGACTCAAAAATTTAACTATGTGCATGTGATCGAAGGTGAGATTGATATTGCCGGTCAAGTACTGAAAGCAGGCGATGCTTACTTATTTGATGAAGATTCAACACTCACTGCACATGAAAACAGCCAATTTATTTGGTTTGATTTAAACAGTTAATCCTGCTGAAATAAAAACCTCCATATGCAATATATGGAGGTTTTTTTATACTATTTCAAAACTGCCTATTCAGCTCAAGATAGGGCGAGTACTCCCCCACTCAACGACAATAATCCTTTTTCTGATCTTTGATCAATGATAATGCAGCATTCCAAGCTGCACAGATAATCGGTTCAGCAGCGTCACTTTCAAATTGCTTCACAGTATATTCTGAAACCTCTTTACTCGGATAATGTAACTTTGAACTGCTCATGGCTTTAATCTGAATCTGACAGGCACGTTCAAGAAAATAAATTTCATGAAATGCTCGAGCTATGCTATTCCCCGTTGCCAATAAACCATGATTGCGCAAGATCATACAACGATGCTCACCAAGGTCTTTAACTAAACGCTCACGTTCTTCGGTTGAAAAAGCAATCCCTTCATACTCATGATAGGCAATATTGTTATAAAACTTCAGTGCATGTTGAGACAAAGGCAATAACCCTTTTTCTTGTGCAGAAACGGCAATACCATCTGCTGTATGGGTATGAATCACACAGTTAATCTGATCATTGGCATGGTGTAAGGCAGAATGAATCACAAATCCAGCAACATTGACCATCTTACCTTGATCACCTTTCGCCACGATATTGCCTTGATGGTCAATTTTGACCAAATCAGAAGCAGTCATTTGATCAAAAGTCACGCCATAACGATTAATCAGAAAATGATCAGATTCATCGGGAACGCGTAAACTGATATGTGTATCAATCAAATCTGTCATTTTAAAATATGCAATTAAACGATACAGTGCTGCCAACTGGCAACGTGCTTCCCATTCTGATTTTTGCATATACTTTGGTCGTTTCATCCTAAAATCCTTTTTAGTATCGATTGATCGTTATTCATTTTTAACCAGTGTTCCACCACGATACAAGTTTTAATTCGTGAATGACGCGCCCATGCATAATATTGCTTATTTTAAACGTAAAAAATCCAAACCAATATTGACCTATTGATTTGGATTTAAAATTATCAATTATCATATTTTATTGTTATTTATTTTTCTTTTTCACTTATTGTTATTCAGCCGTATTCTTATTATTATTTTTTTCAAAAAAAAAATAAAAAACGATTATTGTTTTATCTTATTCATGTCTTATTGTTTTTATAAAACTTAACTAGACACTAAGTTGGTAGAGTAATTTTTTACCTTTAAAAGTTAAATCCTTAATAAAAACAATGTTTTTATTATCTAAATATGAAATAGCATCATCAATCTCAATATAATTTTCTTCAATCAACCATGTAATATCAAGTTCATTTAAATCAACCATTCCCACCAAAGAAATGGCTCGATTTTTATTATGTTGATTTTGAATATTCTTTAAAACTTCGCGTACTTTAATTAAATCGTTCATATTTTAAATCTCATCGTGCTTACAGGTTCTATTATATAAATTGGGAAAACTATTACTAGATATAAAAATGCCCTATGCGACAAAAATTGTCGCACAGGGCATTCAATATAAAGAACAACATTTTTGAGATGTTTCTATTGCTAGAATAGCAATAAGATAAATTAAATATTATCTAAATTTCAAATATTTAAAACCAACTCATTAAAACCGTAATTTGTAGCCTGTGTCTTGCTCCAAACGTTGTATTGCTGCTGAAAAGTCCATGGATGCTGCATCTGTTGTTTTAATCAGATCATAACAAGCATGGGTTGTTTGCAATACTTGAAGTTCGAGCTGGCTATGACGCATTAAATCTATAGCGATCCCCATATCTTTTTGAAGCAGGTTTAAAGCAAAGCTTCGATCAAATGCACCATTCAAGATTCTCTGTGCAACGATGGTTTCAGACATACCACTTCGCCCACTGGAATGATTGATACAGTTAAGCGCCGCTGCTAAATCCACTTGTTGGGCTTTTAAAATACTTAGCCCTTCGGCGGCTGCCCAAAGATTCACAGCCATTAAACTATTGTTAACAGCTTTTACTGCAAAACCAGAACCACTTTCGCCCACATATTCAATGAGATCAGCAAAGGCTTGAATAAATGGCTTTGCACGTAGACAGGCATCATAATGACCTGCCAACATCACGGTCAGAGTGCCATTTTCTGCTCCGATGGTTTGTCCTGAAACAGGTGCATCCAAATAATCAATATTTAACTTTTTTAGCTTTTCTGCCAATTGACACGCTGAACTGGGAATACCACTGGTACAATCCACCCAAATACTTCCAGCTTTTAAGCGGACCCTTGCAATCAAGTTTTCAACATCTGCGCTGGTGGGTAAACAAGAAAAAATGATGTCTGCCTGTACTGCTTCTTGTAAATTTACAGCAATTGTTCCAAAGCTTTGCGCATGTTGTTGGGCTTTTTCAAAATTTCGATTCCAGACTTTTACTGTTTTACATACCTTAGGCAGATGGGAAGCCATATGCCATCCCATTGCCCCAAGCCCAATGAATGCGACATGGGGCAACTCACTGTCTTTTGTATTATTACTCATCACATTCATCTCCGTTTTAAGCACTATGCGTAAATGACTTGATACTTTCATCAGACTCCGTCTGCACTGCACCAGAGGGCTTTTCGCCGCGGTTGAGGAATAAATTTAGAATAATTGCAGTCAAAGTGGCTGTACCGACACCGCCTAAATCAAACGAGCCAATATGCACGCTAAAATTCCCCGCCCCCATGATCAGACTGACAGCAGCAATGATAAGGGTACTATTTTTAGTAAAATCAATTTTGTTATCTATCCAAATTTTTGCGCCTGCCACAGTGATTAAACCAAACACCACAATAGAGGCTCCGCCAAGTAAAGCGACTGGAATGGTACTGATGACCGCACCAAATTTAGGTGATAACCCCAATAAGATGGCAAAAATACCAGCAATCACAAATACGGTCGTCGAGTAAATCTTGGTCACCGCCATCACGCCAATATTTTCAGCATAAGTGGTCATTCCTGTGCCACCGACTGTTGCTGATAAAGTTGTACAAACACCATCAGCAAAAAATGCGCGCCCCATATAAGGCGATAAATTTCGCCCAGTCATGGCAGAGACCGCTTTAAAATGCCCTAAGTTTTCCGCAACAAGAATGATGGCAACAGGTGCTATCAAAAGCATCGCATTGGCATTAAATGTCGGTGCAACAAAATGTGGTAATCCAAACCAAGCGGCATTATTGATCACGGCAAAATCAATCGCTTTGCCTAGTCCCATGACATTGGCAAGAATAAAATACAAGACATAAGCACAGACCAACCCCAGCAAGAGTAAAAGTCGACGCATCATCCCTCGGGTAAATACAGCAATGACACTAATACACACGATTGTAAGAATTGCTATCCAAGTATCAAAAGAATTGGCTGAAACGCTTTTAATAGTGACAGGTGCAAGATTTAATCCAATGATCATGACAATTGCCCCAGTAACGATCGGAGGCATCAGTTTTTCTATCCAACCTGTTCCTGTTTTCATCACGATTAAACCGATGGCAGCATAAACTAAACCACAGACAATAGTTCCTCCCAAAGCCACTGCGATATTGGGATTTGTTCCAACACCTGCGTAACCTGTTGCTGCTGCTACAGCACCAATAAATGCAAAACTCGACCCGAGATAACTCGGCATTCTTCCACCAGTCATGAGGAAAAATAAAATTGTGCCAATCCCTGTAATGAATATGGTTAAGTTCGGATCAAAACCCATCAATAAAGGTGCTAAAACAGTTGCACCAAACATTGCAAAAGCATGTTGTAAGCCCAGAACGATGCTTTTTCCTGCTGGTAAATACTCATCAATCTGTACAGGTGTTTGGTCTAAATTTCCTGTATAAGGTTTAAATGAAGCAAACCACGGTTCTTTTGTCGCCATTTTTTAATTCCCCATATTTAAAAATCAACATACGTTTTGAGGTTCACAATAGTTACGTTTAAAATAGAGAAGCGCATTTAAGTCTGGATTGTGTCTTATCGCTTTGACTTGGCAAAACAGCACATCATGGCTTCCTACGGATTGACTCGAAACAACTTCACAATCAAACGAAATCAATGCACTCTCCAACACGGGTGATCCAGTGATCAGCTCACTCCAGTTGGCTTGTGCAAATCTTTCTTGCATGGGTGTTTTTCCCCCAAATAAATTAGATAAATCTGCCTGATTTGACCCTAATGTGTTGACACATAAAACTTTATTTTCTGAAAATGTGCTGTAAACAGAAGAAGATCGATTTAAACAAACCAATAAAGTGGGTGGTGTATCAGTCACACTACATACTGCGGAAGCTGTAAAACCTGCTTGCCCTGCCTTGCCTTTAGTGGTGATTACATTGACTGCCGCACCTAAATTAGACATCCCCTGTCTGAATAAGGTTTGATCGACTTCTAAATGAACGTTGGCTTCATTGGCTTGAGTGAATTCAATTATTTCACCTGCGACTGTGTTGGTTGGTTTGATCATTTGCATCATGGCTCTCCCACCCCGATGCGCAAATGCTCAAAGGGGTTAAAAATATCGTTGAAAAATTAAATTCAGGTGATTAATAAAATTGAACGAAGGCTTATCCCACATGTGCAACAGATGCAATTTCAACGAGAGCATCGGGTTTGACTAACCCCACCTGAACACAGTAGCGTGCGGGTTTATCATTAGGAAAATATTCAGCATAAACTGTATTCACCGCAGCATAATCTGCCCAATCTCTGACAAAGATTGAATTAAACGTGACGTCATCCATCGTTCCACCCGCTGTTTCTATCACTCTTTTGATGGTTTCTAGAATATGCCGAGTTTGTCCCGCAGCATCGCCGACATAAACCACATCATTATTTTCATCAAATGCCAAAGTGCCTGAAACATAAACGATATTGTCTGCTTTAGTTGCAGGAACATAAGGGGCGAGTGGTTTAGAAGTTCCTGCTGGGATTACAACTTGTTTAGACATTTAAAATTCCTTATTTTACAAAGTCCATCTCCGCCATAAACTGAATCATTAACAGGTGGCAAAAATGGATAAATCATTAAAAAATACTTAGGCAGATTGACTTAAAACCACTGTAGTTTCTTGAGGTGATTGAAAAGTTTCTACAAATGCAGCGGTATTTGACACCCATCCAAAAAAAGTTTTAATGTTATATAAAGCTGCGACTTGAGCTTCTTCTGGACCTGCCTGATAACAAGCATCTTCTAGCGCGATGCCAAAATATTCCAAAAAGAAACCATCCCTCAATGTTGACTCAACACAAACGTTGGTGGCGATGCCGACAAAAACCAGATTCCGTATACCACGAGCACGTAACATGCTATCTAAAGCAGTATTAAAGAAGCCGCTATAACGAGGTTTTTCAATAACAATATCTTGAGCTTTAGGTTTTAACTCATCGATTAATGCAAAATCCCAGCCACCTTTTGCCAATAATTTGCCTGCCAACTCTGGTTTTTTACGCATGGTTTTTAATGCATTGGATTTATGAAAATTCGGTGAACCTAAACCACCTGCCTCTTGATATTGATCATCCCAACCATTTTGAAAATAGATCACTTGGATACCCGCAGTATGTGCAGCATTAACCGCTTTTTTTATATTTGCAACGACAGGTTGAGTTTTTGAAACATCAAAGCCAGCCAGATCTAAATAACCACCGAGCGAGGTATAAGCATTTTGCATATCAATCACAATAAGTGCTGTATGCTCAGGTGCCAGTTGAATAGATTCAGGTTCAGCCTTTAAAAGTTTTCCCGTACCTGCTTGAGAGGTAAAATCAGCACAAACAATGTTCGATAGAGCTTGTTTGTTTTCCATCATATTCATGCACTTTTCTCCAAAATGGTTTGGCTAGGTTCTTGATAACTTGCAACAACAGCTTCACGACTTTTCATCAAGGGTTGAATACGCTGACCAAAATCCTCCACACCTTGTACAAAATCATCAAAAGTTAATAAAATCCCTTCCGTCCCATCTATTTCAGCAATTTCATCCAGCATCTTGGCAACATTGTCATACGCCCCTACGATCGTACCCATATTGATATTGACAGGCGATACGCTAGACGCCATTTGACGAATATTGGTATCTGTACCAGATGTTTGATCTTTACTCCCTTGATTCATCAGCCAGTTAATTGCTTCTACATCTGCACCTGCGTTGTAATTTTTCCATTTATCCATTGCTTCTTGATCTGTTTCAGCTGCTATCACCATAAACAGCACATAAGTTTGAACCTCACGCCCTGTTCGATCTGTATGTACTTTTAAGCGATCATTGATTTCAGCATAGGCAGTTGGTGTATTTAGCCCTTTTCCGAAAACAAAGTTATAGTCTGCATATTGTGCAGAGAACGCCAGACCTGTCTCAGACTGCCCTGCACAGATAATTTTCATGTCCGCTTGCGGTGTTGGCTTGACTTGGCAATCATCCATTTGGAAAAACTCACCTTTAAAATCTGATTTTCCTGTTGCCCATAACTCACGTAAAATTTCGACATATTCCGACAAATAATCATAACGCTTGGCAAAATAATCATTTCCAGGCCACATGCCCATTTGTGTATATTCAGGTGGTTGCCATCCCGTAACAACGTTTAAACCGAATCTTCCATTCGAAATTGAGTCAATGGTTGAAGCCATTCGTGCCACAATTGCTGGAGGCATCACCAACGTTGCTGCCGTCGCAAAAATTTTAATTTTACTGGTCACAGCCGCAAGACCTGCCATTAATGTAAAAGTTTCTAAGTTATAATCCCAAAATTCAGTTTTACCGCCAAAACCGCGGAGTTTAATCATAGAAAGCGCAAAATCAAAACCATAATATTCAGCGCGTTGTACAATCTTTTTATTCAACTCAAATGTTGGTTTATATTGCGGAGCATTTTCTGACAGCAACCAGCCATTGTTTCCAATCGGACAAAATACACCTATTTTCATCTTTAAACCTCACTGCATAAAAAATATTCTAAGAAAAAAAACTTCGCCATAAACTCAAATTTAGACGCTTTGATATTTTTAATAATGCATAGGGCGTGCCACTAAATTTATATTATTGTTTATTATATTTAATTTTTAATATTCAATTTTTATTTTACCTTTTGGTAAAAAATAGTTTTATATTATGAAAACACGTATAAACTAAAATGGTGCAAAATGCGCCGAATTAGATCATTTCTAAAACTTCTCGATTAAATGCTTACATTAAATAAAAAAACGCATCAAAAATAGATACGGTTTAATTTAATTCTTTCTTATTTAAATATTATTTATAATATTTTACATGCTTCCAAAAAATCCAACCTAGGTAGTCTTGAATATATTTTTGTATGATCTCCATATCCAATATTAATGATCATATTAATTTGATAATCCGTATTCTTGAAGAAAATATCATTTACTTTTTGAGGATTAAAGCCAGACATTGGTCCCGTATCTAACCCTAAACTCCGACAAGCTAAAATCAAATAAGCAGCCTGCATTGAACTGTTACGAAACGCTGTTTCTTGTGTCAGTTCAGGGCTTGACGTAAACCAAGACTTCGCATCGGCATGCGGAAATAATTTACCAAATTGATCATAAAACTTTTGATCTGTGGCGACTAATACGGTTAAAGGCGCCGACATGGTTTTCTCAATATTTCCTGTAGACAACGCAGGTTTAAGCTGGGCTTTTGACTCAGCCGTCGTTAAAAATACAAATCGTGCAGGACAACAATTGGCTGATGTCGGTCCCATTTTAACCAAGTCATAGATTTTGTGAATTTGTTCAGTTGAGATTTGCTGATCTAACCAGCCATTATGTGTTCTGGCTTGATGAAACAATTGATCTAAATCTATATTTTCTTGCTTACTCATCGCGCTTATCCTTTTAAGTTTTTAATCAACAAATGATTGAGTGTTTTACTGTCAGTGATTGTTGAAGCATGTGCACCATAGTCCAATACGGTTAAGTCCCCATGCCCTAATGCTGCTTGAAGATCGTGACTTTTTTGATAAGGCACTAGAAAATCATCTTTATTGGCAATGTAATACAAGTCTGTATTCAATAAAGCCTTTCGATGAATGGGTAAAATTTCAAATTTCATCAGTGCTTTCAATCGTGCCATTACATTGTGCGATGGAGGAAAGTCTTGTAGTCCTATATTCTCTATCTGTTGTATTTCTTGGTGATTTTTTGAAATAAAAGCAGGGGGATAAAGAAATAAAGCCTGTGCACGCACATAAGCTTCTGCCCCAGAATCTTTTAATAAAGCGATTCGAGTTTGAAAACATTTTTGTGTGTGGGGATCCAAAGTGTCCCAAGCATTGATCATGGTTAAACTCAATAAAGAAATCGAAGTATTTTGTACCAGCACAGCCAGTTCAGCTCCAATCACTGCACCTAAGGCATGCCCAATAAAGTGACATTTATCGATTTTATACTTTTGCAAAATTGCGAGGGCTTGTTCAGCCATATTTTGAATGGAATAGTATTGAGGCAAATGGGCTGAATCTGCATGACAGCCTTCTTGATCATAAACCAAGACATGAAAATATTGCGTTAGCGGCTCAATCTGCGGTTGCCAGAATGTTGCATGTCCACCTAAACCTGAAGACAAAATGACGAATTCGGCATCTTGTCCGTTGCTACAAGGAAAAATCTTCTCTTTCATTTTTTACCATTCGATAAATTAATTAAGCGAACAACAGCAAGAAATATGCCGAATTAATATTTTTTAAATTTTGGTATTTATGAATTTTGAGCATGCTTGCTTGAAGCGAGCATGTTTATAAACAGCTAACTCAGCTAAAGGCAGGTTTTTAATGTAGTGAATATATCAACTCATTTTTTCATGTAATGCATTCACTTTACTTAAAATTCGATCAAAAAAAGCAACACGAATGTTGCTAGCTTGAGTAATTAGAGACAATTAAAAAGAAGCTAATCAACGCATACGCTTTAAGTTATAGGTGACGACACCCCAAATTTCAAACTCTTGCCCTTCTTCAATATAAATATTCTTAAATTCAGGGTTTTCTGCTTTTAACCAAACTTTAGGTGGATCAAAATGCTTATCAATCATTAAGCGCTTCACGGTAAAATCATTGTCAATACGCGCAATCACAATATCACCAGACTTTGCCGTGATACTGCGATCGACGATCAACGGATCTTCAATATCTATCCCCACATCCAACATTGAAAGAGAATTGGCTTTAACAATAAAAGTCGAACTTTCATTTCGAATCAGATATTCATTCATATCCAAAGATTGTTCAATCGTGTCCTGAACAGAAAACGGCACACCTGCTGCAACTCGTTCGGTCGCTAAAGGAATTTGATAAATCTTATCATTTTTTGCTTGAACTGTTTGGATATGCATAGTCGAGCTAAAATCACTTAGCTGTGCATTGCTGAAATTTTTCAGTAACCAATTTTTGATAAAATCAACTTGGGATTCAGGCACACGGATTACTTTGGTAGGCTCACTGAATTGTGCTTTACGCCCAGCATTGGCTCTCGCACCTCCATGTTCAAATTCTACTTTTTTAGTCATTTTTTATCCTGTATGCTACATAAAAACCAGTAAAATCAATATACCTTGAAAAAGTTACAAATTCAAGTTGACGGCAAGTTTTTTTTGAATAACAATAACCCTATCGATCAGTTTTGATACATTTCTTTGAACAAGGATGTCAAAGACAATCAATATACTTATCATAAATCAATAATTTACAATATAAGCTCAATGTTATTTTATTGATTTCTTTGAACAAGTTCTCTGGTCATCGTTATGCACTTATTTGATTGATTTTCTATGTGGAGACATAAAAATGGCTACTCAACGTGATGCAATTCTTGGTTATGCTGATGAACAACATGCGTACTATATTCGTTTAATTGAAGACAATAATGTGCTTGGCAGTCAATATGGTTTATTCTGTGAAAACACCAACAGTGATGATGCTGAAAGTATCATGACCACACTATTTTTAAAGAAATCATTTTGGCTGAACGGTTCTGAATTTAACGATATCGTCAAAGGATTAGAACCGCTTCCATTTTAAATTAAATTTTATCCACCGAAATTGAATATGCTTTGATGTTCAACTTTAGTGAATCATGATCGATATTTTGTGCAATCAAAATGCCGTTGTATTCAATTGAATAGAACGGCTTCTTTATGGTTCAATTTTAACAACAAGTGTGAATTCAATTCATGAACATCACCCTCAAAGCGCACAACGCTTGTCCTCTTTATTCTTAAATACTCTATCTATAGTCAAACTGTTGAAAAATTCATACAGTAGAATATCATTTCTGTTGATCAATAAAATTAAAGCGATCAATATATTGTTTGATGATATAAGCCTTGCACTGCCACGCTTTAGCTCTAGAGTTTAAATTGTTTTGCGTAGGCGATACTTTACTTTTCAGAGATGAAAAGTAACAAAAATCTTCCGTTGAGCGAGGGGTACATCCTAATACCCCCGCTCAACATAGCGACATCCATGTCGCCTCGTGATAGCAAGACTGTTTATGATTCAAAAGTACAAAATAAATGAATCATCCAAATTACTTGTATGAATAATCAGACATTTTGACTATATTTCATTCTCAATAATTTCATTCAACACTTTTCGATTATCTTTTTATTTTAAATGCTTTTTAAAAGCATCATGTTTCAAACCTCTCAACTGTTTGAACACATCACTTACTTTTTTATTTACTGCAATCTCTTGTCTTTTGCCTTATGGCACTCATTTTGCTTAATCAATATTACGTTTTTTAATAATCGTAATACTCAAGCAAAGAATGAGGATGACAAATATGGGTTATGTCGCAAAGGATATGGGTCAAAAGAACAAGCTGATCTTAAGCTTGTCCTCTTTTCTGATCCCTATATGTCTCTGGTGTGCTGTTAGTTATTTACCTTTTATTTGGCATCCCCAAGTGCAAATTACCGATTCAGGAAGTGTTTCATATCTGCAAGTCGGAAGCCGTGTCGATAAAAATGTGTTCTATAGTGAGGCACAAAATGCTGTAGATCACCATTCTGCACCACCACAAGGTGTTTTGGTCAATCCAATTTACTTACCAGCTCCACATGAAGTTGCTATAGCATTGGTGACTGCTTTTACCACACCACCCGAACAACCTGATACGCCTTGGTTTCATCAAAGCTTATGGCACAGTATTAAAATTGTTTTCTCTGCTTTCCTGATTTCCTCAATTGTTGGTATCCCACTGGGAATTCTTTGTGGCTTCTCACAAAAAATATCTCTACTCACTGAACCTTTTGTTGAATTCTTTCGCTATTTGCCTGCACCTGCATTCGGTGCCTTGGCTGTAGCGATTTTAGGAATTAATGATGCACCGAAAATTGCAATCATTGTCATTAGTACACTTTTTCAGCAAATTTTGATTATCGCCAACACCACACGCATGGTTGATCAAGGATTGGTTGAAGCGGGTTATACCCTAGGAACCAATAAATTGAAAAGTCTGTTTTATGTCGTTATTCCCGCCGCATTTCCTGATATCTACCGCGATTTAAGAGTGCTACTGGGTTGGGCATGGACCTATTTAATCGTCTCTGAATTGATCGGAACAACCTCTGGTATCACTTGGTTTATCACCCAACAAGCGCGCTATCAAAACTTTGACAATGTGTATGCCGCAATCTTAATTATTGGGGTGATCGGCTTAGTTTGTGATTGGGTGTTGATGAGGTTGGGTGAGCGTATGTTTGCATGGAAAATAGGAGCAAAATAATGAATGATTCAACTTTTAACTCACATGAATATTTTCAAAAGATCTATGCACGTCCTGTCATTTTAGAGACCAAACAACTCAGCCAAGTATTTAAACATGGCAAGTCTGAACGAGTGGTGTTAAAACAGCTTGATTTAAAAATTCATAAACGAGAATTTGTTTGTGTGATTGGTCCTTCTGGTTGCGGGAAATCCACCTTAAGTCGTGTGATTGCGGGTTTAGATCCTTATCACAGTGGCGAGGTCTTGGTCGATGGCGAGCGTATTACAGGTCCAAGTCCTGAACGGGGTATGGTGTTCCAAGGCTATACGCTATTTCCTTGGAAAACAGTCAAAGAAAATGTCATGTTTGGTCCACGAATGAAAGGTATCAGTCAAATCTCTGCTGAATCCCATGCACGTGAATGGATTAATATCATTGGTTTAGAAAAATATGAAAATCAATATCCTCATCAGTTATCAGGTGGGATGAAACAACGTGTCGCTATTGCACGTGCTTTGGTCAATGAACCTAAAATTTTATTGATGGATGAACCTTTTGGCGCATTAGACCCGCATACTCGCCAAAAGATGCAAAAACATCTGATGGATTTATGGCAAAACATAGACATCACGATTATTTTTGTGACCCATGATATGGATGAAGCCATATTGTTGGCTGATCGTATTGTGGCACTCAAAGCCAACCCCGGTGAAATCAAAGAGATCATTGAAGTCGATTTACCTCGTCCACGTTCAACAGACTTAATCAACAGCTCTGCATTCAAACAACTCAGAGCTCGCGTTGATCAGTTAGTGCATGCTCAAGAAGATGAACTTGATCCAGCACTACAAAATTTACCGAAAATTCCACGTATGACACAAATCAGTACGGATAAATAAGCCATAAACGCTTTCTTATCGCATTTGGGACGACCCAAATTGCTTAGTTCTTTGTTGGACGACCAACTTTGGTGATATTCATGACAAATCGCTATGTTTTACCACTTTTGGATATTTCTTTATTGTGTAGCGCTGATCGTAATGAACGCTTGAAAGTCGCACATGCTTTAGACCAAGCCTGTAAAGATGTTGGTTTTCTTTATCTAAAAGGTGAACAATTTAAGCCTGAATTATTTGAAAAACTCCATCAAACGGCGCAACAGTATTTTGCCCAAGATACAGCCTTAAAGATGCAGAATTATATTGGCTTATCGGAAAATCACAGTGGCTATGTGCCCATTGGAGAGGAACGTTTTGTAGAAAATACCTACGACCTCAAAGAAGCTTATGATGTGAATTATGATTACCTCAGTTTGGAAGATCGACGCCCACTGGTAGGTCCAACTCAGTGGCCTGATGATCCTAGCTTTAAATTGCATGTTTCCAATTATTATCAACACATTAAAAAAATTGGGCAGCAAATTTTTCAAAGTTTTGCCTTAGCATTGGACTTGGATGAGCATTATTTTGATGCGCATATTTCAAAAGCTCCCAGTCAACTTCGCTTGATACATTATCCATATATTGCGGATATTCAGGATAAAGAAGGTATAGGTGCGCATACGGATTATGAATGTTTTACCTTACTTCTTCCGACCGCACCTGGCTTACAAGTGCTCAATAAAGCTGGACAATGGATAGATGTACCATTGCTTGAAAATACCTTGATTATGAACATTGGCGATATGATGGAGATTTTATCCAATGGACGTTATTTAGCCACCAAACATCGGGTGAAGAAAGTGGCTGAGGAACGTTATTCTTTTCCATTCTTTTTCTCATGTGATTATGACTACATCATTCAGCCATTGATCAATCCTGAATCTGCTCACTATGCGCCATTAAAAGGTGGGGAGCATTTATTTAATCAAACAGCGCAAACATTTCAATATCTCAAAGATAAAGTCGCACGTGGTGAAATTCAACTTGAAAATGCCAGACCACTTTACTCCTTTGGTTTAAACCAAAACGAGGAGTCACAATGAATCTCATAACACTCTGTACTCAACTCAAAGTATCTGCTACTTCAACATGCCTACTCCCTGAGTATTTGTTGGGTGCTTTTCGCCGTAAAAGTATTAGCTTTGCCAATGGGCTCACTGACGAAACTACCTTGGTCTATTGGTTTCAGTCTAAATCATTCACCATCGATTTACGTTTAAAAAGCCAAAACACAACACCCGTTTTGGAGCGACAAGGCTGGGTTGGCAATACACTGTGGGATGAGCAACAGCAACTACTTTCTTGGCAAATCACCAGTAATTATCAAAATCATGTTCAATGGCCTGAACCAGCAAAACTTTATGCGATTGGCAATGCCATTTTAGAATTTTCCCCGAGCCATGCTTATGTTGAAGATTGGCGTCAGCAAGCCAAACGTGGGCTTTTTCTGGGTTTACGTTTATTTAAAATTGACAATATGGATTTAAATACAAGTTACCCTGCGGATGGTGGCTTAATTATTTGTGATCATTTTATTGCCTTTGCACGATCACGCCGTCCTGAGATCCAACAACGTTTAGAAATGGAGAAATCCTTGACCGAAGCCTTTGCTCAGCAAGATTTCACTGTTCAAGATATCCAAGATTACGAAGTATCGGTGAGTTTTGGACAGCAAATGATTGATCTCAGTACTGTGACGGAGCAAGTTGGCACACACATGGAACTTGATCACTTTACTCAGTTGGATGACAACACATTGGTACAGCAACGCTTAATTCAAGGACAACGTTGCCAGTTATATTTCACCATTGATACTTTTGAGCAAGATTTTTGTTTTTCCACAGAGACAGCAACATCAAATGCCAGCCTTGCCTGGTTTGATCAGGAACACAACCACCTTTTCCATCATGCAAAAATAAGTGTCTAGGAAGCATATTTTAACCATGTCTTTTATCTATTTAATTATTGCAATTGTGGCAGAAGTCATTGCGACCTCTGCCATGAAAGCTTCAGAAGGATTTAGTCAGCTCTTGCCTTCAATCATCACCATCTGTGGCTATGCTGTGGCGATTTATTTCTTATCCCTGACCATGAAAACCATTCCAGTCGGTATTACCTATGCCTTATGGTCAGGTGCTGGCATTATTTTGGTGTCTTTGGTCGGCTTTTTTTATTATAAACAGCACTTGGATTTAGCTGCTATTCTTGGACTTTCCCTGATGATTATTGGGATTTCAATTATTCATCTTTTCTCAAACAGCACAGAACTCACTTAAGTAAAGTTTATGCTGATGAAATTTTGAGGCTTACTCATTTGCCTCAATCTTCTTTTTTAATTCCTTTTTAGTCACTTTGGACTCTAGAGCTAAAGCGTGGTAGTGCAAGGCTTATATCATCGAACAATATATTGATCGCTTTAATTTTATTGATCAACAGAAATGATATTCTACTGTATGAATTTTTCAACAGATTGACTGTATTTAAAAAGATAATACTGAATGAACAGATTTAAATATTGTTATGCTTGATTTGATCTAAACAATTAAAAGCCCAACTGAGTCAGGCGATGATACGGATCAATATGAGTAGAGGAAGAAAATAATATGCGTTCGAGTTATTTTGAATAAATTAGCTCGATGTTCGAGATGGTATCTTTTCATCTCTGAAAACTAAGGCATCGTCTGCACTAATTGATCAAAGCTTTTCACAAAATAAGAAGCAGTGAAGCTTCTTATCTAATTATTTAAGTTTCCAGAAGGATACTGCTTAGGCTATTGGGTCTTTAGCTAATTCGCGATTGGTCATAAAGATGTCTCTCCAGACCAATCCAATTAGCGCAAATCCCTTTATGGTAAGTCTTGTAATAAGGTTGGATAAATCAAACCATCTACATTTTGCTCAGTTTTATAGATGCCATTCTGTACATTAAATTTATTCACATGATAGGACGAACCATATATCGAATCAAAACCATTACCTTTGCTAAAGACTTTTTTATTGGCTGAAATATCCAGTAAATGTGTACCATTCACCATCGTTTCGTATTGTTTCGGATCGACACCTGAACGATTTGCCATAATTTTGACTGCATCTGCATGTGTAGCCGGATCGTTGATATATTTCACCGTTTTATCCCACACTTGCAGAACTTTTTTCCATTCCTCTTTATGCGCAGTTAAATGACTCATATTGACCGTTAATGTGTCATAGATTAAACCCGGTTTATCTTGCGATGTATAAATGATTTTTGATCCTGCAACGGCTTTTAATGCTTGACTGGCAACAGGCTGCCAAACTGCAATTGCTGAAATATCAGGACTTGAAAACACTTGAGGTAATTGATTGGTCGCAGAATTCACCAATTTGATTTCATTAATGGGAATTTTCTGATCTGACATCGCTGTTGCAAGCAGTAAATGGTCCACCAATCCCTTTTCAACACCTACCGATTTGCCTTTTAAATCCTGAATATGATTAATCCCCTCTTTGGCAATAATGACATCATTTCCAGCAGAATAATCTGTTGCCATAATCATCATGCCTTGCGTACCGCCTGAAGCAGTCACCAAATTATCTCCATTGGTGACAAATACCGCATCCAATTGATTTGCTGAAAAAGCTGAAAGCGATGCGGAGTAATCAAACCATTTGAAATCAACATTTAATCCCGCTTCTTTTAACCACCCCTTTTCAATCGCAACTTGCCATGCAACAAATCCCGGCCAATCACTATAACCAATAGTAATCGGTTGTGCGTTTGCTGTGGTTTGCTTATTTTCTTTGGCTTCTGGCACTTTTGCTGTGTTGTCACAACCCGATATTAAAACCGCAGACAAAATGGATATAGATAAAAAAGATTTATGAATCATACCGAAACTCCCCCAACATTCTCACAGTTAAATTTAGTATTTGATGGACTGAGTGACTTGATGTAGGCACGCCAACCACCAAAATGACTGATATCAACAGCCTCTTGAATCGCATAAGCTTCACAAATAAAGCCTTTAATCCATGTTCCATCTTCAAGCTGTAGATTGCCAATGCCTAGTGGTGCAGGAACTTCTGCGACGATTGCCCCAAAATTCGCTAAAGGAATCTCCCAAACTTCAACTTCAATCGCAGTACCATCAACATCAAATTGCAATCCTGGTTTCGGTGGAACAGTATTTTTCAAAGCAAATAACTTATAGCTTTTAGCCGTTCGGGTTTTTGCGAGCAATGTCGCTTGCCGGGTTGTCAATTGAAAATTCAAAGGCATCCCTGAAAGATGCGCACCGACAACAGCGAGCTTTACCGAGTTTTGTGATTCAATTTCAAAGCTTTTTTGATAATGATATGATGATGTGCCAAGAGGAAGTTCTGTGAGTGTTTGCCATTGTTGGGCAAATTTTGCCAATGCTTGGTCATACCAAGCAGATGCAATAAAAGTCACGCCACTTGGCAGACCATCTGCACGAATGATATTGGGTAAGGCAATCGCAGCTAGATCAGCAAAATTTACAAAGTTGGTATATGCCCCCATATGTGAATTTTTATTGAGTGGATCTGCTTCAACTTCACTGATCCGATAAATCGTCGGTGAAGTCGGTACCATCAATGCATCATAGGCTTGTAACTGAAGATTAATTTTTTGTGCTAATTCAGCCCGTTGATACTCAGCTTTAAATGTATCTGTAGCTTTAAACTGATCTGCTTGCGCAATGATTTCAGCAATCACTGGATGCGCTTGTTGCCGAGAGACTCGCGCTTCGACAGCAACCGTTCGCTCTGCAACCCAAGCATCATTATAAAGTGCTCTCGCCAAAAGGTTGAAATCCGTAAAATCAATAGATTCAACCTCATATCCAAGTGCCTGAACACGTTCTACGGCAATTTTAAATGCTTTCTCAGATTCAATATCACCATAAAACTCAAGTTGAGTAGGTATCGCAATTTTACCTTTAGAAAATTGTGTTGCAACATTGGCAGGATGACTACGCGAATAAGCATCTGTTTTATCATTAGCTTGCATCAATGTTGCAACCAGCCAAGCATCATCACTGGTCAGTGCAAAAATTGAAATCACATCCAGTGTTCTACACGCAGGCATCAAACCTGTGGTGGAAAACCATCCCTTTGTAGGTTTCAATCCAACTATATTGTTATGACCTGCTGGGACTCGACCTGAACCTGCCGTATCTGTACCTAGACTAAAAGGTACAATTCCATTCGCTACAGCCACAGATGACCCAGAACTAGAACCACCACTGATATATTCTGGATTAAAGCTATTTTTTACTGCACCATACGGCGAACGTACCCCTACTAAACCTGTTGCAAATTGATCTAAATTAGTTTTTCCAACAACGACTGCGCCTGCTTTTTTAAGCTTAGCAATAACGAAAGCATCTGTATTTGCTAAATATTCAGCTTCTTTACATGCACCTGTTGTATGAAAACCAGCAACATCAATATTGTCTTTGACTGCAAAGGGCACACCATAGAGAGGTAGATCATCGCAATTTTGAGTTTTTAAATACTCAATTTGCATCTGTATTTGTGCTGAAGATGCGATTTCAATCCAAGCATGATCATCATTTTTTATGGTTTTAACATAGTCGATTAAACCATCAATATCGATTTGCTGATTTGCATACGCATTTTTCCAATCTTGGATCGTCCATAAGTCTTGCATGACCATACTCCTGATTTAATCATTTTGTAGAATCGGAGGCATCACTGCATCCATAAGTTCTAAATGCCCTTTAATCACGCCTTTGAGTGCAATAAATTGCTGACTAATTTGCTTGAGCTCTGAGCTTGCACCTTGCATCAACATCACCTGCAAGATTTTTTGCTGATCAAGTTGAATATGTAGTGAACTGATCACTTGGGTTAAAAACTGTTGTTGTAAATCAATTAGTTGATTTCTAAGTGGCATCTGCCCTGCATCATAAAGAATGGTTAATGTCCCCACCATCACTTCATTCGCTTGAACCTGCTCTGCAATCAAATGTTTGTTGATCATGTCCACAATTGCTTGTGATCGGCTTTCATAGTGTTGATCAACAATTTTTTGGTCGAGGGCATTGAGTGTCGTTTCAGGTACAGTAATACTGATCCGAGCCAACTTTTGTTTAGGCACAGTGCTATCCTTTTGGTTTATGGACTGAGTGTGTTTGTTTGATATACAGACCAGCGCGTACACTGAATAATTCGACAAAAAATGTTTTGAGCGGATGTACTTTTTTGTCTGCTGTTTTTACATGATTCATCGCACCACTCCTATGTAAGGGTCTGATGGCCATTCGCTATTTGTAAACATAGAAGAATAGGCATCAGTATTACCAAATTAAGTTTTTGTATTACGCCCCTATAGATGCAGAAAATGTGCCAATTTCTAAGCGTGCTTTTACTGCGATTGATCAAAATTTATGACTATTTTGTGGGCAAAAAAATGCCCCATGCGCAGTGATGGGGCGAAAATATTCAAGTCGTTATATTCATCAATCAGATTTTTTTTAAGTACGATTCAGCAATAGCATTTTATTATTTTTTAATCTAAATCTTCATTAAGCATGCCATGTGCCCAAATAGACAATGATTCTAAAACAGGCTTAAAAGAATGTCCTAAGTCGGTCATTTCATAGACTACTTTGATTGGTGCTTTTTCTCCATACACGGTTCTAGAAACCAATCCACTTTGTTCTAATTGCTTAAGTTGCAGGCTGAGTGTCATTTCAGTAATCGTTGGCATCAGTTGTTTGATTTCATTAAAGCGTTTTGCTCCATCTTTGAGATAGTAAAGAATTACACTTTTCCATTTCCCACCGACCAAATCCATTGCCATACTGATATGACATGGATAGGTTTTACCATTCATTTTTATTTCACATTTATTTTCAATAGGTTCCATCAATATCTCTAGGCTATCAACTTTGATAGTTATTGTACGCCATCCATATAAAAAATATAGTGACTATTATTTTTATAGTTAATAGGTACATATTATGGCACTGCTCATTTTGGCGCATCCCTATTACACACGGTCGATTGCAAACAAGACCATTGTCAATGAACTGACAGACAAATATCCAGATTTAGAAGTTCGAGATATTTTCCAGCGCTACCCTGATTATCAAATTGATGTCGCAGCGGAACAGCAGGCATTACTGCGACATGAAACGGTCATTCTGCAATATCCAATGTTTTGGTTTAATATGCCCGCTATTTTAAAATTATGGTTCGATGAAGTTTTTAGCTATCAATTTGCTTATGGTTCACAAGGAGATAAATTGAAAAATAAAAAAGTTTTGCTGAGTATGACCGTTGGACAGCCAGAAAAAAATTTAATCAATGAACACGAAAATTTAATCGAAAGCTTTTTAAAATCTGTTCAGCACTCCATTCAATATAGTCAAATGAATTTAAGTGGCACTTTTTTACTCTTTGATGTGTCCCCCTTATCTGGTCACTCAGCGTCTAAAATCAAACGGGAAGCGGTCGAACACGGTGACAAAATTCTTAAACATTTACTTCATACTTGATAAAAAGGGCATCTTAATGATGCCCTTTGTTTTAGTATTGTTCTCTCTTTAGAGGTTTTTTCAAACCACCGGTGCTAAGGTAAACAACACCTGCCCCGTTTTTACCGTTTGACCTTTTTCGATGGTTATAGTTTCAACTTTCATTCGCTCAGGTGCAATGATTGGAATTTCAATTTTCATGGCTTCGATCACTGCAAGGGTTGTGCCTTCTTCCACAATGTCACCTGAAGCACATTCTATTTTCCAAATTGAACCGGGCATATGTGATTCAACTGCACACCCACCTTGCGGGATAATGACGGCTTCTGCATCGTCTACAGCATCCAGACTTTCAGAAACATATTCTTGTAAACCAGCCGCATGCCAACGACGACGTTCAGCTTCAAAATTGGTTTGTTGCGTATGTTTAAATGCCTGAATGCTGTCTTGATTTTCAGCTAAGAAGTCATTGTATTGTTTAAGGTTGAGTACGCCCTCTTCAATTCGAAGTTGCAAACGACCTGCTTTAAAATCTTCACGCATTTTCAGTAGTTCTGACTCGGAAACTTCATAAAATTTCACCTGATCAAAAAAGCGCAATAACCATGGTTTGCCTGCTTCAAAATTTGCGTTTTGACGATAACGACTCCACATTTGTGTAGTTCGTCCAACGAACTGATATCCTCCCGGACCTTCCATTCCATAAACACACATATAGGCACCGCCGATACCCACCGCATTTTCAGGTGTCCAAGTTCGAGCAGGGTTATATTTGGTCGTGACCAAACGCTGACGAGGGTCAAGTGGCGTGGCTACAGGCGCACCTAGATATACATCTCCCAAACCCATCACCAAATAATGCGCACTATATACCACATCTTTCACTGCCTGCTTAGAAGCTAGACCATTGATACGACGAATAAACTCGATATTATCAGGACACCAAGGTGCATCTGGACGCACAATTTGGGTATAGCGTTCAGTCGCTAACTGCGTTTGTGAATCTTCCCAAGCCAAAGGTAAATAAACTGTTCTTGAAGGAACTTGCATCTGATCAATATCAACCAGTTCAGCTTCAGCACTTTGTAATTTCTTTAACAATTCCAATTGATCAACTTGAATTGAATCAAAATGGATCTGTAAAGAACGGATACCTGGTGTGAGATCAATAATCCCTTGAATATTTTGAGCTTTTACCCATTGCATCAAGGCATGAATACGGAATCGTAAATTTAAATCTAAAACCAGTTCACCATATTCAACCAATAAATAACTGTTTCCTGCGGGTCTATAGCAGACACTTGGCAACTTGCCTTGCCCCTCTATGTTCGCAAGTATAGCATTGCTTAAAGTTTCATGTTCAGGCTGAATCAGAGGATGGAAATCAACAGTAGTCGTGTCTGTAGCGATTAAACTTTGATGATATTTTTGGTCGAGACTTTTTGCCTGCGCATAACCTACAGGTATAAATTTGACTTTATCTCCTGCCTTCAACTGACCAATTTTCCAAAGTTCAGAATGAATTACTACTGCGGGACATACAAATCCACCTAAACTTGGACCATCAGGTCCCAAGATAATTGGCATATCCCCAGTGAAGTCTATTGCACCAATTGCATAAGCGTTGTCATGGATATTGGAAGGATGTAAGCCAGCCTCACCACCATCTTCACGTGCCCAATCTGGCTTTGGTCCAATCAAACGAACCCCTGTACGGCTGGAGTTATAATGAATTTCAAAGGTATTGGTAAAAAACTGATCGATGTCTTTTGTAGTAAAGAAATCAGGAGCTCCATGCGGACCATACATCACAGCGATTTCCCAAGTTCGGCTAAAGCTTGGAATTTGATCTTTGGCTAAACGCTTACTGTCTTCAGAACAATACTCAGTGATTGGAAGCATATCTCCAATCAATAAATTACGACCTGCATGTCCACCAAATTGACCTAAGGTAAAGGTTGCTTTTGAGCCTAAGTATTCTGGAACGTCAAATCCGCCTTTAATCCCAATATAACTACGGCAACCTGTGCTGATTGCGCCACACTTTAAGACTTGAGATTTTTTAACATTGATTGTTTGCCACATCGGTAGAGCGATACCATCAAGTGTGACCGCCATCTCTCCACCCGTGATGACAATTTGACTATCACAATGGAACTTTAAAGTTGGACCTTGTAAAGTACATTCTAGTCCTGCCGTGTTGTATGGATTTGCTAAAAGTTGATTGGCAACATTTAAGCTTAAAGGGTCAATTGCACCTGACGGTGGTACACCAACATCCCAGTACCCTAAACGACCAGTGATGTCTTGAATCGAAGTTTGAATACCTGATTGTAAAACTTCGATTTTTTGAGTTTTCCATACGAAAGTATTTAAAAAACGCGTGGTTTGCATTCCTGATTGGAACACTTCGCCTGCAATAATATTCTGCAAATACTCCAAATTGGTTTCAATACCCGCGATTTGAGTTACTGCAAGACTGGCTTGCATGGCGCGTATTGCTGAGTTTCGATCTGCTGCTGTGACAATAATTTTGGCCAGCATCGGATCATAAAATGAAGAAACATGAGAACCGGTTTCGACCCATGTTTCGACACGCGCCTGCGAATCAAATTGCACATACGTCAATAATCCTGCACTGGGCTGAAATTGCTTAATCGGGTCTTCAGCATATAAACGTACTTGGATCGAATGCCCTTTCGGGACTAATTTTTCTTGTGGAGCAGACCAGTCACCACTGGCTAAAGTCACCATCCATTCGACCAGATCAACACCATAAACTTGTTCAGTCACCCCATGTTCGACTTGTAAACGCGTATTCACTTCCAAGAAATAGAATTGCTCTGTTTCCGTGTCCATGACAAATTCAACAGTCCCTGCCGAACGATAATTGACTGATTGCATCAGTTGAATTGCAATTTTTTGAATATATTCGCGCTGTTCAGCATTTAAATGGGGTGCTGGCGTTTCCTCGATGACTTTCTGATTACGGCGTTGTACAGAACAATCACGCTCTCCCAAAGCCAATACCTGTCCTGTACCATCACCAAAAATTTGTACTTCAATATGCCGAGCATGCTCCACAAACTTTTCTAAATACACACCTGCATCTTTAAAGTTTGCTTGAGCGAGATAAGAGACAGTTTGATAGGCATCTCTGAGCTCAGCTTCATTCCAAACCAAACGCATCCCAATACCGCCACCACCAGCGGTGCTTTTCAGCATGACGGGATAACCGATCCGTGTAGCTTCAGTAATGGCTTCGTTTTCATTAGCCAGCAAAGCACTTCCCGGCAATAACGGGACTTGGCTTTGAATTGCAAGTTCACGTGCAGTATGTTTTAAACCAAAATCCAGCATTTGACTGGATGTTGGACCAATAAAAGCAATCCCCTGATTTTCACAAAGATCACAAAACTCCGCATTTTCAGATAAAAATCCATATCCCGGATGAATTGCCTCAGCGCCAGTTTGTTTTGCAACTTCCAGTATTTTTTCAATATTCAAATAACTCTGTTGCGCAGGCGCTGCACCAATACAAAATGCTTCATCTGCCAAGGTCACATGTAAAGAATCTTGATCGGCTTCTGAATAAACAGCAACGGAAGCGATGCCTAATTTTTTCAGTGTGCGTATGACACGGCAAGCAATTGCACCACGGTTGGCAATGAGAACTTTTTTAAACATAATTAAGCCTCCGTACCAGTATGAACAATCAATTGAATTTTGGTTGGGTTATAGCCATTACATGGATTGTTTAATTGGGGGCAATTCGAAATCAATATAATCAAATCCATTTCTGCTTTGATTTCAACATATTTTCCTGCTGCCGAAATACCATCAGCAAAGGTCAAATGACCTTTAGAGCTCACAGGGACATTCATAAAGAAATTAATATTTGGACCAATATGTCGAACATTAAGTTGGTGTTTTTGTGCAATTGGATGTTTCGCCAATGCATACATAAAGTTATTACGGCAACTGTGCATTGGATAAGTCTCATGTGCATAACGTACAGTATTACTTTCACATGAACATGCACCGCCCAAGGTATCATGTCGACCGCAGTTATCATCATGAATCACGCCAATCGCACGACCATGATTGCTATATAAAGTGGTACCTTTTTCTAAATATATATGTTGATTGATGCTCAAAGTGTCCGTCGCACTATAACGTTCAGCTGGGTTTTCTGCAGATATGAACAAAGTATCGACTGCTTGATTGCCTTCCAAATCAACAATGCGAAAATACTGTCCTTTTTTAATTTCGCCCATCCATGCCTCACCTGCAAGGCATACGTCATCAACAAGTACTTGGTCGAACACACGATGCTCGATTGAACTGAATATGGTCATGATCGTTGCCCTCTTTATACGTTAATGTTATGTGATGAATGGCGTGCAAAATAACGATCATTGTTGTTAAATGCGCGTTGATTTTGTGGACAAGAATCCCGACAAATATCATGTTCTGACAAAGGCAAAGCAGTAAAAAGACTTAAAGCAATAGCTGCTGGAGCATAATCCGCAGAATGATCTAAAGCATGTGGTGCAGCGGATAAAAACACCCAACTATCCATTTCAAATCGGAGCTGAATGATTTGATCCTGATTATCCGAAGCAACATAACTCAATGCACCTGTTTGATCTGGACTGACTTTTGAAAATAAGTTAATCGTGGCACTTAAATCAATTTGCCCCAAAGAATACTTACTCATTTCAATCAGCAAACCATCTAAACCATTTTGATACATCTGATTTCGGGCATCTTGAAAGCTTTTCGTTCCAAAAGTGCGCTGAATTTGTTCAGGTCGACTTGCACCACATAAAACATCATTCCAGCCATGATCATCACGAACAATTGATGCCATGACTCGTCCCAAATCAGAATATAAAACATGACCTTGTGTTAAATATGCAGTATGTTGCCCTTTTAGGCTGTCAGGCATATTGAAGCGTTCAAGTCTGTCATTCGCATTGACACAGAACAAAGACACATTGGCATTTTTAGCTAAAGCTTTAAATTGCAGTACAGTTCCTTTGGGAATACGACCTGACCAGTGATGCCCACCCGGTAATTTTTCAGACCAAATCTCATTCTGATCATGATAATGTGTCGTGTTCATAGCCACTCCTGTTCGGATAGTTGATTGACTTCCTCCCGGGCTTTTATCCCTCCGTGTAGTTCTTGCGAACCGTGAACTCTCGGTCCAGACATATTTGTGTGGTACAAATATCGGAACCCTAGATCACTTTTTATAGGGCTAAGGAATGCAAAGGCTATGCCAATTCAGTATTACGATTTTCAGCTTTTGTCATACTTATTTTGAGCAATATGGGTGCGTTTTAGGCTTATTTTAAAAATGAAGCGCCATTTATGGTCAAAAATCGTTTTATTTAACCTGAGTTCGATAAAAATCCTTGATGAAAGATGATACAGTCAAACCGCCTGATTATTCATACAAGTGATTTGGATGATTCATTTATTTTGTACTTTTTGAATCATTGATGGTCTTGCTATCGTGAGGCGACATGGATGTCGCCATGTTTAGCGGGGGTAAAGGATGTACCCCTCGCTCAACGAAAGATTTTTGTCACTTTTCATCTCTGAAAAGTGAGCCATCGCCTACGCAAAAGAATTTAAACTTTAGCACTAAAGCGTGGCAGTGCAAGCTTTAGATCATCAAACAATCTATTGATCGCCTTCATTTTATTGATCAAGAGAAATGAAGCTATATTGATGGTTGCGCTTACGGAGCTTCGCTCCTCATGCCAAAACAAGTATGTCGAGCCGCAGGGTGATCCAAAATCGGATGAAAATCCAGAAAAAATCCACATAGATTTATTATTTTTCAATGAGTTGAATATTTAATTGTATCGAATTCACGTTATTTAGATGAATAGATTCGATAGGTAAAGCCATTAAAAAACATTCGGTCATGACTTTACTGAATCAAAAAAGTGAAAGACAAGTTTTAGCGACTTTGCATATCTAGTTTTATTTCACTGCTTCTGCTTTTGTGATAGACACTATTTTTAAGTCTGACCGATGAAGGTTTTTAAATTTTGATAATCTGAATGATTCTGTTCGGTCATAAAAAGTCTCTCATAAATCATCTAAGAAAGGATGTTTCATCATGGCTTATAAATTGTTATTTTTTCTACTTTATAAACTCAGACATTTCTTCATAGTTTTTATAGCAAGTTAAAGCTAGGTTTATAGAGAAATGAGCATATTTATGGTAGAAACCTGATCCATTTTTACAGGCAATCAGGTTTTACTACTCCCTGCTCTGTAGTGGTGACAAGCAACGGTAAGTGAAATTAATTAATAATAGCTTGCTCTTTTCTTAGAAAATTTATCCAGTTGTTTAAGAAAACCATCAAAATAATCTTTTTCTTTTTCTTCAATACGATAGCCTGCATATAAAGTCCGGCGTAAACCTTCAGGTGCGACGCAGTCGAGGCGTCGAGACACCACCCAGCCTTTTTGCTCATATTCATTTACCACCCAATCTGGTAAAGCAGCAATACCATGACCACTGGCAACCAACTGGATCAACATTTGGGTCAGATCTGTAGTACGAATATGTTTGGGCTGAATATTGGCAGGAATAAACAGTCTAGACATAATATCAAGACGATGCTTATCTACAGGATAGGTTACCAAAGTTTCTTCTGCTAATTCCTGAACCGTAATTTCCTTCATACGTACCAGAGGATGGGTCTGAGATAAAACCAAACGTGATTCATATTCAAAAATTGGGAAATATTCGATGCCTTTCAGTGCGATTGGATCAGCAGTAATTAACAGGTCAAACTCACCTGTTTGTAATAATTCATGTGGATTTGCTTCAAAGCCAGAAGCAAAGTCTAAGTCTACATCGGGATATTGTTGACGGTATTGATTTAACAACGGCATTAACCAGTCAAAACAACTGTGACACTCAGAAGAAAAAACAATTCGTCCAGTTTGCCCGTGTACGATACGGGTAATATCAGATTGAGTAATTTGTACTTGAGGCAAAATATCATCTGCCAATTTTAATAATCTCTGTCCTACATTGGAAAAACTGACAGGTCGTGAACGACGGTTAACCACTTCTACACCAAACCATTGATCCAGCTCTCGGAGCTGATGCGACAATGCCGATGGGGTCAGACACAGATCTCCTGCGGCTGCCACTAATGAGCCATGCTCACGAAGAGCAGTCAGTGTTTTTAGATGTCGAAGTTCTAACATTCAGTCATTACCAGATGAGTTTGTGACGCAGATTATTGCCTATAGCATAACTGATTCACTAAAGTTATGTTTAATTATTTTCACCTAATGCTCATTATAATTATTTTTTTTCACTTTAAAGCAAAAAATAAATAATCTGCTACGATATTCTATTTAGCTTTTAAAGTGCATCAACTTTAAAATAAAGCACTGATATAACTGTTAAAATGCTCAATAAAAAGGATTAAATATAAAATCATTCAGTTTAACATGAAAACATTTCACCTAATCGCAATCCCATATCGCATAAAAACTTTTACAATACTCAATCCATCACTTTTTATATTGTTCAACATGACGCTGGAACGAAAAAAACTCGAATTACCTCAAGGTCACAATAAATTGTTGCTTCATTCGTGTTGTGCGCCGTGTTCAGGTGAGGTGATGGAAACCTTAATTGAATCAGAAATTGATTTTTCGATCTTTTTTTATAATCCCAATATTCATCCAGTAAAAGAATATCTGATACGAAAAGAAGAAAATATTCGTTTTGCCGAGAAGCACAATATTGAATTTATCGACTGCGATTACGATACCGACAATTGGTTTGCCCGTGCCAAAGGCATGGAAAACGAACCTGAAAAAGGTATTCGCTGTACCATGTGTTTCGATATGCGTTTCGAACGAACAGCCCTATATGCCTATGAACATGGTTTTCGCTTAATCAGTAGTTCCTTGGGTATATCTCGTTGGAAAGACATGCAACAGATCAATGGCTGTGGAATCCGAGCAGCAGCACATTATCCTGAAATTGAATATTGGGATTATAACTGGCGCAAAAATGGTGGTGCGCATCGTATGATTGAAATCAGTAAACGCGAAGAATTTTACCAGCAAGAATATTGTGGCTGTGTGTATTCATTACGTGATACCAATCGCTGGCGTATGAAAAATGGTCGTGATCGAATCAAATTAGGTGAAAAATTTTATAGTAATGCTATGGATGAAGAGCACTAAATTTAGCTACTCTGCTTTATACCAATTTTTCCAAGAGCTGGTTCCTCGTACCTCGATCGGTACAGTTGGAATCAGTTGTTCTTTTAACAGTTGAATTTGATCCACATCATGCGCTAAACGGGATTTAACCGAATGGATGCATTCCCTATCGCCAAACTCACAGCGATCTAAATCGGTACCGCCACATGGACCATTGGCTAATCCTTTGGGACAAGTTTCTGGGCAAATATATAAAGTTTCAGCCAAACGACATTGACCACAACTTTCACAGCCCAGCAAATAATGCTTACTTAAATATTCAGTCTGTAAGAGTACTTTGGCGGCAGTTTTTCTATTCCAGAAGCTGGCATTAAAAATAAAAGTACCCACCCCTTTCATAAAGCTAGACTGAAACATAGCACGATGAATCAGGTCTAAAAACTGATATTTCACCTTGTTGTTCAATGCTGACTTTATCCGTTTAGCCGTCACTTTTGGTCGAAGTTGTTCACCCTCTGCTAGCTGCCACAATTGATTCCAAAGTATCTCGCATTGAGACAAATTCAGGCCGCGATATTGTTCAATATACTGTTCTAACAGCATTTGCTCATCAGCTTTATGACATGCTGAAAGGTGTACACCGGCATAACCCAAATGTTGGCAAATCAGAATTTGTAAAGCACAGCGCTTATACACATTTTCTGGGCATTGATTGACTTGATCCTGTGTTAAAACCTCTAGCATATGCGGGGTAATCACGATACCGGCAACTTTATGCTTCACCATAAATTGTGCTCGCGCTAAAGTCAGTGGCATGACACAAGCGAGCGTTTTTTGGATATATTTTTCTTGGGCTAAAAAAGTTTGCAGTTGTTTTAAAGCGGACAAATCAAAACCCAATTGAGTAATGATGTAATCTGCACCTGCATTTAATTTCTTATGTAGTTTTAAATACTGTGCTTGTTGTTCAGCTGGCGTATATTTAAAGGGATTAAAAGCTACACCAATATGGAAACCGCCATATTGATGAGCAGCCATAACCGCATTGACCGATTCTAAATAGCGGGTTCTGGCATGTTGCCCCTGACCATCATGGTGTTGTTTAAGCTTATCACCTGTCAGTAACAAGATATCTCGTAATCCGACTGAATCTGCTTGCTTTAAAAATAATTTAAAATCATCAATGTCTCGCCCCTTACCTGCATAATGTAAAACCTTCTCGATATGATCTGGATATGCTTGTGCAGCGATCAAAGGAGCAATATCCTCATCAGAACGCACACGATCAGATAAGGTCATACAGGCTGGAAAACCAGCCAAACTTTCCCTTACAGGCAGTACCTGATTTTTTGTAGGGAGATACTCTACTAAGCAACAAAATTGATTTTGAGCAAAATACTGGGAAAGCTTAGACATAATTGCAAATGTAAAAGGACAAACAACAAAAAAATTAAGTCAGAATTATAGAATGTTTTGCATCAAATTACTGTGCTTAGACACAATTTTATATTGGATATAATTTTAACGCTCTATTATTTTTCCCTGATCCATATAAAGCACTTGCGCATTTAAATAAGCCAACTCATCGGCGTGATGTGTCACATAAATCATCGGTAATTGAGTCTGGGTTTTTACCCGATCAAGGAAAGGTAAAATTTGTTGTTTTAAGCGTTGGTCCAAACCTGTTAAAGGTTCATCGAGTAATAATAAATCTGGAGAAGACAACAGTGCTCGTCCAATTGAAACACGTTGCGCCTCGCCACCAGAAAGTTGATGTGCATGGCGCTTAAGTAAGTTCCTTAGTTCCAATAAATCCACAATCTGCTCAAAAGCAAATTTTTTATCGAGATCAGTGCGTAAATGTTCGGCATATTTTAAATTCTGTTGAACATTCATATGTGGAAATAACCATGCCTTTTGAAAAACCAATGCAATACGGCGTTGATGCATCGGGACACGAATTTTTTTCTGATCATCAAATAATACTTGTTTGTTCAGTAATATTGAGCCTTGGCTCGGTTGTAATAACCCAGTGATATTTTTAAGTAAGGTTGATTTACCACATCCTGAAGGTCCCATAATCCCGAGTAATTGTTGCTGCATGTGCAACTGTACCTGTAAATTCAAGTCAGCATATTGAAACTGAAAATCACATTGCAGCATCTTTACCTCCCAGTTTTCGCTGATACTTCTGCAAAATATAATAATTTGCGATTAATGCAGAGAAAGCGATTAACAATGACAGCACCACCAAACGCATGGCAGCCTGCTCGCCGTCAGGTTGTTGAATCAAGGAATAAATGGCGATTGGGATAGTGCGGGTTTCATCTGGAATATTCCCGACAAAAGTAATGGTTGCACCAAATTCCCCCAAACTACGGCTAAAACATAAAATACTCCCGATTAAAATTCCGGGTAGCGCCAAAACCAAACTAATACTTCTAAACACCTTGAATGGACTGGCACCTAGAGAGCCTGCCACCTGTTCTAATTGCTGATTGATCATTTGAAAAGACAATCGAATCGGCTGTACCATGAGTGGGAAAGCCACCACCATCGATGCCAAAACTGCACCTTTCCAATTAAAAGCCATTTGAATACCGAGTTGATTCAAATATTGACCAATCCAACCCTGTGCACCAAATAAGATTAAAAGTAAATAACCTAAAACAACTGGCGGTAAGACCATTGGCATTTGTAGTAATGCTTCAACAACAAACTTCAACTTAAAGTCATAACGCGCCAGTATCCAAGCCAGCATCACTGCAAAAGGCAGGCAGAATAAAGTTGCACAAGTCGCAACTTTTGCAGATAAATACAGCGCACTCCACTCTTCAGGGCTTAACATAGACGATGGCCTTAAAGGGTAAATCCATATTGAAGCAGTATTTTTTTAGCTTGCGGATTTTCCTTTAAGTATTGATTAAATTTGACTGCAGATGGATTATTTTGCCCCTGTTCAGTCAAAGCAATCGGATAGACGATGGGTTGATGGCTATTGCTTGGAAAAACACCTGAAATTTTGACTTTTTTACTGATCAACGCATCTGTTTTATAGACGATTCCCACCTGACACTCGCCACGTTCAACAAATGCTAAGGCTGAGCGAACATCGTCAGTGCCAACAATTCGACCATTCAAACTATCGAGCCAATTCAATTTAATTAAGCTTTGTTTGGCATATTTACCTGCGGGTACAGATTCCATTTGTCCTGTACACAAGCGACCCTGAAAGGATTGCGCAAAATTGAACTGTGGTACAGCTTTAAACTGTTGCTTACTTTGAACTGGGCTGATTAAAACCAGCAGATTAAACAGAAAAGGCTTCACTTGGTTGTGTTGAATTTTTTGTTTTTGTACCAAGTAATTCATCCAATCCTGATCGGCAGAAAAGAAAATGTCGCTGGGTGCACCTGCTTCA
Source organism: Acinetobacter sp. Ag2 (assembly GCF_001005515.1). NCBI lineage: Bacteria > Pseudomonadati > Pseudomonadota > Gammaproteobacteria > Moraxellales > Moraxellaceae > Acinetobacter > Acinetobacter sp. Ag2. Next base: position 80,523 of record NZ_LBNA01000059.1, read on the forward strand.
ATCTGCTTTGCCAGTGCTGATGATGCACCAAACACAGGCACAATTTTAATCTCTGGATTTTGCTTTTCATATACTTTGGCAATATCTGTAATAGCATTGGTCAAACTTGCTGCCGAATAAATCTTAACGGTTTCAGCATGTGATAGCGTCGAAAACAGCGTGAAAGCAAGCACAAAATTGATCGGTCTACGCATTTTTTATTCCCTCAATTTTGAATGAATAACACCGGTAAAATCTGTCCTTTCTGTATGTCTTGCTCTGCGGGAACCCGTACAATACAGTTGGCATGAATGAGATTACTGAGCATATGAGATTGTTGTTTTGCTAAACTTTTTAAACTTAAGTGACCTTGTTCAAAGACAGCACTCATTCTTAAAAATCTTTCACGTGCATCGGATTTAAGCGTGTGACTGATGATGCCGTTTTGCCAATGCGGGGGAGATAGATGTCCTTGCAAAGCGCCCAGTAAAGTTGAGACGTAGACTTGCATACCGATATAGACCGCAGCTGGATTTCCCGGTAATGCCAATAAATAACAATGATGTTGATCTTTGCGCTGATATTTAGCAAACAACATCGGTTTGCCAGGTTTTTGTTTGACTTTCCAAAAAATTTGCTCAAAACCTAACTTGAGTGCAACAGGTCGAACAAAATCATAGTCCCCAACAGAGACACCACCAGTACTAATAATCAAATCATATTGATTTTTGAGTTCGTCAAATAAATTGAGGACTTGTTGTTGTTGATCATCAACATGAATCACATCTATGCTTTGATTGTGTGTTTGGAACCATGCTTGAATCAAAGGTCCATTTGCATCAAAAATTTTACCTGAATTTAAGCACTCGACAGTCTCAGCAACTTCATCCCCTGTAATTACTACAGCAATTTTAGGGTATTTAAAAACCTTTAATTGTTTTACTCCTGCCATACTCAGCGCAGCAATCACTCCCGTATTTAGCTTCTGACCAGCAGGCGCAAGTCGCTGACCTTGCGTCACCTCTTCACCCTTCTCACGAATATCTGCATATTGTTTTAATTTTTCATCAACTCTAATCACTTGCGTGCTAAGCACTTCCACAATTTCCTGACGGGCAACTGTAGTAGTTCCTATCGGTATTTGACTTCCTGTGAATATTCGTAGGGCCTGTCCTTGTAACAGTTTCACATCGACTGTTTGCCCTGCACGCACCTCACCCACAACATCAAACTGTGTGCCCGCTTCTACCGGTTCTTGACTAGATAATGCATATCCATCAACAGCACTTTGCGAAAACAAAGGTAAGTCAATCTTTGAAAAAATATCATCTGCAAGATATCGATTAAGCGCTTGGCTCAGTGGTAAAACTTCTGTATCTAAACAATGGCTATGTGTCAAAATAAGCGCTAAAGCATGATCAATAGAAATTAAGCCCTTCTCTACACCACAACCTTGATTAACAAGGTGTTGATTCATTGATAGCCTCCTGCATGTGGGATGTTTTTTTGCACATCAAAGAGATGAACCAAAGCAGGTAAAATCGCAATCAATGATTCTTGCGCACCTTGTCTACTTCCCGGCAAGGTGATGACCAAGCTTTTTTCAATATAGCCAGCAACCCCACGGCTTAAAGCAGCATAAGGTGTACGGCGCTGACCAAAACTGCGTGAAGCTTCCATCAAACCGGGAATTTCACGCTGAAGTAAGGGTTGAATGGTTTCCACAGTAAGATCTTTTGACCCTAACCCTGTCCCTCCCACTGTTAAAATCAGTGGATATTGATTTTTTTGTTGTTCAATTAAAGCCAATAATTGTTCAGGTGAATCAGGAATCACTTGATAGTCAATTCCCACAAAATTGGCTTGTTCGAGGATCTCCAATACATTTTGCCCAGCAGTATCTGGTTTTTTGCCTGAAGCAACAGTATCAGATAAAACAATAATTGAAGCTGCCAAAGATTCTTTCAATACACGCGTAAAGTGTGATTTCCCACCTTTTTTCTTTTGTAATTTGCATTGATCTAGGCATAAGTCCTCGGGTTCACAATGCGGTTTCAACATATCGTACAAAGTTAAACCTGCCAAACTCACTGCTGTTAATGCTTCCATCTCTACGCCAGTTGGACCTATTGTTTCAACTGTAGCCATGATCACCACATAGGTTTCATTTAACTCGTATTCCACATCTGCACGATAGATTGGCAAAGGATGGCACAGTGGAATTAACTCATCGGTACGTTTGGCTGCCAAAATTCCTGCAATTCGGGCAGTTTTTAATGCATCACCTTTTTCAGTATTGCCATTTCTTAACAGTTCGATGCAATGCGAAGGTGCATGTAATATTCCTGTTGCAACCGCTGTACGATAGCTTTCTGCTTTCATGCCCACATTTTTCATTACATCTTCCTTCTATTGCGATATTTTCCAAGGCAAATCGTGTTGTGCTGAATATGCTTTACATATGCCATTGATAAATAGTCTGTTCACAGGTCTTATTCATTACAGCGTTTTGCTCACGATCTGACTGCAATGATTTATGTGCTGAATGTTGATGTTCACAATGCTGTTGCATGTGAGATTCATTATGTGAAACTTGACTTGATCCTACATAGTCCTTACGGATACAACAGCCTGCAACATACTGGCTACTTCCATCTTGATAAAACTCTTCTTTCCACACAGGAACTTCATGTTTTACTCGCTCTACAGCTTCTTCACACGCAGCAAAAGCTTCACGACGATGTGCTGCATAAGCCACTGCAATAATGGCTTTTTCACCAATATCCAAAGTCCCAACCCTATGGATCACTCGAACATAAGGCACAGCAAACTGCTGTTGGATTTCTTGTTCAATTTGACGAATCATTTTTTCAGAAACAGGCGCATAGGAAGTATATTTTAATGACTTAACCGCTTTACCTTCATGATGATTCCGCACAGTTCCAATAAAAAAATCAATTCCACCACATTCAGGAAAATTTTGAATCGGGTCAAAACTTTCTAGGTGCAGTGCTGAATCCTGAATACGGTTAAATTGTTTGAGACTATGTTTAAAAGTATGCATATCAACCTCCAGCCACTGGAGACAGTAAAACCACGATACTGTCTGATTCTAATAAAGTTTGACGTGGAATAATGTCTTCACCAATCGCGCAGGCACAACGATCAAGCAATGATTCTGCCTTGGGATAACGGCATATTAAGTCATCTAAAATGTCTGAGATTGTCATTCCAGATTTAGTTTGCAGACTTAAATCTGAAGGTAATAAACGTTCTATCGCACCAAAACATTCAATTTTAATCTCAATCGTTGGCGATGATTGCTTTGAATCATGGTCTATTGCTGTTTTAGAAAGAACGGAAGAATTCAACATATTAGCCTCCAATCATATACATGCTAATTTTTCGGGATGGGGAGTGATCTAACTTTGCTTCTTGAGCGATATCATGAAAACCTCTTTTTTTCTGCCAAATATAATCAGTCAGAGTCTGTTGAAGTTGTAAATTAGACTGTAAATTGAAAGTCTTAGGAAAAAAAGTAAAGCGTTGAGGCAATCTAGCGTGTACCGCAAAAGATATGGTTTGCACCGAAGGTGTTTGAGCGAAATATGTTGGATGCATCCGAGCTGATGATTGTTGTAATGCTCTAATCTGTGCCTTGAGGGCAATACCTTGAGGGGCAAATAAACAATTGAAGAAATCGCCTTGAGCTGTCAGACGCACACGATCACAAGTACCACAAAATGAATGAGTGATGGTTGAAATAATCCCAATCGGATAACCATTAATTAAATATTGTCGAGCAGGCTCAGAGGATTGCCCCTGTTGTAAGCTGACTTCAAAATCTTGCTTTAATTGCGCTAAGATATACTGTTCACTCACAACATCTGATTGTGTCCAATGTCCTACACCATCTAAAGGCATAAATTCTATAAAACGCACGACGCAATTATTTTGAATCGACCAATGTGCCAAAGGTAAAATTTGATCTTCATTTTTACCTTTGATGAGTACCGCATTGATCTTTATTTTTAATCCGACCTGTTGTGCAACACGAATTCCTTCAAGTACAGGCAATAATTCTTTTTTGGTCAAATCTTTAAATTGGTTAGGTTGCAAACTGTCTAGACTGATATTTAAATCATCAAGTCCTGCTTGTTTTAACTGCACTGCGTGTTGTTTAAGATAATAAGCATTGGTGGTCATCGAAACTCTTTTTAGACCCAGCTTTTTCAATTTTTGTAATTCATCGATGAAATGTACTACACCTTGACGCATCAACGGTTCTCCACCTGTGATACGAATATGCTCGATTCCACGCTGCACCATAAATTCGCAAAAAACATACAGCTCTTCAAAACTGAGTAAATCATGTTTTTTGATCCACTTAGGATGTTCAGGCATGCAATAAACACACTTAAAATTACAGCGATCAGTTACTGAAATTCGAAGCTTACGCTTAATGCGACCATGTTGGTCGATAAAGGCAGTATTCTGTTTATGTGGTGTCATTGCATTCATACACACATCCCTTGAAGCACTGTTTAAGTTCAAAATGTTCTTGAACTTGAAATTTGCGCTATTTTCTTAAGCTTAAAATTGCAAAAAGTGTTCCAACTTTGATCATTGCGAAGCGAACTTAAAATAAAACCACTGTTGTTGTTTTTTACTAAAAACTAACCCAATGATTTCAAACAATAATCTATTTTTTAATACAATAGTTTTAACTGGCGATATTGCTGTAGCTCATCTAAAGAATTTATACTGTGAAAAAATAGTGCATGATTTTCAAAAGCTGCCTTTTGAGCGTGCAAATCACTAAAACATTGTTTTAAACTACGCTGTCCCTGTTCAAGATGAGTGCGTATCATGGCGAATGCACTACGCTTTAACAGACAGAATGGGTATAACGCTTTGCCATTGAACTCAACATAAGCCACCTCTGCCAACGGGACTCGTGCTAAAGCCCGATGTAATTTCTCAACCACCTGTACTGGAACAAATGTCACATCGCAGGGCACAAACAACACATAGTCAGATTTCACATAAGACCACGCACTTTTCATTCCCATGAGAGGACCTAAAAAGCCTCTTTCATCATCTTGATAGCAATAAATATTGGGAATAAGTTTTTGATAAATCGAATAATCACGATGACTGTTGACCCAGACTTGTGCAACTTGATGTTTCAGTTGTTGATGGATTTTTAGCAACTGAATTTGATCATCAAACTTTTGTAAAAGCTTATTTATTCCATTCATACGTCTTGCTTGACCACCGGCAAGGATCACCAAATCAGTTTGAGGGTATGTCGACAGCTTTGTTGTTATTGCACTATTTTTTTTCATTCTATTGCCTCCGCTTGACAGGCTTTAATCAGTCCACGTATCTCAGGTAGACAGGAACCACAGTTACCACCTGCTTTTAAGCATGCAGTTACTTGTTTTTCATGTTGGATGTTTTTTTCTTTAATGGTGGCAATAATTCGATTTTTACCCACTTTAAAACAACTACAAACCAGTGAACCATCACTATTTGCTATCGACATGGCTTGTCCTGCCAAAAGTGCTTTTCGGTGCATTGCGCTGAGTCGTTCACGCTTAAATAAACTGGCAATCCAGTCCCGATCAGGTAATAAAGCTTTTGGTGCGATATATAAACTCGCAATCAGGCGACCATCTTTTAACACTACACTATGACTGATATGTGCGGTTTGATCTTCTAAATTCAGCCATTCAAAGCTTTCATCTTGAAAAGGTAAAAGCTGCTTTAAATGCTGGGTAATTTGCTCAAAACGACGCCGATCTGCCAATTCATAACGTATCGCCTGAGTGGTTTTAATTTTGGTCCACCAAACTGTACTTTCGATACTGTTTTGAACCAGATGTTCATAACCCACTCGTACATAAAACACGCCTTGCCATTGTGTATAGAATGGTTGAATCATCACTGGAGTATGCTTGAATTCAGGCTCTCCTGAGATGGCATCAACAACTGGATTGACCACTTTTCCAATCCGTGCATCTGATGCAAACTGATCATTCCAGTGGATTGGTGCAAAAATTTGTCCACGGCGAATTTTGTCACTCAGTATCGCTCTTAAAACACACAAGCCCCATGCGGATTTGATCTCAACCAGTTCACCGTCCTTCACCCCATACTTCAATGCATCATTAGGATGGATTTCACAAAAAGGTTCTGCCTTATGGCTAGACAAATTTGCAGAAAGACCTGTGCGAGTCATGGTATGCCACTGATCACGAATCCGCCCTGTATTGAGAATTAAAGGATATTCATGTGTTGTTGAATGCACTGGATCAATCGCTGTTGTGGCAATAAATTTGGCATGTGCATTGATATGGCTGAATTGCCCAGAAGAAAATAATTGACCAACATCCTGCTGATGTTCTGAATCCAAAATAGGCCACTGTACTGGTGCAAGCGTTTGATATTGCTGAAATGAAAGTCCAGTTAAACCTGCCAAATTAAAATATCGAAATGTGCCGGTCTCTGAACGAGATGACAGTCTTTGGTTTTGATATGCAGATAACTGTGCATGTTCTTTAAAAATTTCATGGCTATTTTCAAAATCAAATCCTGAGAAACCCAATTTTTTTGCCACTTGCGACACAGACCACCAATCTGCTTTTGCTTGTTCAGGTGCTGCTAAAAAAGCCCGTTGCCTTGAAATACGCCGTTCTGAATTGGTCACTGTTCCATCTTTTTCTCCCCACCCCAAAGCAGGTAAAAGCACATCTGCAAATGCTGTAGTGTCTGTGTCTTTACATATATCGGATACCACCACAAACTCACATTGAGTTAAAGCACGTTTAACCTGATCTGCATTGGGTAAACTCACCACAGGATTAGTTGCCATAATCCAAATGGCTTTAATTTTCCCTTGTTCAACTGCCTCAAATAAATCTACTGCTTTTAAACCCACCTGTTGAGCAATCGTTGGACTATTCCAAAATGTTTGTACCAATTGTTGATGAAGAGGATTCTCCAAATCCAAATGTGCTGCCAACATATTGGCAAGTCCCCCCACCTCACGTCCACCCATGGCATTTGGTTGCCCCGTCATCGAAAATGGCGCTGCACCTAACTTTCCAATTTTTCCAGTCAACAGATGACAATTGATGATGCTATTGGCTTTGTCCACACCTCGAGAGGATTGATTAACGCCCATTGAAAAAAGCGTCATCACTTTTTCTGTGTGTGCAAATTTTTCAAAAAATAACTGTAATTTTTCCTGTGAAATTGCTGTTTTTCTCGCAACATTTTCTAAGCTTGATTCCGTTTCAGCGCTTTGTAATGCTTCGTTCAACCCTTGTGTATGGGCATTTACAAATTCGGTATCGGTATAGTTATGTTGATATAAATATTGGAGTAACCCATTAAACAGTGCGACATCTTGTCCAATTTGAATTGGTAGATGTAAGTCAGCTGCTTCGCATGTTGCGGTAAACCGTGGATCAATGACCACCACAAATAAATCATCTTGTTGCTGTTGTCTACACTCTTTAGCTTGCATGATTCGTTGATACAACACAGGATGACACCATGCCGTATTTGACCCAACCAACACCACCATGTTTGTATGTTCAAAATCCTCATAACTGGCAGGTACTAAGTCTTCACCAAAAGCACGTTTATGTGCCGCAACCGCCGAAGACATGCATAACCTTGAGTTGGTGTCGATGTTGGCTGTTCCCAAATAACCTTTAACAAATTTATTGACCACATAATAGTCTTCAGTCAATAACTGCCCAGAGACATAAAATGCAATACTTTCGGGCCCATATTGCTGGATATAGTGTTGAAATTTATCTGCAATCAAATCAGTTGCAGTATCCCAGTCACTCTCTTGACGTCCTGTTTCACCTCCAAGCATGGGGTGTAAAACACGTGTTTCCAAACCAACTGTATCAGCGAGATTGCTTCCTTTGATACAAAGTTTTCCATAATTGGATGGATGATCGATATCTCCTGCAACAGACAGCTTTTGCCCAAATGCAGTCTCTTCAACTGTCGCACTCACACCGCAACCTACACCGCAATAAGGACATGTGGTGTGGGTGATTTTGATGTTAGTTTCTGTAGAGCTATGCAGTTCCACGACAGGGATACTATTCATTTCTGCGGTACTCCTTATCTTGTGCATGGAGTTAACAATTTTTAGAGGTTTTCATTCCCACGCTATAACTTGACTGGATCAATACCATTCGTTCACAACGAAGTATTCAAAATCAGAAAAGTTAAATGCTGTAATTGCCTTAAACAACACTTGAGCTGGGCATATACAGCGTGAGTGGGATAAAATCATGAATAAAATTAGCCTGCTTTTTTCAATGCAAAATCTCGCCCAAATAGCAACTTATTGCGAATTGCAGAAATCGGAGTTTGATCTGCAATCAACTCTGCATACCATGCACCGTCTTCTGTATCTCCAAATAACACCGCACCCACAACATGGTCTTTTTGGATAATAATGCGTTTATAGATTTGTCGTTTTTCATCATTCAACACAATATCTTCAAAGCCCTCATTCTCTTGGCTATTTTCGATATCAATACGTCCAGCGGAGAAAACATCACAACCACTGACTTTAAGTTGAGTTGGAACAGTGGGTGCTTTAAAAGTCAAACTGCCATGCTCTGCCAAATGTGATGCACAGATAAAGGCTTGCCCCCATAGTGGTTCAACCAAACCAAAGGTTTGCTGGCGATGTTCAATACACTCTCCCACAGCATAGATACTCGGGTCATAGGTTTGCATGGTGTCATTGACCAACACACCGCGATTGCAACGTAATCCTGCACTTTGTGCTAAAGCCATATTTGGACGAATACCAACGGCAAAAATAACCAAATCAGCAGCCAATATCGTGCCATCCTTTAAGCACACTTGACTGACATGACCATCTTCACCCAACAGCTCTTCTGTATTGGCTTGCGTGATAATTGAAATACCTTTTTGCTCGATTGCCGTTTGCAACATTTGACTGGCTTTGGCATCCAATTGACGGTCCATAATACGATCCATCAAGTGTAAAACTGTGACATTCATGCCACGTTGTTTTAATCCATAAGCAGCTTCCAAGCCCAATAAGCCACCACCAATCACCACCGCATTGCGTTTGGACTGACAATATTCAAGCATTTTGTTGACATCATAAATGTCACGAAAACTCAATACTCCTTTGAGATCAGCACCTTGAACAGGTGGGATAAATGGTTTAGAGCCTGTGGCCAAAATCAAACGATCATAATCCACCATTAAACCTTTTTGGGTGTAGATCTTCTTACGAGGGCGATCTATACGCACGGCTGGATCACCTGCGATGAAACGAATATTTTTATCGGCATACCATGCATGTGGGTGTAACATGATGTCTTCTATCGTTTTATCTCCCGATAAAACAGGTGACAGCATAATTCGGTTATAGTTCCCCCATGGTTCTTCACCAATCACCGTGACCTCGTAGCGCTCAGGTGCCATATCCAACAGATCTTCTAAGCAACGCATCCCTGCTAAACCGTTGCCAATCAAAACCAGCTTCATTTTTTCCTGAGTCATGCCATTGTTAGTGATATAGGTTTTTTGTGGCGTTGGGCTAATCCAGACTCGACCATCTTCAATCTTGCTTGGGAAGACCAACAACTTTTGGTCTTTGTCTTCTAAACAACGTCCTGTGGCGAGACTAAAATGTTGCTTGTAGATGGGTGAAGCTACGACACGCTCACCTTGAATATCTCCAATAATTCCACGTGACATTACAAATGCTTGGCTAAATGGGTCTTGATTACTGAGCGCATATACTCGCTTTTCATTCCCTACACGAAAAATTGCCACTTGTTGCTCATTCAACAAAGCACCGACACCAGTATTCGGTGTGATATCGTCCAAAGCACAAATATCCAACCAATCTAATTCATTCATTTCTTTTAAAATTGTCATGAGACTCTCCCTTATCTTTAAGCTTCAACTACAGCAATACGACTAAGATCTCGTTCCGCTTGTGTTTTAGGGCGAATTTGTCCACGAACCTCTGCAAATTGGATATGTGGGTCTTGTTGTTGTTGCGACTTGGCATTGATAAATGTCACAAAACGCTTACGAACTTCAGGATCTTCAATTGCAGTGCGCCATTCATCTTGATAAGTTCCAACCACATGACTCATACGGCGCTCTAATTCTGTCGCGATGCCTAAAGAATCATGTATCACCACATCTTTTAGATAATCCAAACCACCTTCCATATTGTCACGCCACACTGAAGTACGTTGTAAACGATCGGCTGTTTGGATATAGAACATAAAGAATCGGTCAATGTATTGAATTAAAGTTTGCGTATCTAAATCTGAAGCCAGTAATTCAGCGTGACGTGGTTTCATTCCACCATTCCCACAGACGTAGAGGTTCCAACCTTTTTCAGTTGCAATCACTCCTACATCTTTACTTTGTGCTTCAGCACATTCACGGGTACAGCCTGAAACCGCCATTTTTAATTTATGTGGTGAGCGTAAGCCTTTGTAGCGGTTCTCAAGAAAGATCGCTAAACCTACAGAATCATCCACGCCATAGCGGCACCATGTACTGCCGACACATGACTTTACTGTTCGTAATGACTTTCCATAGGCATGTCCAGACTCAAAACCTGCATCAATCAGTTTTTGCCAAATTTCAGGTAATTGATGCACTTGCGCACCAAACATATCAACACGTTGTCCACCTGTCAGTTTGGTATATAAACCATATTCTTTGGCAATTTGACCAATGGCAATTAAACCATCTGGCGTTACTTCACCACCTGCCATACGTGGTACGACAGAATAAGAGCCGTCTTTTTGGATATTTCCCAGATAATAGTCATTGCTGTCTTGTAGTCCTGCATGATTTGCTTTCAATATAAAATCATTCCAGCAAGAAGCTAAAATATTGGCGACTGTCGGTTTACAAATATCACAGCCCAAACCATGTCCATGCTGTTGAATCAAATCGTCAAAGCTTTTAATTTCATTGACCCGAACCAAGTGATACAGCTCTTGACGGGAGTAAGCAAAATGCTCACAAAGATGGTTATTGACTGTGACGCCTTGACGCTGTAACTCTGATTTTAAAACTTGTGTAACTAAAGGTGCGCAGCCACCACATGCCGTTGCAGCTTTGGTGCATTTTTTCAATGCGCCTAATGAAGTCGAGCCATCAGCGATGGCTTGACATAGATCTGCCTTAGATACGTTATTACACGAACAAATAGTGGCACTATCAGGCAATAGATCGACTCCACTCCCGCCTGCTTTAGCAGCAGACTGAGCATATCCCGGCATGATTAAGCTTTCTGGATTTTCTGGAACAGCCAAGCCATTCAACATCATTTGCAATAAATCATTATATTCTTTGGCGCAGCCCACCAGTACCGCACCTAATAATTGTGTTTTCTCAGCATTGACGACGATTTTTTTATAAACCATCGCATCTTCATCTGCATAGAAGTAGCTTAAAGCACTCGGTGTCATGGCATGCGCATCGCCTACGGATGCAACATCTACTCCCATCAGTTTTAACTTGGTGCTCATGTCTGCGCCAGCAAAGGCACCACAACTTTGTTGCATCACGTGTTTGGCTGCAATACGTGCCATATCATAACCAGGCGCAACCAAACCATAAATTTTGTTATTCCATAATGCACATTCACCAATCGCATAAATGTCCGGATCGGAACTTTGGCAATAGTCATTAATCACAATACCGCCACGCTCCCCCAACACTAAACCACTTTGACGGGCTAATTCATCACGTGGGCGAATTCCTGCTGAGAATAAAATAATGTCTGTTTCAAGTTCAGAGCCATCACCAAATTTCATCAAGTGCGTGCTGTTTTGACCTGCTTCAATCGCAGAAGTGGCTTTTTGGGTATGTACTTTTACACCCAGATTTTCGATTTTTGCCCGTAAAACCTTACCGCCTAAATCATCAATTTGAACAGCCATGAGACGAGGTGCAAACTCAACCACATGCGTTTCAAGGTCTAAATCTCTTAAAGCTTTTGCTGCTTCAAGACCAAGCAAACCACCACCAATAACAACACCTGATTTGGCATTTAAACTCGCTGCTCGAATTGCATCCAAGTCATCAATGGTTCGATAGACAAAACAGTTTTCGCGTTCATTTCCCGGAATAGGTGGGACAAATGCATAAGAACCTGTGGCAAGTACCAATTTATCATAGGCAATGACATCTCCCTGATTGGTGGTGATACGTTTATTAACTGTATCAATTGCGATGGCTTTGGTACTTAAACGAAGATCTATGCCATAAGCATCAGCAAAGTCTGTGCGACAAAGGGTTAAATCTTTTGCTGATTTTCCAGTGAAATATTCTGTTAAATGCACCCGATCATAAGCGAGGCGTGGTTCTTCTGCCAAAATCGTAATTTCAATTTCATCACCCGCATGTTCCAACACAGATTCAATAAATTTGTGTCCAACCATTCCATGACCAATCATGACAAGTTTCATCTTCATTCTCCTCAATTCACTTTTGCTTTTGTTATTTGTGACTCAATTAAGCCGCACTGTTGTGTTTAATACTTGTGGTCGCATTTTGTTCCATGCTATTGCGTTCAAGTACAGCGGCTTCAAATAACTTTTGCTCTTTCTCTTTATGTTCAACTGAGAAGCGAATCATCAACACACAACTCGCAGCGATCACCACTAAACCGCCCAATACCATCAATGTGGTTTGAATATCCAACATACCTTTTAATAAAAAACCCGCTGCGACTGCGCCCACATTTCCACCAGCGCCAATGATTCCAGCAACACCACCCAATGCATCACGATCAATAAATGGCACCAGCGCATAAGTTGCACCACAAGCCATATGGGTAAATAAAGCAAATACTGTCATTGCAAGAATCGCTAATATCGCTGTATTCATTTGTGAAAACACGATGAGAAAAACACCTTCCATCAAGATCATGGCGAACAGCACTTTCGTACGCCCGTCTAAACCTTTCTTGGTCGCAACTTTGTCTGAAACAATGCCACCGAAAGCACGTGCAAAGAGTGCCAATAAACCAAAAATACCTGCCGCCATTCCTGCTTCTTTTAAACCAAATTTAAAATGGTCTACGTAATACATTGCGACAATGTTATGAATGAAAATTTCTATCCCAAAGCATGCTGCATAAGCACCAAATAAGATCCACACTCGATAGTTTTTTGCAGCATGTATTAAAATCGCCATACCGCCTTTCTTATCACTGCCAACCTGTAGCCCTTGTGCACGGAGTTCTTTAAAATTCCCTTGTGGTGCATCTTGCGTGAACTTCCAGTACATCGCCCCAACAATCAGCATCAGCACACCCGGTACAACCAGTGCAACTCTCCACCCCATCGCTTGCTCTACACCAAACATGACCAATGCAGCGAGCATCAACGGCATCAATGCTTGAGTTGCACCACCACCTGCATTTCCCCAACCTGCAGTTGTTGCATTTGCTGTACCTACGACATTTGGGGCAAACATGATACTGGTGTGGTATTGCGTGATGACAAAACTGGCACCTATTGCACCAATCAATAATCGAAAGAATAAAAAGGACTCATAACTATTTGCAGAAGCTACACCAAAAACTGGAATACTGCCGATAATCAACAATGCCGTATATGTTTTACGTGGACCGTATTTATCACATAAGGGTCCAACGATCAGACGGACTAAAATAGTGATGGCAACAGCAGCAATATTGATATTGGCGATTTGATCTTTGGTTAAATGAAATTCACCCGCAATCACAGGCATTAAAGGTGCACAGGCAAACCATGCAAAAAAACAGACAAAAAAAGCGAGCCAACTCATATGGAAGGCTCGCATTGCTGCGCTGCTGAAACTAAACAGATTAATTTTTGTTGCTTTTTTAGCATCTAAATTTGAAGACATAGCTTCGATCTCCTGAACTGAACGCATACAAGTTGCTGCTATGCACAAGGCATATCAGTAACGATCAGAACGGACGTCGTTGGCCGTCTTACAAATTTTGAAAGTCTTCTTTGACTTGCTCAGATATAAGCATAGTTCGTGCCAATATTTTTAAATCACTGTTTTTAAATTTAATTTAATTCCTTTAGGTTTTATTAAATAAAAATAATCATGACTTCAGAATTAAAATATAAAGACCTAAACACTGATCTCCCCTTTATATTCATTGCACATGCATGTTTAGAATGCAATTTGCTTCAATAGAGTGCATTTTATTTTTCCCTTTTTCCAATTCATCATCCACAAACCAATCCATCATCCATAAACAAGTCAGAGTGCTGTAAAAGAATTGGCATCTTAATTGCTTATCATTGAGTCAATCTTTATGTCTAGACACACTCAAGTCGTTGCATGTCAAAATTAAAAATTGCACTCATTGATGATGATATAGAACGCGCATCTTTTATCAGATCATCATTAATCGAACATGGCTTCGAGGTTGTTGCTTGCCTAATGATTGACCATTTAAATAGTACAGACTTACAACAGTTACATGCTGATGTAATTTTGCTCGATATGGATCATCCTCATCGTGACATCATCGAAAGTTGCGTCAGTCAGTTTGATTTACCAACTGTTTTATTTACCAAAAATTCGCAAAAAGACACCATAAAAAGTGCCATTCAAGCAGGTGTAACTGCCTACATCGTGGATGGAATCGATCCTGAAAAATTAGAAAGTATCTTAGAGATATCAATCGAACAATTTAAAAAACACAAAAAATTGCTCAAAGATTTAAACGAGACCAAATGCAAACTTGCAGACCGTAAAGACATTGAAAAAGCCAAAGTAATGTTGATGCACATGCATCGAATCGAAGAGGAAAAAGCATTCAGTTTATTGCGTAAAAATGCCATGAGTCATCGCATGACAATGGGCGAAATGGCACGAAAATTAATTGAAGCTCAAGCGTTGCTTCAATCCCAATTTAAGGAATAACCTATGCAGGCACTTGAAAAAACTGATATTCAATTAGGTTATATTCCACTATTGGACTGTACCGCAATCCTTTGGGCACAGCATCAAGGCTATTTCACGGCGCAAGGTTTAAATGTCACATTGGTCAAAGAGCCATCTTGGGCAAGTCTGCGTGACCGTTTGGCTTTTGGTCTTTTAGATGCAGCACATTGTTTATCGGCAATGCTTCCAGCCGCTGCAACAGGCAATGATCAATTGGGAATTCCTTTACAAAGCACATTAGTACTCAGCACCAATCGCGCATTTATCAGTTTGAGTCAAAAGCTCTGTTATGATTTAGACATCTCTGCTCAAGACACACCACAACAGTCTGCAAGGAAAATTGTTGATTCAATCAAACAAGGTCATCAAATCCAATTGGCGCATGTATTTAAACAGTCTATTCACCACTATTGCTTAAGAGAATGGTTAGCTTTGGCAGATTTAGACACTGCAAAAACACATCAATTGTTAACACTCCCCCCACCTTATATGGTTGATGCCATTTCAACTCAACTGATTGATGGCTTTTGTGTTGGTGAGCCTTGGAATATTCAAGCACAAATTCAAGGTCATGGTCTGGTCATTGCGGAAAGCAAGCAAATTATTCCTGAAGTTGCAGACAAAGTTTTAGCAACGACGCAAGAATGGGCACAAACACATCCTCATACGTTACATGCACTTGAAGTTGCAATTCAACAAGCACAACAAGACTTGAGATCACTTGAATCTCTACAACTGGTCTGGGATATGTTAGAACGCAGTGAAATTATCCGTTTTAATTGTTCTGATTTGATTCATACCCAAGCCTTTTATAAGATTCAAAATATTATTCGATCTTTTGGAATGCAAGATGCACCCAAAGCTGAAGATTTTGAATGGATATTGCAACAGATGTGTGCGTGGGAAAATTTAAAATTGGATCAATCACAAATTAAAGCAATTGCTGTTCAATGTGTAGGAAAAGAAAGTAATACTTCATCTAAAAATATTATTAATTGAATGTATAGAATTACCGCTACAACGAAGTCGTTTTTAACTATAAATTTATATGCTGAAATAACAGCTATATCAGAAAATGATATAGCTGTTCCAATAAGTTTTAAGCTGGAATCTGTTGGGTAATACAGTGAATATTTCCTCCACCTAATAAAATTTCTCGTGCAGGAACACCAGTAATGAGATAGTCAGGATACATCTTTTGAAATAACACTTTCGCTTGTTCATCAGTCCTATGGTCGAGTAACGGGAAAATAATCTGTTGATTACTTATCAAGTAATTCACATAAGAACCAGCCAAACGATTTCCTTCAAAACGTTCAATTGCATTTCCCTTTTCGATATCAATCGTTTCACTTTCATAAGTATAGAGTGGACCGGGTGCTGGTAATTTCCAAACTTTTAAGCTTCTTCCTTGAGCATCTTTGGTATTTTTAAGCACCTCTAATGCTGCAACTGAACGAAGATATTGCGGATCATTTATATCATCTGTCCAATGTAAAGCAACTTCTCCAGGACGAACAAAACAGCACATATTATCGACATGCCCATCCGTTTCATCATTATAAACACCTAAAGGTAGCCAGATAAAATGGGTCACACCTAAACATTCTGTCAATATTTTCTCAATTTCATGGTGGCTAAGATGAGGATTTCTATTTGGATGTAACAAACATTCTGCTGTAGTCAAAAGTGTGCCCTCCCCATCAACATGAATTGCACCACCTTCAAGCACTAAAGGCGTTGGATATGTGGAAAAACCATGTATATCAGCAATTTTTCTTGCAATTAACTGGTCTCGATCCCAAGGGCAATATAACCCTCCATTTTCTCCTCCCCAAGCATTAAATACCCAGTCAATTGCTTTCCTTTCACCTTGTATGTTTTTCACAATTGTCGGACCAGTATCACGTGCCCATGCATCATCACTCTCCATCTCAACAAGCACCACCTGATCTGTTAGGAGGTCACGTGCTTTATACATTTCAGCCCTTGGAACTGCCATAAAAACTGGCGTTGTTTGAGCAATTGCTTTCGCAACTTGGGAAAAAGCATGTTGCGCAGGTTGAGCATTTGCACGCCAATTATCTGTACGGTATGGCCAAATCATCCATACAGCTTGTTGAGTAGCCCATTCGCCTGGCATACAAAAACCATCTTGATTCGGTGTATTTATTTTGTGTTCCATATTTTGTTTATCCACGACAATTTCATCCTTAGAAATAATGATTCATCTAATTCAATTTTCATTTTTAAATCTTTCGAAGTGTTAGGTTTGAGTATTTTAGGTGGTTGCACCAAAAGAAATCGGTTGCTTTCTCAACTTTTTATAAAGCAATAATAAAGCTCCTGCAGCTAACCACATTGCACCGAATTCCAATGCAGATTTTTCTAAATGCAACCACAATCCTAATAATGACAACACTGAAGCCATAGGAAGTAATAAGTTCAAGAAAATGTTTTTAAATCCTGCACGCTCTTTACGAAGCACAAAAAACTTCATAAATACTGAAAAGTTCACCATGGTAAAGGCGATTAATGCACCAAAACTCACTAGGCTGACAGCTGTTGCTAAATCAATAACAATTGCCAATAAAGAAACAATACCCACAAAAAATATTGAATATAGTGGTGTACCTAATTTTGCATTTACCGAACCAAATATCCTTTTATTGAATACTCCATCTCGCCCCATGATATAGAGCAAACGTGAAGCACTGGCATGCGATGCCAAACCTGAAGCAAAGGCATTCATAATTTGTACTGTCAATAATACTGACTGAAAGAGTACACCACCCACATACAAAGCAATTTCAGGTAATGCTTCATCTGGCTTTTTAAATTGCTCAAGTGATGGAAATGACAATTGAACAAACCATGAAACTGTAATAAAAATAACACCACCCAATAACGTGGTGAGCATAATTGCTCTAGGAATCGTCTTGGTTGGGTTCTTGCTCTCATGTGCCAACGTAGATACCGCATCAAAACCTAAATAAGAAAAACACACCAAAGAAACACCGGTCAGTATGGTCAGGTATTCAAAATGACCATTAAAAAGCGGTCTTAAAGTCATCACACTGCTATACCCCTCTGATTTGCCAATCCCAGTTACAACCAAAAAGATAAAAACCAACATCATTGAAAGTGTTGCAGCAATGAATACAAAACTGAAATTCGCAAGAATATTAATGCGAAAGCTATTAATCAAGGTGAGAAGTCCCACCATGATGATCACCCATCCCGTGTAAGATACGTCTGGTATCAAGGCATTGAGATAAAATGATGCCAATAAAACATTGACGAGGGGAATCAATAGATAATCGATGAGTGAGCACCACCCTACAAAGAAACCTGCCGTCTTACCACAAGTTTCAGTGGTATAAGTGTAGGCTGAACCTGATTTTGGCGAAGACCGACTAAAACGGGCATAACTAAAAGCCGTTAACAACATTGCGATCAATGCCAACATATAAGCTAAAGGTACACGACCTTCAGTGACTCTTGAAATGATACCAAAGGTATCAAACACTGTTGCGGGTGCCATATAGGCCACACCGATTACAACGACTTGCCAAAGTGAAAGCCCTCTATGATTATTCTCGCTTTCCATGCATATTTCTCCTGTATTCGTGCAAATACTTTTTGTAGATTTTTATTGACTATCGAGTACTTGAAAGAGAAGTCCTTTTCTCAATCAGGTACGTGTTAAAAAACTAAATTGTGATCACATTTTCTTCTAAATAACCGCTGAGACCAGACTCTCCAAGTTCTCGACCAATACCACTTTTTTTGAATCCACCCCATAACGAGTTGGGTTGAATCATTTGAAAAGAATTAATCCAGATGTGACCTGAACGTAGTCGCTTAGCAAGCGTTTTACCGTGCGCAACTGAACCCGTTATAATGGTCGCAGCCAAACCAAAATCTGAATCATTGGCTAAGTTGATTGCCTCCTCTTCACTTTCGAAAATTCGACAACAGATTACGGGTCCAAAAATTTCTTCTTTCCAAAGTCTGCTTTCTGTAGGCACATCGATAAATACATGAGGTTTGATAAAAAATCCTAATTTCGGCAACTGAATTTGATTCAAATCAATTAAAGATTGCAGTTTTTCATTTTGCGCAATCATTAAATACTCTTGTATCTTGTTCAATTGTTTCTGCGTGGTGATTGGTCCCATACTCAAAGGTCCAACGAGATCAGCTCCTAGAGTCATGGATTCAACAGCTGCTTTGAACTTTTGATAAAAGCGATCTGCAATTGACTGATGTACCAATAAACGCGAAGTAGCTGAACACATTTGACCACTGTTATAAAACATCCCGCCTAATGCTTTATCTACTGCTTCATCCAAATCTGCATCATGTAAAATTAAAATGGGTGATTTTCCCCCAAGTTCTAAAGTGACACGTTTGACTGATCGAGCAGCTGCCTGCATAACATGTATCCCAACTTCTGTACTTCCAGTGAACGAGACTTTATTAACGTCATCATGGGCAACTAAATGTTGTGCAGCAACCGCATCAGCTAAAATTAAGTTAAAGACACCTTGTGGAAACTGGATTTCATCTAGCATCTTTGTGAATTCATATTCAGGTAAAGGAACAAGCTCAGATGGCTTAAAAACCAAAGTACAACCAGCAGCAAGTGCAGGCGCAATTTTCCATGCACTGGTAATTAAAGGAAAATTCCATGGAGTGATGAGTGCAACAACTCCTATTGGATTTTTTTGATGGATCAATTCAGTCTCATCTTCACACTGCGTAATTTGGCTAAATGCTATTTTTTGAACTAAATCTGCGTAATAGCGATAGCAATGAATACTGTTTTCAACATCAACTCGTGCCTGTTCAGATGACTTACCGTTGTTTAAATGTGAAAGTTCAATCAATTTAGATTGTACTTTTTCAAGTTGGTTCGCAATTTTGTTTAACCAACCTGCTCTTTCTAAAGGTGTCGTCAAACTCCAACTATGGAACGCTTGATGAGCGGCTAATACAGCAGCATCTACATCTTGTGTCGAAGCAGTGAAATAGCGCATTAACACTTGTTCATTGCAGGGATTGATCAGTTCAATTTCTGATGTTCCTGTGGTGTTTTGCCACCTTCCATTGATATAATTCTGCATCTGCTGACTCTCCATTTTTCGATACACTTTTAGGCATTCACTTTTTGGTATTTTTTTAAAAACTATAAATCATTCAATTAGTTGTTTTTTTACGTTTTTCGCGCTACTTCTTTAGCATGTTCACATTGGGCGATCAACATTCACTTTGGACAGGTTGATCGACCAATAAAATTGAAAAACAACGATATATTTATAAATAGCCTTCAGACTTTAATTCCTGAATCGTATTTTGAATTGCTCGTCGTAGAGTTTGCACAATAAAATCAACTTGTTCGCGTGTTAAAATTAATGGCGGTGATAAGACATTCATATGTCCTACAGGACGTACAATTAAACCGAGTTTTTGACAATGATTGGCAATACGCTTCCCCACACCTACAGAACGATCAAATAGTTCTTTAGTTTGCTTATCACGTAAATTTTCTATGCACATCATGAATTTTTTACCACGTACTTCTCCTACAATTTCTAGATCATCTAAAGTCTTCAATTGTTCTTCGAAGTAGCAGCCCATATCTTGGACATGTTCACAAATATTTTCATTTTCAATAATTTCAATATTTTTAAGCGCAGCTGCACAACTGACAGGATGCCCTGAGTAAGTAAAACCGTGCGTTAATAATCCTCCGTCATGATGTGGTTTACTTATCGCATCATAAATTTCATCTGAAATAATTGTCGCGCCTAA
This sequence comes from Acinetobacter sp. Ag2, assembly GCF_001005515.1. Taxonomy (NCBI): domain Bacteria; kingdom Pseudomonadati; phylum Pseudomonadota; class Gammaproteobacteria; order Moraxellales; family Moraxellaceae; genus Acinetobacter; species Acinetobacter sp. Ag2. Next base: position 101,328 of record NZ_LBNA01000059.1, read on the forward strand.
AGGCAAATATCCTGAAGACAAACCTTTTGCACAGGTAATAATATCTGGGACAATGCCAAAAACGGCTTCAGAAGCAAACATATGACCTAGACGACCAAATCCAGTAACCACTTCATCCGAGACATATAAAACATTATATTTTTTACAAATAGCCAAGGTTTTAACGTGGTAACCTTCTGGCGGGACAATTACTCCCCCTGCTCCCATAATAGGTTCAGCAAAGAAAGCTGCGACATTATCTGGACCCAACGCTAAAATTGTATCTTCTAATTCTTTGACTTTTTCATCACAAAAATCTTCCATCGACTGTGATGCTGGCTTGCGGTATGGATTTGGGCACGAAACGTGATGAACCAGTTCATTATGAATTTCGAATCCAACGTGGTCTGCTTCGATTCCAGTAAGTGTCATACTGATATAAGTACTGCCATGATAAGCATCTTTACGAGCAATCAATTTTTTCTTAGAAGGTTTGCCAATTTGATAAAAATAATGGTGAATTAAACGCACCGCCGTATCATTTGCGACTGAACCACCACAGCCGTAAAAGACATGATTTAAATTTCCAGGTGCCAACTCAGCCAACTTTGCGGCAAGTTTTGCAGCGGGTACTGTTGTTTGATGACCGAATGGTGAATAGTAAGGCAATTGCATGATTTGTTCGGCAACCGCATCTGCAATTTCTTTTCGACCATATCCAATATTGACACACCATAATCCACCTATACCATCAAGGTATTTATTACCATGAGCGTCATATACATAAGCATTCTCACCTTTAGACATGATTAAAGAACCTTCATCTTGAAAGGTCGAAAAATCTGTCCATGGGTGAATCACATGATCTTTATCTTTTTGCCAAATCTCTTGAATATCGATTGCAACGGGTAATTTAGAGTTCATAATGATCTATCCTTTTTCATCAAAATACTTCGTTTTAAAATCCTGTATTTCTTACATTTTGCGTCTTGTTAGAATTGTTAAATTGCTTCTGTTTGTTTTTGTCGCATTGATCCTGCACACTTTTGGTCATAATTTAGAATTGCATTGAGTAAAACATCAGCTCCTTGGCTTGCATCTTTGAAATGCACATCCTCAGCTTCGTTATGACTTAAACCACCAATACAAGGAATAAAAATCATGGTGGTTGGGCAATGTTTTGCAATATTAATTGCATCATGACCTGCACCACTGACAATCGGTTGATGGCTATAACCCAGTTGATCTACTGCATCTTGAACCGTACCAACACACATAGCATCAAAATAAGTGGCTGGACTGAGCCAATGCTGTGAAATCCGAAGCTCTAAGCCTCTTTGAATAGCGAATGACTGTAAGATGTTACGCGTTGCAACTTCCATTGCCTTTAATATGTCATCCTCTGGATGACGTAAATCAATGGTCCATTGAAGATGCCCCGGAATAGTATTGCGTGAAGAGTTTGCAACTTGCATTTCACCAAAGGTCACTAAGCCTTGTGGAAACTTCTCTAAAATATGTTGCTCTAATGCAACAATCATTTCAGCAGTACCCACCATGGTATCTTTGCGCATATTCATAGGCGTGGTGCCTGCATGCGCAGCTTTACCTTTGGTCTCGACATCTAACCAAAGAATCGCTTGTCCACCAGTCACAACACCAATTGCAATTTGATTGTTTTCTAACACTGGTCCTTGTTCTATATGGGCTTCATAATAGGCTTGAAATGGGCGCGCCAACGGATATTTACCCAATTGCTGGGTACGTATGAGCTCTTCATATACTGAGATACCATGTTTGTCAGTCGTATCATAGGCTTGTTGTTTAGGTAATATTCCAACAAATGTCGCTGAGCCCATCATCGCTGGTGTAAATCTCGCCCCTTCCTCATTCATCCACACGATAAGTTCAAGCGGATGAGATGTTGTGATGTTCTCCTCTGTAAGCCGTTGCAATACCTCCATTCCAGCTAAAACACCATAGATACCATCAAAACGTCCACCTTTAGGTTGAGTATCTAAATGACTTCCCATTACAATGGGCAATCGCTCATCATTTTGACCTGAACGGCGTAAAATTAGATTCCCTATTTCATCATAATGTACTGAAAGATTAATTTTTCTTGCCCATTCTAAAAGTAAGTTTCGTCCAGAAATATCCTGATCGCTCAGTGCAAGACGTGTATTTCCACCTTTGTCAGTGGCGCCAATTTTTGCCATTTCCATCAGCATTTGCCATAATCGCTCTGCATTTACTCTCATTTTTTATTCATCCTTTTTAAATATTTTTAGAATTAGCTTAATATGTACTTTGAAAGATAATTAGATTAAAAACGAGTACCAATTCCATTACATTTTTAGGAACCAATTTAAAAATAACAAGCAAAAAAAATTATATTACAAACGTGTAATTAACTGGCACTAAAAGACTATTTAGCATATAAAATACTGTTGAAAAAATATAACAAATTAAAATAATCTTATAATAAACCAACCCATTCTTGAGTCATTTTTCACACAAAAATATAAAATTAACTAACCCATAAGATTGCAAATAAAATCATTATTTTTAAAACATATTAAATTTATCACCCATTTAAAACATCCTACTTAAACTAAATACCACAGTAGAATCTGCATTTGATAAAGCTTTATTTATATTTGCATCAGCATAATACAAATCAAAAATAAAATTCTGAAAGCTTAAGTCAACTCCAACTTTATAGTCGTAAAAATATTTCTTTTTATCCGTGTCCCAAAGTCGTGCATACGCATCTAGACTGGAAAATTTATTATATCCAATTTGAGTATAAGTTCCCCACTTTGAATTGATTGGAAAGCGGTAACCCGCTTCGTAACGTAACATTTTCCCCGTTTCTAAAGTGTAGTCAGGTGAATAATAAAACGAAAAGTCCAGTTGATCATCGCTACGCAATAAATCTGAAGCAGCTAACCCGAGTGAATATTCCTCAAAATCCACCTGTGGCAAAGTTTTGTCTTTGCCAGGATAGTTCACATCCAAATACTGTAAATTTAATTTTAAGTGATCATTGAGTGAATAATTATATCCAAGAAAATAATCAAACTCTAAACTACTTCCAATTCCAAGCTGTATATTTGATGCAAAAATTTGTGCATATACACCTGTATCATGATCCATTCTTAGAATACCTTGAACTGCAGGTTTACCTTGTGTTTGCGTTGCTCCTCGCCAATAATATTCTGTTAAAAATGAAAGTGAGCCACTGATCACAAACTGATCTTTTAATATCTTATCCTCAATCGCTTTGGCATTAAGACTTGAGACAATTGTTGATGCGAAAACCCCAAGCATCACTGTATTTTTTATCATTGACTTATTCCTTGAGTCGATAATTATTTTGAATTTTTATTTTCGTTCATTTAAAAATAAAACCGAGAACCAATTTAATTAAATAATGGGTACCATTTAAACCATCAAAAAGATAAGCCAGTTAAAGCGCTCCAATTATGTACTCAATAATGAAATAGAAAAACAGCAAAATTAGATGACTTGGATAATGTATTATTTCAACACTACCAGAGTTTGCTTGCTGTTTACGAACATTTATTGCAATATGCTATGTATCCATTTAATGGCTGTATTATAAAAATAATAAAATATTCGGCATTTAAATAGCTTTAAACAAACGATATGGAAATAACACGCAAATGCATAATTTTGAATTAATGCGTATCTTTTATAACAAATAAAGAGACCATTTTAGGGCTCAAGGAGAGAGTCAATTGCATACGCTATTAGCAGACTATCTATTACAACATTTACAAGAAACCTGTGAAGGTACGTTACCCACTCGAGTTTTTAATTGTTTGAGAGATGCTATTTTAGAAGGCGTTCTTTCACCCAATACTCGCCTTCCAGCTTCACGCGATTTAGCAAATGAACTTAATGTTTCACGTAATACTGTATTAAATGCTTATGAAAAATTACGAGCTGAAGGTTATATACAAGCGCATACCGGACGCGGAACTTGGGTATCTGAAACCTTACCAGATCACTATATTGAGGTTGGTTCAACACCTACTTCCATCTCAACAGCCAAAATTGAGCCAAATTTTACACTTTCTGACCGTGCTGTAGGCTTACTTGAACATGCAGCTGCATCCCCTTATCAATGGGGTGCTTTTGTTCCTGGTGTACCTGATGTCACTGAATTTCCACATGTTGAATTTAATCGTATTAAATCACGCCTCAGTCGCCAGCCTGAAATCTCAAATTTGATCTATAGTAATGCAGGTGGATGTATTGAATTGCGACAGGCGCTTGCTGAATATTTAAAGATTGCTCGTTCAGTCAATTGTGAAACTGATCAAATTATTATTACAGAAGGTATTCATCAAGCTGTTGATCTTATATCTCGTGCCTTGTGTGATTTGAACGATGAGGTTTGGATTGAGGATCCAGGTTATTGGGGTGCAAAAAACATTCTTCGTATCAATGGCTTATCTATTACCCCAATTCCTGTAGACGCTGAGGGGATTATCCCGAAAGAACAACCCCAGATCACTCCTCGATTGATTTTTGTTACGCCTTCACATCAATATCCATTAGGCTCACATTTAAGCTTATCGAGACGAAGAAAATTGCTGGATATCGCAAAGAAGTACAATAGCTGGATCATCGAAGATGATTATGACAGTGAATTTCGCTTTTCAGGTCAGCCTTATCCTTCATTGCAAGGTTTAGAAGAAAATACACCCGTCATATATATAGGAACCTTTAGTAAAACGATCTATCCCGCTCTACGTATTGGTTATATGGTGGTTCCTAAACAACTTGTACATCCCCTCCGAACAATATCAGCAGAACTATATCGGGGAGGACACTTATTGACACAACAGGCTTTGGCTGAATTTATTGTTGAAGGTCATTATGCTGCACATATTCGTCGTATGCGTTTACTTTATGCTAAAAGGCACAAATACCTGATTGAACTGATTCATCGTTATTTAGGTGAAGAATTTTTACATGAATATAATCATGATGCAGGCTTACACTTGGTTCTTAAATTACCTGAACATGCGAATGATGTTGAAATCTGCAGATTAGCACTTTCTCGCAGTATTAATGTTCGTCCACTTTCACAATATTATTCAGGTACTCATACACCTATTCAGCAAGGGTTATTACTTGGTTTTGCTTGTGTTCAAGAACAAGATATGACTTTTACATTTAGTATTTTACGACAATGTTTAATTGAAAATGGTGTTCATTCAAATGTTCCAAAAATCAATGTATAACTCAATCAAAAAATATTTTTATAACAGGCTAACTAAATTTTTGAATGCTCAAATACAAAGTGTGTATATGTTTTAGGTATACCCACTGAGTTGAATACTAAAATAATGCGTTATATTTAGAAAATAGCCTTTTATTTAATACTTAAACTTCACATTCAAGCGCACCATCATTGGATCACCCCAATTGACCAATTGAGCATTCGGTGTCGTTCCAGCTAGATATTCTCGATCAAATAAGTTTTTAATACTCAGCCCTGCACCCCAATTTTTAGCCTCATATCCTGCATTGACATCAAATAATGCATAACTTGGTAGATAGACGAAGTCAGCATTACGTTGTGCAGTTCGAGAACTTTGATAACGAATGCCAGCACCAATATTCCAACCTAATTTATCTGGACTAAAATAATATTGAGTTGACAATGAACTGGCATTTTTAGGCACATGGTTACTACGCTTACCAATGTCGCTGCTGATCACACTTTCAGTCACTTTTGCCGTTGGGATATAACTGTAATTCGCTGAAATATTCCATTGATTGGTGATTGCTGCTGCTATTTCAGCTTCAAACCCTTTAGTGACTTGTTCACCTGTTTGAATCGAAAAATTTCCTGAAGCATCTGTTTCTGTGACATTTCTGCGGGTTAAATCATAATAGGCAACATAACCTTGTAAACGCTGATCAAGTGCTTGTAATTTAACACCAACCTCGGCTTGTTTACCCTTTTCAGGATTCAGTAATTGTCCATTTTCTCCTACATCGGTCACAGGCATAAATGAAGTAGAGTAGCTGATGTAAGGAGCAAACATATCATTGATACGATACATCACTGAACCACTACCAGTAAATGCACGATCTGAATTCTTAGTGCTGGTATTTTTTAAAACATTTTCAATTTCGATTTGTGTCCAATCATGACGACCTGATAGCCCGATAATCCAATGATCATCCACCTTAATGGTATTGCGGAGATAGAGCCCTGCGTACTGACTATAAGTCAATGCTTGAGTTGGCGAACCTAATTTTGTGCTGGTGATTCCATAGACAGGACGATCTGCATTAAAAGCATTAATGGTATCTGTTCGACGTGCATAATCACTTCGTTCACGCATCATATCGACCCCAATCATCACATCATAATTGACCTTTCCAAGATCAAAATTACGTTGCAAATTGTTGTCTAAGGTATAGTTCAAGTCCTGTTTATCTTGGTTGTTAATTGCACGTTTAATTGTTGGTAATGTATTGCTTCCCGATGCCAATATCGGATTACCCTGTGTATCTGTTTTAGTAATGGCAAAGTTCTGTTTAAACACCCAGTCATTGTCAAAATAATGGGCATAATTTGCACCGAGACGATAAACACCAACATCATAACCATGATCAGGTTCACCAAAAAATAGGCTTGATGGATAGTTTTTATAATTGCCTTTGCTATATGGAATACCTTGTTGACGAATATATTCACGATGTTGATAACTGGCAATGACAGAAAGATCGTTTTTATCACCTAAGTCAAAATTGTAAGATGGTGCGATATATTGATTTTTAAAATAAACATGATCTGTAGGGTCATCCTGATCAGATACTCGTCCGACAACTCGAAAAGCACCTTTTGCACTATTATTGGGTGCATAGTTAAGATCAAATGTCCCTTCTTTTAAACCATAACTTCCATAACTCAGTGTTGCTTTATAGGCTGTTTCAGCTTGTGGACGCTTAGTCGTTAAATTTACCAGTCCTCCAGGCAAGGCAAGTCCAAAGCCTACGGAAGTTGGTCCTTTGACTACTTCGATGGATTCTAAACCCGAAATATCTTCAGCACGCAAAACATTATCAGATGCCTGTATCCGTAGACCATCAATAAAAGTTTGCGAACTTGAAATCTGCCCACGAATAATAAAGTCATCCCACCCACGGCGACCATATTGTCCTGACGTGACCCCTGCCACACCTTCCAATGCCTCAGCCACAGTTTTCGCTTGCTTTTGTTCAATCTGTTGCTGACCGATTGCACTAATCGACTGAGCTGTTTCAAATAAAGGCGTATTCGATCTTAAAACAGCATTTGCTGTTTTTGCTGCATAAGGCTGCTGATTATTTTCTGCTTGAACCGTAATGGTGGGGAGTTTCTGAGTATCTGCATGCTGTTCAAGACCAACTTCAGTTTGTGCATAGGCAGTACTTGCCATGATGGCAAGCACAGAAAATGTCAGGGAGGATTTATTAAATTGCATTAAACAACAGCCAAAAAAATTTAATCGCAATTATAATCATTTTTATTTAAATTTCTAATAATTTTACATGAAAAACTGACTTTTAATATCGTTAAATTTAGCCCTTTAAATAAAATATAGAAATGCTAAGTTATTGACATATTCTTAGTCATTATTGAACTCAGGGCATATCTTGAATCGTATCTAACACCTAGTCATGAGCTTAAAGATATGCCCATTCCAAGGGTTTCAGTCTATTCTGTTCTAATTGATTTATATTAATTGTAAAAAAGATCTGTCAAATTTTCTAAGCTTTTAATTACTCTATCCATGATTGTTTTTGATCCACTTTAGCAAATATCTATTTTGACTGATTTCTAGACTCCAAAAAAATAAAGATCAAAAAAGCAATCCAATCACCCACTTTTATTCAATCATCAAAATTTGATTATCAAAAATATCTTTATAAAAAACTTAAAACACATCATTTTAAATTTATTTTTTAAATAAAAATTCAACAATTTCATCAATATTTTTTGACTAAAATTTAACTAAACATTGACTCAATTAAGTTGACAATATTTGATATGATGCATATAGTTAGCCACCATACTATATGGTAGCTAATAAAATGAAGCTAGAACAAAAATACCGAGCCCTCTTGGATGAAGCGAGCAAACAAAACATTGCGAACCTTGAAAGTATAAAACTATGTTTTCAAACCCTTTCACTCGCATCTTTGATTGATCATGACTGTGCAATGCAACTTGCCCCACATGGTTTAACCGAAGGTCGTTTTATCGTTCTATTCTTATTAGATGCATCACCACAAGGTTTAGCTCCAAAAGATATTGCTGATAAAGCAGGTATTACGCGTGCAACAGTGACTGGTTTGTTGGATGGATTAGAACGGGATGAACTCATCATACGTCATGCTGACCATGATGACCGACGTGCTTTAAAGATTCATCTGACCAAGCAAGGCAAACAAACAGCGAAAACTGTGTTTGAACAACATAGTCGTTGGATTGCACAGATTTTTGGCAACTTAACGATACAAGAACGCATACAGCTCACTTCGCTTTTGGAAAAAGTGAGTCAAAACCTGATTCATGAAAAAGAAGCTTAAAACATCAAAATCAAATCACGCACAATTAAAATTTTAAAACCACCGAAGAAAGGAAAAATTATATGTATCATTATCTTGTTGAATTATATACACCAAAGACCACTTGGCAGACACTTCCAAATGAACAACGATTGGAATATCTGAGTAAAGTTGGCGAGGCTTTAGGAAACTTATCAAGTATGGGGGTTGAAGTTTTGACTCTGACGGAAACCATTTCTCCAATTGACCAAAGTACAGCTCATCAATATTTAGGAATTTGGCGTTTTTCCAATTCGCAAGCGCGCGAAGCACTCCTTGATGGTATTCGTGACAGTGGTTGGTATCAATATTTTGATCATGTGAATGCTGCAGGTGCTGAAGCAAATTTCCTTCAACATATCCAAGCTTTGGTCAATGGTGGGTAGAAACACTCAAGAATATCCCTACAATTGATTGAACGAATCAAATTATTTTTTAAATTAAATTTATCCACTTTATCAGCCAACAAATAGAGGCTTCAAAGTGGATAAATTCTGACAGCTCAATTAAATCACTTTAGCAATGTTTGATCTTTTGAACAAACTGGAGCAAATTCTCTAATCTACTTGTACGACTACTCTTTTGGTTGTTTTATTCTTACGGGTCACCAGTACACCACATATCACTACGATAGAAGTTACACCCAAGGACAAGGTTGTTTCATAACTGTACTGCGGTGATAAAAACATATAAGACAACACACTCATGATGATGGCAATTACAAACCAAGTCAGCCAAGGGAACATCCACATTTTAAAGCTAATCTGCGCGCCCCTTTTTTCCAACTGATGTCGTGAACGCAATTGCGAAACAGCGATCACCAAGTAAACCACCAGAGCAATAGAGCCTGTAGTTGACAGTAAGAAGCCAAAAACCTGTCCTGGGAACATATAATTCACAGCACAACAAATCAAGCCAATAAAAGTCGAAGCAAATACTGCAATTGTTGGTACACCCGAACCATTAATTTGAGTAACCAGTCTTGGTGCTTCGTTGCGTGCTCCCAAAGCAAACAGCATTCTTGAAGAAGTATAAACCGCCGCATTCATACAGCTCGCAACCGCAATGAACACCACCATATCCATAATCAATTTAGTTTGAGGGACATTTAGGCTCACTAATACATACTGAAATGTACCTAACTTTTGTAAGTCGGGTGAACGCCAATCGACCAAGGCCACGGCAAGAAATATCGAAACAACAAAAAATAAAATAATACGATAGAGCACTAAATTGGTCGCACGTTTAATTTTTTCCTGTGGTTTTTTTGATTCGGCTGCTGCGATAGAGAGGATTTCAATACCAAAAAATGAAAATGCAGATATTAGGATCGCTGACAACACACCGCCCATGCCATGAGGCATAAATCCACCATTGGAAAATAAATTTCCCACACCACTTACATCTCGAGCCAAAGGCCAAAGTCCAAATACTGCTGTTGCACCAATCACAATAAACAACAAGATCGCAATCACTTTGATTAAAGCAAACCAGAACTCAAACTCGCCAAAACTTTTTGTGCTAAAGAAGTTGGCAAGACTCAGTAAAATAATAAATGCAAAAGCATAAATCGCACTGGAGACTTGTGGAAACCAAGCATGTAAAATTTCAGCACCTGCAATCGCTTCAATCGGGATCACCAAGACCCAAAACCACCAATATAACCATCCAACAGTAAAACCTGCCCAAGGACCAATCGCTTTACGTGCATAGGTAGAAAAAGAACCTGTATCTGGTTGAGCTACGGCCATTTCTCCAAGCATGCGCATCACTAAAAAAACGATCACACTGGTAATAATATAAGCAAGTACAGCAGCAGGACCCGCCTTTGCAATTGCAGCAGAAGAACCAACAAATAAACCTGCACCAATTACACCACCGATACTAATCATCGTGATATGTCGGTTGGAAAGTCCTTCACCTAGTTTTGTTGTTTTTGCACTATTCATATTTTATTCCTTAAAATAATCAGCAGCAGTTTCCATTTCAAATCTGAGCTTTGTCACAACGCTTTGGAAAATGGTCATGCTTTTATAAAACTGTGAATTACATTTTTAAATTCCTATTAAAAATAAAGAGAGAAAACCAAGGATTTTCTCTCTGGATCGCAACGCTAATTTAAAGTTGGCATTGCAAATTGTTTGGACTCGCGGATTTGAGCTGAAGGCCAACGTTGGGTAATGGTCTTGCGACGCGTATAAAAACGCACACCGTCTGGACCATAAGCATATAAGTCACCAAACAATGAACGCTTCCAACCACCAAAACTATGGTATGCGACTGGTACAGGCAATGGTACATTTACGCCCACCATGCCTACTTGAACATGGTTGGTAAAATAACGGGCAGCTTCTCCATCGCGTGTATAGATACAAGTCCCATTTCCATACTCATGCTCATTAATCAATTGCATCGCCTCTTGCATGGTTGCTACGCGGATCACCTGTAAAACAGGACCAAAAATTTCTTGTTGATAGCTGACCATTTTTGATGAGACTTGATCAATCAAAGTAGGACCAACAAAAAAACCTGTTTCATAACCTAATGGCTTCGCATTGCGTCCATCCACAACAATTTTAGCACCTTGTTGTTCAGCACTTTGGATAAAAGCTTGAACTTTCTCTTTATGTGCTTGTGTAATGAGCGGTCCAAAGTCATTTTGCTCATCGGCATAGTGTCCATACTTTAACTGTTGCATTTCCAGTTTGAGTTTTTCGATCACAAGATCGGCAACCTCATCACCGATTGCCACAGCGACAGACAATGCCATGCAACGCTCACCAGATGAGCCAAAAGCGGCACCCAACAACGAGTTGACTACATTATCAATATCCGCATCGGGCATGATAATGGCATGATTTTTTGCACCGCCTAATGCCTGACAACGTTTGCCTGTTGAGGTTGCTGTACGATAAATATATTCAGCGATCGGGGTAGAACCAACAAAACTCATGGCTTGTACTTTTGGATGATGGAGCAAAGCATCGACTGCTTCTTTATCACCATTGACCACATTGAACACACCATCTGGTAAACCCGCTTGTTTCAACAATTCAGCTAAATATAGGGCTGCGGATGGAGTCTTTTCTGAGGGTTTCAGAATAAAGCAGTTGCCACAGACAATTGCCATTGGAAACATCCACAGTGGCACCATCGCAGGGAAATTGAATGGGGTAATTCCAGCAACCACACCTAAAGGTTGAAATTCGCTCCATGAATCAATATCTGGACCGACATTTTTTGAAAATTCACCTTTTAAAAATTCAGGTGCTCCACAAGCATATTCAACATTTTCAATGCCACGTTGCAATTCACCTTTGGCATCATGACAAATTTTGCCATGTTCCTGTCCAATTAATTCACAGAGTTTATCCGCGTTTTCTTCAAGTAATTGTTTAAACTTAAACATTACTCGCGCTCGCTTAATCACAGGTGTATCACGCCATTCCGGGAATGCTTGTTGCGCAAGCTCAACGACTTGATTGACCAGTGCAGTATCAGCAAGTGCCACCTGTTTGCTAACCTGACCTGTTGCTGGATGATACACAGCTTGTTTTCTGGTGGTCTTAGCAACCAGACCACCTTGAATAAAATGTCCAACGACATCAACCGTTTCGATTGTTTCTGTAAAACCTGTATCTGATGATGCTGGACTAAAATTTTCTAAATTATTCATCACTTTTCCTTGTCGATCGTCATTTTCCATGAGCTTTGATTTCATCTACAAAACTTATTTCACTTGGTATAAGGTATCTCCAACAGCATTCATTAATCGAGACAGCTGTGCTTCGGTACTGTTAAACATCGGTCCAAATTGAATGGTGTCACCACCAAAGCGAACATAAAAGCCTGCTTTCCACAACTTCATTCCTATTTCAAAGCCACGAATTGTCGCATCTCCATCACGAGGGGCTAATTGTAAGGCACCGATTAATCCACAGTTACGAATATCAAGAATATGAGGTGCACCTTTTAATTCATGAATCAGTTTTTCAAAACTTGGCGCTAAAATTGCAGACTGAGAAATTAAGTTTTCTTTTTCGATAACATCCAAGGTTGCTAATGCTGCAGCACAAGCCACTGGATGCGCTGAATAGGTATAGCCGTGGGTAAATTCAACCGCATGTTCAGGCAGATCTTGTTGCATAAAGGCATCATAGATTTCATGGCTCGCCACCACGCCACCTAAAGGAATTGCACCATTGGTAATTTGTTTAGCAAAGGTCAATATATCTGGGCTCACCCCAAAATATTCCGACGCAGTCCATTTTCCGATACGTCCAAAACCCGTAATGACTTCATCGAAAATAAGTAAAATATCATGTTGATCACAGATTTCTCTTAAGCGTTGTAGATACCCTGTAGGTGGCACAATACAGCCTGCCGAGCCAGACACTGGTTCTACAATCACTGCTGCAATATTAGAAGCATCATGCAACTCAATCAGCTTGAGCAATTCATCCGCCAACGCTACGCCACCAGTTTCTGCACAGCCTTTGGTAAAGCTCAAATCGGATTGTAAAGTATGAGGCAAGTGATCAACATCCATCAATTGCCCAAACATTTTGCGGTTCCCGCCAATGCCACCTAAACTGGTACCTGCAACGTTTACCCCATGATAACCACGTGCTCGACCAATCAATTTGGTCTTACTTGGTTTTCCTTGAATTCGCCAATACGCGCGTGCCATTTTGATCGCGGTATCTGCGGATTCTGAACCTGAATCAGTAAAGAAAACATGTTGTAGTTTTTCAGGCATATGCTGAATAATTTTTTCAGCCAATTGAAAAGCCAGAGGATGACCAAACTGGAACGCCGGTGAATAATCCAATTTCGCCAGCTGTTGACTGACTGCCTGTTGAATTTCAGTTCTCGTATGCCCTGCACCACAGGTCCATAAACCTGACAATGAGTCATAAATTTCACGCCCATGGTTATCAATTAAATATGATCCTTGTGCCCCAACGATCATACGTGGGTCTTGATGAAAATTACGATTTGCAGAAAACGGCATCCAGTAAGCTTGATAGTTCAAATTCATCTGCGTATTGGATTGACTTGCTTCCGCTGCATAGTCACGGTCAGTTGATGTATCGATCTCAAACATAATCACTCTTCTTGTTTTAGGGTTATGTCTTGAGTGTACAAAGCGATATAGTTTTGATAAATTCAAATTATCTTGAGTTTAGATATAAAAAAGTAAAACTAAATGAAACCAAAAAAATTAAACCAAGTGACTGATTTTGATATAAAGTTGCTTAAAATTTTTAAAACAGTATGCGATTGCCACAGCTTTACTGCTGCTGAAAGTATCCTTGGCATTAGCCGATCTGCGATTAGTTTACATATGAGTGATCTTGAAAATCGTTTAGGTATTCGGCTTTGCCAACGAGGGCGAGCGGGCTTTGCGCTCACCGATGAAGGGCGTGAGGTTTTACAATATATTGAAATGTTGACCGCCTCGATTGAAGACTTTCGTGCCAAAATCAATCAAATGCACAATCAATTGAAAGGTGAATTCAACATTGGAATCATTAATAATCTGGTCACCATGCAAAGTGCTTATATCACCAAATCTTTGGCGCAACTCGCTGAAGAAAATTCAGAAGTGGTGATCAATATCAGCATGAGTACATTGTCCGATATCGAATGTCGTGTTTTAGATAACCGTTTACATGCAGGTGCCATCCCCTTGGTCAGTCCACTGTCAGGATTGGATTACTTTCATTTATATCAAGAAAACTCATTTTTATATTGTGGGGAAAATCATCCTTTATTCAACCACACAGGTAAAATCAACCCAAAAGACCTCAAGCAATGGAATACAGTGCTTCCAAACTATGCCATTAGCCCAGAAGCAATGAAGTTACATCAGTTATTAAACTGTTCTGCTACTGCAAGTGATCGAGAAGGAATCGCTTTTCTTATACTGACTGGTAAATTTATTGGTTTTTTACCCGATCACTATGCGAGAAAATGGGTCGTAGATGGCTTTATGAAACCTATTATGCAAAATGTTATGCATTATAGTACACCTATATGTCTTATTACACATAAAGGCAAAAATGTTAATATTATTTTAAAAACTTTTATGGATATTTTAAAAAGAATAGTTCCACCGATTCAATAATGTTTACTTCAACAAATATATTAAAAAGCGCTTTAAATATAATCTAATTAAAAACTAAACCATATTTAAAGCCAAACATAATATAAATATTAAAATAAACGTGATGCAATTAACATAATTTCTATTTAGTAATAATCCACAACCAATATTTTATGTAGATCACTTTCTAAATCTTCTATATTGAGGTGAACCATGCTATTGCCTTGCTTTTCAATCAAGCTGTTAAAGCTAAGGCTATCAACGTTTGCTTTGCTTTTAATCGCTTCAACAGTGCTATCAATCATTTTGCAATTTGAATTATTTGAATCTCTTTCACAGGTAAATTCTACTATATCCCCGTAAAACATGATCTCCTCAGCAGATGCATTTAAACTTAAAATCGATATACTAAATGTTATTAATAAAAAGGCTAATTTTTTAATTAACTCCATCTCAATCCCCTTTAAAGAAATGGTGTAGTTAATTAATTACATAACCTCATTATTAATACAAGATTATCCAGTGGATAAATAAAAAAATAATTGAAGTAAAATATGATTTACTTCAATTAATCATATTCAATTGTGACGGTTGCCATAGCTCGGACTTTTCCGGGGGTCACTTTGGTTGCTGTTTGATAGTAACGTGCAGTCATTGGAACATTGTATTGAATGTTGTCATTTGACTTTAAAGTACCCAATTCCAGCTTGTCATTTTTAGCAATCACACGATTGGCATTTTTATATTGAGATTGCAACTGTACGCCCACACCTGAAGCACTGGTTCCAGTAGCGTTAGTATTGGCAAGTACATTTTGCAGGCTACTACTCACCGCATCATAATCAAAACTTAGGCTAATTTTATTGGTTTCTTCATAACCTGTTGGATTTTTACCGCCATTACATAAAATGTTCAGGTCAAATGCTTGTTCGCCTTGGGTAGAACCGACACCTTTGAAATCAGCTTTATTCACGGTTGGAAGGTTTACCGTTTTATTGATATTACCTAATATTTCACATGAAGACGAAGCAATGGTAATGGCATTGCCATAAACTGTACTGGTTAACCAAGGTGGGTTTGGGCGATCTGCTGAACGATAGCTACTATATGTACCCGGAACCAGTGCACCCGAGCCTGTAGAAGTTCCAGTTTTTACAATTTCAACAATAAAAAAACCTTCAGCCAAAACACGTCTACCCGTTGCAGTACGTCGGTAAGGATAATAATCAGCAAAACCTGGAGCTGACGGTGCTTCTCGATATAAACGGATACCAATACCATCAATATTGGTATTAAAAACAGAATTACCGATAGGGCTCAATGAATAATTTTGAGTATGAACTGCCTCAAGCGTACCAGAACTGCCACAACTATAGGTTGACCCATTCGGTTTGATTGGAAAAGACGCTTTTTTCAAAACTTTGCCAACAGCATCGCTTGGTCGAACAACCACACGTCCTACTGCCATACTGACATCTACTGTTGAGAACCCTCGATCAGGTATACAAGCAGCATAAGCCCCTGAACTGACTGCTCCAGCTAAAAGCAGGAATACACTGTTTAAAACTTTATAGTTCATTGACACACACCTTCCGCCATGATCATGGTTTGCTTTTTGTCTGCTGCTTGCGCCGAAACATCATACTGAATGCGACATTGCTCATCGGCATTTTCGCCCCATTTAACCGTTACTGTATCTGCCGTGGTATTGGTTCTCAAGTAAACCATACTGCCCTGCGCAACCATACCGACATTTTCCCCTTTTGTATCATATACTTCTGCTGCAAAAGGTAGCGTGTCACCATTCTCTTTCATACTGTGAATATAAATTGCCTTACCCAGTTTAGTCACAAAACTGACTTGTGAAATTGAACCTGCATAAGGGGCGATACGTTGGCTGGTACCATCCAACTCAACATCCGCAGACATGCCTTCTGGATCAAGTGTAATGTCATTTAAACGATAAGGTGTCACATATGGAATAACGGCATAACCTGATTTATTGATACTTAAACCGGTCGCATTATTGACTTTTGCACCTGCTGCTTCAGGAGCATAAACCAAGACCATGGTTTGACCTTGATCAGGTCCAAACAATACGCCTTGGGGATGTGCAACAATATTACCACGTGCTGTCAACATTGCTTGTTCATAACCATCAGCAACACTATAAGAACCACCTACAGTTGCATAGTTTGTACGATACTGTGCATTCAAGTTAGCACTTGGATTGTCGCCATAACGCGTCGATACAGACGTACCATAGTTAAAGCGATCACCAACCACACCACTCACACCCACTGTCGCATTATCTTGCGTCATGATTGAGTTTAAGTTGGCTGAGCTTTTCTTAAACGACAATGGCAATGATAATGTCAGCATATACTCAGTATCATTACTGGTTACTTTTGTGGCTTTATTTTCGATATTACGATTGATCGCTGACAAGCCATAAGTCAAACCACGGTAAGAATTGCTATAACCGACCTGATATTGACGTGTCGTTTCTTGACGATTCCAATAATCTACCCATGAACCTGTCACGTACATGTTCCCCCAGCCTTCTGGAAGTCCTTGATTTAACGTGATCTGAAATTCACTACGCTGTTTGCCAACATGCGTAGAACTAATGCCTTTCTTGTCTAAATCTTGAACTAAGATAGCATCACGTAACTTATAGAAGTTTTCAGTAGAGTATCGATAAGCCGCCAAAGTTAAATTGGTATCTGTAGGGGTAATCAACTTACTGTAGCTGATTCGGAAACTTTGCCCACTTTCACTTTTACGGCGCTCAAAATCAGCTTGAGAGTGTGTCACATCGAGTGCGACTGCACCAATTGGTGTAGCAAATGCACTTCCTAATGTCACAGCTGAATAATCTTCAGAGAACTGTACACCACCATACGCTGTAATTGAGTTGTTGACCCCGCGTTGATATTTACCCTGTACGATAAATGGATCAAGGTCGATATCTTTATCACGGAATTGCCCCATTGAAACAGAATAACGGCTCATTCCTGGACGTAGCATTTGTACAACAGATGCATAAGGAATTGAATAACGCTGAACTTCACCATTGGCTTCTAAAATAGAAACCTCTAGCTCACCACCAAAACCTGTAGGATAGAGGTCATTAATCTCAAAACTACCCGGCGCTACCGTCGTTTGATAAATAAGTTGGCCTTGTTGACGTACTTCGACTTTTGCATTGGTTTTTGCATTGCCGCGAATACGTGGTGCATAACCAATCATGCTGTTTGGAAGCATACGGTCATCACTGGAGAAATCGACACCACGATAGCCGTATGAATCAAAGATTTCACCATCAGTGAAGCTTTCACCTAAGGTCAATACACCTCTGTATTGAGGAAATGCACGTTGAACATAAGTGCTGATCGCGTCATAACTTGATTTAGAAGTATGATCAACCGTTGTTCGATCTTGCCACTGCCATTGACCATTGTGACGAAATTGCCAACCCGCTAAATTTGCCCCAGCAGTTACTGAAGTAAAGGCATTGGTGGTTTCTTCACCACCCTGCAATTTATTAAAAGTTTTGTAGGCACTGGCATTATAAGAAAGAAAGGCAGCATTGATGCCACGATCCCAAACACTTGGGTCAACATAGCCTTGTGCATTTTTTTGCATAGCCACTTGTGGAATAGAGATGTCAACACGTAAACGTGAGGTATCAAATTCATAAAACGAATCTTCTACCCACTGTTCAATTTTCTGACATCCAGTTGGATAAGTGCTTTCGCCTTTTTTTAATACTTCTGCTTTAACGCCATATTCTAAAAGTTGGCTTGAGTTAAAGCAGGTATAGGCATTTTGATTATTTTCAGTGGCTTTAAACACCATACGGTGTTTGCCAAACCAATTTCCATTGACATAAATATCGACATTGTAATCGCCAGGTAAAACAGGATTACCATATTTAAAACGATTCACATCAATCTTTTTAGCGTCGCCAATTAAAAAAGCCGAATCAAATTCTGCTTCTGCAGCAGTCGGAGACTGTTCTGTCCCGTCTAAGTCAGTTTCAGTTGCATTAACTAGAGCTGGAATGCTAAGTGTAATCACGCCACAAGCCACATAATAACGAATATGTCGCTTGATCCACTTATAGCTTTGTTCATTTTTTTGCATAAAGAAGTCTGCCTATTGACAAATGAATAGGTTTTTAATTCGCTTACTCTCAGTTAAATGGAATGATTAAAGGTGTTTCATCATTATTCAAAGGTGCTTTAAATGACGCATCACAGTGAAATTTAAAGCCTTGCCAATTTAAGGCAATTTAATATTGCGCTCTACACGACCACCATAATCATTGATTGTAGTGAAAGTCATTTTTGCGACATTCGAACCTTTTAAGTTCACAGTTCCATCAGAAAACGGTTTCAACATTAAACCTTCAGCAAGTAAATCAACGCGTTTACCTGACTGATCTTGCATAATCGAAGTCAAGGTAATATAAAATGGCGTCGGGTTTTTAATTGCCAACTGTGTCCCATTACTGCTCCATTGCAACTTTTCAGGTGCTAAAGCAGCATCTTCTTTAATTCCGCTTGGACGATAGAAAAACTTAATACGTGAACGAATCGCGAGTTGTAAAAAGTTCTCTGGCACAACATTTTGATCTTTAGCGGAAGGTTTCGGTGGAATATCCAAAATATTCAACCAAAACAACGTTTCTTGAGTTTTACTTAATTCATTTGCTTTAGGCATACTGCTAATACGTAAAGACTGTCCTTTTTTTGCTTCCACCCGTGAAATCGGTGGTGCAATCATAAAAGGTGCTTTGGATTGATCAGGTGTAGATTTAGCATCACCCTCATCAATCCATGCTTGAACCAATGCAGGATTATTTCCGTTATTACTCACTTGTAAGGTAATTTCACGTGAATCAGATGGATAAATCACACGAGTACCATGAATAATGATTTCAGCATTTGCTGCACCAAACGGAATTAAAAGTGCCAGTAAACCTTTTTTAAAAAAGGAATGATTCAAGAACATAACGATTATCTCTACCTAAAATAAAGTAAAAGAGCTAAGTGGGCTGACCCACTTTAGCTCTGCACAATTCAATAAAAATTATTGATAGATAATAGTATATTGAACTGAAGTTGTAACTTTACCAGCAGCAGAAGCATCAGTTGCATAGTATTCAGCATAGTAGTTAAGATCAGCTGAACCTTTATCAGCAACGTCTACCCATTGAGAGTTCGTTTGCGCACCAGAAGCACCAGCAGCAAGTACTGGAATGAATTGGTTGTTAGAACCTAAAAGTTGAACTTGAACGTTTTTAGCACCGTTCGCAGTAGCATTTTGGTTGTTTAAACGACCAGTACCGAAGTCAACAGTTGAACCTGGTTCGAAGTAAGTTGCAACTTTACCTTCTGAACAGTTTGCTAAGTTGATTGTGAAAGGAGTACGACCAGCAACATCACCTGTTTTAGCAAGTGTTTGCTTAGATACAGTTGGAAGGCTTACTGTAAAGTCTTTACCTTGTGGTGTAACGATGTCACAAGTTTTATCAGTAACTAAACCGTTAATTGTAATTGTACCATCTGCTGCAAAAGCACTAGAAACCCCTAAAACTGCAACTGATGCCGCTAAAAAAATCTTTTTCATACCAAGTGTCCTATACAAACAAAAATGATTAGTGTTGGTCGATGTGTATTATGCACACTCAGACAAAAATGTAAACAATGTCACACTTTTTAAAGAAAGAGATATGATTCCCAGCAAAACTATCAATTTTTGAGATCAATTATTTATTTATATTTTTTAATATCTTAAATAATCATTAAATTGATTTTTCAGTTTTAATTAAATTATTATTTTTTTGTAACTGAGTTGTAAACAAGCATAATTCAAGTGATTTTGACTTTAGATTGAAGTTTTAATAAGCAAGTTAAAAAGCTCAATGAATTGAATAGATTACTTATTAATGTATAAAAATCATGCTATTTCTTAGCAAATAACTGAATGGCCAAAATGAACAAAAAACAAACAAAGCATACATTAATACTTCCTTTTTATTGTATTACGAGCCGCAAAATTGAGATCAAATATTGTGTGCTTTTATCAATTAAATTTAATATATTAAATAATACACTTAAAAATCAGAATAAAAATTAAATTAAAAATAATTTCAAATACTTAAATTAAATTTTAGATGAGATTACTCTTCTCCTTACTACGTCAATCGAGCAAAAAAATAGAGACATCACTGCCTCTATTTTAAATTCATGTCGATTTGATTAAGCACGAATAAATGCTAAAAGATCTGGATTGATCACATCAGCATTAATGGTCAACATGCCATGTGAGTAACCTTTATAGGTTTTTAATGTGCCATTTTGAACCAGTTTCGCAGAAAGAACACCTGAGTTTTCATAGGGTACGATCTGATCATCATCACCATGCATCACCAAAACTGGCACTGAAATTTTTTTAAGATCTTCCGTAAAGTCTGTTTGGGAAAAAGCCACGATGCCATCATAGTGTGCTTTTGCACCTCCCATCATACCTTGACGCCACCAATTTAAAATCACAGGCTCTAACGTTTTGCTATTTGGACGATTAAATCCGTAGAAAGGACCGGCTGGTAAATCGTAATAAAACTGCGCACGGTTTTTAAATAACTGACTTTGTAAATCATCAAAAACTTCTTTAGCTAAACCGTTTGGATTATTTTCTGTTTTTAACATTAATGGTGGTACTGCACTGACCAAGACGGCTTTAGCAACATTCTCCTCTCCATGTCGAGCAATATAGTGTGCAACCTCTCCACCGCCAGTCGAATGTCCGATATGCACAGCATTTTTAATTCCCAAATGCTTAACCACTTCTGCGACATCATCCGCATAATGATCCATATCATGTCCATCCCAAACCTGACTTGATCGCCCATGTCCTCGACGGTCATGGGCAACGACTCGGAAGCCTTCATTTAAAAAGAACAATAATTGTGCATCCCAATCATCCGAGCTAAGCGGCCATCCGTGATGAAAAAACAAAACTTGTGCATCTTTCGGTCCCCAATCTTTATAGAAAATTTCCACACCATCTTTTGTTGTAACATATGTCATGCTTATTTCTCCCGTTTGAGATTTACATTTCAATTGTTGATCTATGTTTTAATCAATGCGTACAAATCCCATTCCCATTGGAAATGAATTGTTGGATTACATTTCAATACTAAGATTAAAGTAAACTTGATGGTCAACACTTTTAGTTATCGCCTGATAGCAAAAATGTAAATCAAAAAATCAGTTGAAAATAACAGTTTTATGTTTGAGCCTTGATCGCTATCAATTTATTTTTAAATTTCAGTTTAAAAAAAGGTCTCCATCTTACAATCTTGCAACATGCTTCCCAAGCATATTTATTTGTTATATTTTTCGACTTGACCTTAAAGTCCACTTCAAACTTATAGTGATTACATCAAGCTCTAAGCCACTCAATCCATATGGTTTAGTCCTGCTTCCCATGTAAAGGTTAACTAAAATGAATACTGATAAGCAGTTTACTGAAGTTAAATTTGGACAATATAAGGTCAAAGTCCCATCAGGTGGATATTATGATCGCTTTAGGATGAATCCCGATTTGGATCAAGTCGCTCAAGACGCTACTGTTGGAAATATCGATTTTTTTCGAAAAATTCCTAAGAAGCAAATAGCATCAAGAGTCGGACTGGTTTGGGCGCCGAATTTCTATTATAAGAGTTCTAATGTTCAACTTTTAATGTTGGCACCCATTCGACAACTCAGAAATAAACTTCCACAACCATTAGAGCCACTGCAAGCACTCCCTGGTTATGGCTTAGTGGCACTGACATTTTTCCATTATGATGTTTGTGATAATGACCCATATAACGAAGTTTCAGTCGCAATTGTTGTACGCCAACCACAAGCAAAAGGTTCACATGCCTTAGAATTATTCCGTTCCATGCGTCAACGTCATTTCTATGCTCATGTTGTCGCGCTCCCTGTAGATACTGAAATTGCACGTATCAGAGGAGTACATGGCTATCAACTTCCTAAATGGCTGACTGAAATTCATGTCAATATCAATACATCGACAATCCATGCATATCTCACAGATACTATAGGTCAACCAGATCTTAGTTTAACGACAACAACACCGAAATTAAAGAAACTAAAACCAGAATCTCGAATCAGTAAAACAACGATGTTGCATCGAGTTGATCATCAATGGCAGCAAACTCAGGTTTTGACCAACACACTTTCATTCACTCAAAAACTCTTGCCAAAATATGTTAAATTGATTCGTCATGGTGGACCACTAAGTCAGTTATTAAATGAATTAGATGCATCCACCATCTTACGCTTAGATGTTGTTGAGGATGCACAAGTGGTGCTGCATTTGCCAACTCAAGTCAATTTGAAATGAGTTTTTTGCAATGTAAATATAATTTAATTTTCACCCAAAATATCCATGCACTGAGCGCATTTTCGAACTAGGCGGCTGATCATCTATCTATTACAATACCCGTTTTTAGTCAGCGCATTGTATTTTGAACCAATCTTCTCCCCAATTAAAACGTGGACTTAAAAATCGCCATATCCAATTGATCGCTATGGGCGGCGCTGTGGGTACTGGACTATTTTTAGGTTCTGCACAAGTCATCCAATCTGCTGGACCTTCGATTATTTTGGGCTATGCCATCGTGGGTTTGATTGCATTTTTAATTATGCGTCAAATGGGGGAAATGATTGTAGAAGAGCCAGTGGCTGGTTCTTTTAGTTATTTTTCACAGAAATATTGGGGAAGATTTCCAGGCTTTTTATCTGGCTGGAATTATTGGGTCGTCTATATTTTAGTCGCGATGACTGAACTCACCGCAATCGCCAAATACATCCATTATTGGTGGCCACATATACCTGCATGGGTATCCACTTTATTTTTCTTTATCGTGGTTACAGGCTTTAATTTAGGCAATGTTAAGTTTTATGGTGAATCTGAATTTTGGTTAGCCATTATCAAAGTGACTGCCGTCATTTCAATGATTGTGTTTGGATTATACTTATTACTTACAGCAGGCGCAGATTCAACAGCAAGTTTTAATAACCTATGGCAGCACGGCGGGTTTTTCCCGCATGGATTTTCAGGGTTATTTTATATGCTTGCCTTTTTAATGTTTGCCTTTGGTGGTATTGAATTGATTGGTATGACTGCTGCTGAAGCAGAAAATCCTGAGAAAAGTATTCCTAAAGCCATCAATCAAGTGATTTTTAGAATCCTAATCTTCTATATCGCTTCTCTTGCCATCATCATGTCTTTGATTCCATGGAATCAACTTGATTTGGGTGGTTTGGACAAAAGTCCATTTGTGATGATTTTTAGTCAGCTTGGTATTGAATGGGCAGCTCATCTGCTCAATTTTATTATTTTGACCGCAGCACTTTCTGTTTATAACAGTGGTATGTACGCCAATAGCCGTATGCTCCACGGACTTGCTATTCAAGGCAATGCACCTACGATGTTTGCCAAAGTAACGCAACAAGGCGTACCCGTGCCTGCGGTGGTATTCTCTTCTGTCCTTATTTTTGGTTGCGTTTTGCTGAATTATTTTATACCAGAACAAGCATTGAGCCATCTTATGTATATGGCTGTTGCTGCGTTGGTTTTAAATTGGGCAATTATCAGTTTTACCCATTTAAAGTTTAAAAAAATAGCTCAGATAGAAGGTACTCAGACTAAATTCCCTGCGTTATTTTCGCCTTTCAGTAATTATCTCGTCTTGACTTTTATCGTGATGATTTTATATATCATGTGGACACAAGGCTTTAAAGAGTCCGTCATTTTAATTCCAATCTGGATTTGCTTTATGTTTGGATTATTTAAAATAACGACTTGGGATAAATCAAACTAATTTAAAACAGGCTTATGAGGAAAAATAAGCCTTGTTTATAATTAATATGGGTTTAGCCTTAAAAATTGCACAAGTAAGTGTTTATCCAAGAAAGATTTTTATCACTTATTTTTTATCACACTCAGCTATTTTTATTGTTCAATTATAGCGTTAAATATGTGACTCAAACTCTGATTACAATGCTAAAAGCATATACGCACTGAATTACATAAAATATTAACGATATCACTTTTAAGCATCGTGAATTCAAATACCTTATGCTGATCTGGCAAAATCATATCTGTAATTGGTTGGGCTAAATATAAGCCATTTTCACTATTGGTCAAAAATACAAACCCATCACCCGTTTGTACAGAAGCAAAAACAAAAGATCGATAGCCGGGATTATTTCCCCAATGCCATATATAAGTGTTTTTCTGGTTTTTTTCGACACCCCATCCTAAGCTCCAACTTAGATTAAGTTTAGGCTCGACCATTACAGTTGATTGAGTGATTGCTTGAAGTAATTTGGCATCATTTAATACTGCTTCTAAAAATTTTCCATAATCTTCTGCTGTGGTATATAGAGAAAATGCAGAAACAGGCTCAGTAAGTTTTATAATGTTTCGTGGCTGAGCATTAGACTTAGTTCCGATGAGAAGCTTTTTCTCAATGTCAGTATTCCAAACAAAACTGCTATGTACCATACCAAGCCTGTTAAATACTCTATCTTTCATGACTTGATCCAATGGCATACCAGTCACATTTTCAACAGCGCGCTGTAACAGTATAAAACCTTCGCCTGAGTACATCCATTTTTCGCCAGGTGTTGCATTAAACTTTAAGGGTCCTGATGCCCAATTCGGTAAACCAGAAGTATGATTTAATACCATCCGAGCAGTGATCATTTGAAGGCGAGGATCAGTGACCAGATCATAAGGTTGTTTTTTCAAAGGATCATGTTGATGCCGATAGCCTTGGGCTAAATATTGGGTTAATGACGCATCAAGTTCCAATTTACCTTCGTCAACCAATTTCATAACGACATAAGCAAAAACAGGTTTACTGAGTGAAGCTGCTTGAAAAATACTTTCGGTATCTTGTTTAGACGGTTTGGCACATCCGTTGGCAGAATCCAATGCAACAATTTTCTTATTCTTTATTACAGCAATCGCGAGATTACATACATTATTTTTCTTCGAAATTAGTGTTAAACTTTCATGAAAGTTTATAGGCTTAGATTTATTTTTTGGCGTATGCACACATCCAATTATAAGAATTGATGGCATTAATATGAAAAATAAAAGCTTAAGTTTTCTTGTTAAAAATATAATATATTTTAAAAAATAAATCAAAATCCACATAAGATATAACAACTCAATTTTTTTAAAACTCAAAAATAACAGTTAAATAATAATTAAGCTATTAATTTTTCACCCAAAGACAATCCTTGCACCAATACACTCTAAAATATAAAAAGCAAACCTTAATCAACCTAATTAAAAATATAAAACTTCAACCCAATATATCAAAGGATTAAACGATAATTAGACTTCTTTAAAAATTTCTTTTTCAAAAATATATCAACATAAAAATCTCCTCATCCTAGCCTTCTCCATAAGGAATAAGGAACTTTCAATATCCATATGAATCCTTCAAAATAAAGATTCTCTAGAAATATGATTGGAATAAATCAAACTAATTTAAAACAGGCTTATGAGGAAAAATAAGCCTGTTTGTGTTTCTTTACAATTCAATAATTAGCCTCTTTTCCGACCCAAATCCATAATATACCTATAATACGTTGATTTAGACGAATATTATCAATTTGATATTTAGATAATATATTTACTCTATTTTTAAACTTAGATATAGCATTACTTGTAGTATAGTCATAATCCATTAAATTATCTGTATACCCCTGATACGATTCAAATAATTCCCCATATTCAAAAATATGCGTTAATCCTAATGCATGACCAAGCTCATGGGCATACGTTTCCAAAAAGCCTTGTTCAACACCATCTTTAAAGAAAACAATAGCATTATCAAATTCATCTTGACTAGAAAGTTCTCCTTTAAAATAGTTTAGACTTGGATAAGCTTTAAAACTTGCACTTCCTGAGATTCCACCCCAGTTATCGTTTCGATTTTCAGGTGGTACAGCTCTCATACGAATCGGTGTGAAAAAAATAAATGTTCTTCTTTCTAAATCACTATATGGCGATCGTAATTCTACCCACATTTTACGCCAATAGAGTTCTTTTAACTCTCTAATAAACTCTGTATAAATAGCCTCAGTTAGATTAAACTTTTTCTTTCTTTTTAAATTATTTTCCTTAATTTCATTTTCACCAGTTATATTTTCCAAATATTTGATGCCATATTTACTCTTTATCTCATCTTCCCACCATTTTTTTACAAAACTTCGGACTTCTGGATCTGTTTTTGACAATAAATCTAAATCAAAAAGCTCTCTTTTCACAACCTTAAATACCATCAGAGATTGATTAAAATATCTGTTTTTAAGTTCCCACTCATAGTTTTTGGGTTTTTCTAAAATTTCTCCTTTAACTTTAACATCAACTTCAACCATACTAATGACGCTGATCGCAGAATTTTGACCAATATATATCACCCCAACCTCTTTATCCGGACATCCATTTCGTGATGCGATAACTTTAATGTATTCATTCTTTTTTAATACTGCACCCGAACAACGAATTGTAATTGCATTATTTTTTTTATAACTATATCTATTGGTTTCTACAATTTTTTTAACAGTTTCACCATTAACTGTTGTTATGTCTTCACGAGCATCTAGTTTTTTAAATTCTCGTTTTGTGTTGATAAAGCTACTTAAAGGTTCACATAAGGGTTTATATTCAATACTATTTTCATTTTCAAATACTGTCTGAGCATTTTGATTATTATTAAATGTTGATAGTGTGATGAACTTACTCGAAGCCTGAAACTTTAGAATAGTTCCATTATCTGTCAGAGGTTCTTTTTCATCAATCAGTCCTGGGTCATTTTTGTCAGTAAATTGCTGATGAATTTCTATATCTAAACATACACCATCTTTATTTATTTCCTCACTGCCATATATTCCTTTATAATTTGAAGCAAAAAAATAAAGCCAAGATGGGAAATATGAAAAATTATCTTTAAGATGATAAGTACTATCCATATTACTATACATAACTTGATAAAGTGAACTGTAGTTGGGAACGATTAGAACCGTATCTTTTTTCCCTTCAATATTAAGCAAAGGATAGATATATTCATCACGCACCCAATCAAACCCAAACTCTCCATGATATCGATCAGAAGGTCGACCAATTTCATATGGACGTCTAAAATGGACAGTAAAATTTCTTACACAATCTGCGCTTAAAGTCCCTAATTTAGGGCTAGATTCAATTTTACTCATGAATTAATCCTTAATTTTTGAATTTTGATGAGAGTTTTTAAATTTTATTGTTGTGATTCTAAATTAAGATACCGTAAGTGGTAGTTAATAAAAATATTTATAATCTCAACCCTTTAGAAATAAAATTCTAATTTTCATATCAAATAATATTAACTAAATAGTGCATAAGCATGATCAATTAGATATATATCACATGAAAGATGCTATTCTTTCATAATCACTGATCATTTTTCTAGACCTATTAAGCTTTAGTGTATTGCAAAAATGTAATTAAGAAATAAGTGCTATTGGCTTGATCTCTTTTTAAAATCAAACCAAATTGAATTCAATTTTTAAAGAATAAAAATGACTGATAAAAAGATGGACACTTACTTTCGTCTGATTGCTACAGCTGAACAAGAGTTGATTGCAAACAATGGTCATATGAAAATTAGTATGATTTGTTCTTTATCGTGATGATTTTATATATGATGTGGACACAAAAATTTATAGAGTCCATGATTTCAATTTGTATTTGCTTTAAGTTGGGATTATTCCAAGTCATGACTTGGAATAAATCGAAACCCATGTAGTTGGTTCAACATAATCATTTTTTGATTTATGAAAGAGTTTCACTATAAAAATTGCTTATATCGATAAATCTACACAGAGATATTTCATTTCGAGGTATTCATCAATCCCAAACTGAGAACCTTCACGTCCCAAACCTGATTGCTTAATCCCACCAAATGGTGCAACTTCATTTGAAATAAGACCGGTATTTATCCCGACCATACCGTACTCAAGTGCTTCACCCACACGCCATTGACGTGCAGTATTCTGCGTAAATAAGTAACTTGCTAGTCCAAACTCAGTATCATTCGCCATCGCCACAGCTTGTTCTTCATGACTAAAGCGGAACAATGGCGCTAAAGGACCAAAGGTTTCCTCCTTTGCTACATCCATATCCTGAGTCACTTCAGTCAAAACAGTAGGTTCAAAAAAAGTTCCGCCTATACTTGAACGTTGCCCACCCACTTTTATCTTGGCACCTTTACTGACTGCATCCTGAATATGAGATTGCACCTTAGCAACAGCGTTCTCATCAATCAAAGGACCTTGGGTTGAACCCTCAAGGCGACCATCACCAACTTTCAACTTTGCCACAGCTTCAGTTAATTTTTCAGCCAATTGATCATATATCCCTTCTTGTACATAAATACGATTTGCGCACACACAAGTTTGACCACTATTACGGAATTTGCTCTGCATAATACCTTGAACAGCTTGTTCAAGATTTGCATCATCAAAAACCAGAACTGGGGCGTTGCCACCTAATTCAAGGGACAGTTTTTTAATTGTTGGTGCGCATTGTTGCATTAAAATACGCCCCACTTGTGTCGAACCTGTAAAACTGAGTTTTTTTACAGTGGCACTTTCACACAGCATTTTACCAACTTCAATTGCATCACCACTGATATGAAGTAATACATCTTGTGGTAAACCTGCCTGAACTGCTAAAACTTCCAAAGCATAGGCAGTTAAAGGAGTTTGCTCAGCAGGCTTCACGATCATAGAACAACCTGCGGCTAAAGCAGGAGCTGCTTTTCGTGTAATCATTGCTGCTGGAAAATTCCAAGGAGTTATTGCTGCAGTCACACCAATAGCCTGTTTAATAACCAATAAACGTTGATGTGATTGCGTTGGTGTAAGCACATTACCGTCAATACGGCGCGCTTGCTCTGCAAACCATCGAATAAACGATGCTGCATAAGCAATTTCACCTCGTGCCTCTGCCAAAGGTTTGCCTTGTTCAGCAGTTAATATCTGCGCTAAATGCTCTTGATTATCTATGATTAATTTATACCAATTCCAAAGTATATCCGCGCGCTGTAATGCTGTTTGAGCTTTCCAAGTCGTTTGTGCTGTTTGTGAACGCGTAATAACGCCCTCTACAGCCTCACGATTGTAAGCTTTTACCCATGCTAATGATTGATGTGTTGCAGCATCTTTGACTTCGATATAACAGCCATCTTTAGGCATTTCGAAACAAACGTCTGAATGCTGTAATAAATATCTTAAGTGATTTTGAAGCATTTCAAGTCCTTTTGCTTATGATGCAATTAAGTTTGCAAATCCTTGTTTTAAAATACTCAATGCTTGGCTAAATTGTGTAGCAGGAATCGTTAATGGATATAAGAAACGAATCGCATTACCATGACGACCACAAGTCAAAATCAATAAACCATTTTCCATTGCATAACTTTGTATGATTTTGGCTTGTTCAGCTGTCTCTAATTCAACTGCAATCATGGATCCAAGTGCACGAATATCTGTAATCATGTGTGTTGTCGCTTTAATCGTATTTAGAAGTGCAACTAACTCTGCCCCTAATACATTTGCACGATTACACAAGTCTTCACTTTCAATCACATCTAGAACAGCAAGTGCTGCAGCCACACCTATTGGGCTTCCAGCATAAGTCCCACCTAGCCCCCCAGGATTTGGAGCGTCCATGACATCTGCTCGCCCTACAACACCAGAAATTGGAAAACCACCACCCAGACTTTTTGCCATGGTGATTAAATCTGCTTTCGTTTCATAGTGGTTCATCGCAAATAATTTACCTGTACGCGCAAAACCAGACTGCACTTCATCAGCGATCAGTAAAATACCGTGTAGGTCACACAAGGAACGTAAACGCTTTAAAAATTCAGCAGGTACTACGTTAAACCCGCCTTCGCCTTGAACAGGCTCAAGTACGATCGCTGCAACATCATGTGCAGCAATATCCTCTGCAAAAATATCTTCAATGCTTCGAATCGCATCATCTACCGTTATACCTTTCAACTCGGATGGATAACGTGCATGAAAGACGCCTCCAGGCATTAAACCAAAGTCACTTTTATAAGGCGCGGTCTTACCTGTCATTGCCATGGTCATAAATGAACGACCATGAAAAGCATTGCTAAAAGTAATAATGCCATGACGCTGAGTGAATGAACGGGCGATTTTTATTGCATTCTCTACAGCTTCTGCCCCTGTTGAAAAGAATGCACATTTTGCCTTGCCATTAATTGGTGCACGTTCATTGATATGCTCAGCAAGAGAGACATAACTTTCATAAGGTACAACTTGATATGCGGTATGGGTGAATTTTGATAGTTGTTCAATAACAGCACTAATAACTTTGGGATGGCGATGCCCTGTATTTAATACACCGATTCCTCCAGCGAAATCAATAAATTGATTACCCTCCATATCCCAGATTGTCGCATTTTCAGCTTTTTCAGCATACCATTGACACATCACACCAACACCTCGAGGTGTTGCTTGTTGTTTACGTGTATTTATTGAAATGTGCTTACTACTCATGTCATACCTCATTATTTTTCATTCATAAATGGTAAATCTTAGTATCTCGATCATATGGTTGATGAGATGCAGGTCATTGATCCAATTTTGCACTTTTAGCAATAAGAGACGAGAGCCACTTTGGGTGAGTTAAAGAGAACCAATTTATAATTTTTCAGAGATGTATAAAGTTTTAAAGTTAATCAATTGGGAAGCTCTGAACAAAAAAGTATCTGTTTATAGATGTTTTTTTGTTGAGCTATTATGAATTAAGATAAGTATGAACAGTGAGGCATTTAGATATTGAAAGCGCCTTCTCCCTAAAGGATTTAGGCAGAAGGATTATTTTTGTTGGCTTATATTAAAAATAAGTTTATAACTTAAAAATTAGAATTTATAGATAAACAATAAATTCAACAACTTACTATTCCCAGCAAAATCCCCTTTAGCCAAAGAATTCGCATCTCCCCCAATAAATACATCATTTTTGCCCATGATATATTCAGTAACTAACGAGAACTGATGAATATCCAATTGAGCCCCCAAAATAGTTCGGAAAGATGTCGCAAAACCTGATTGATCTTTATCAAACACTGCATAGCTGATATAGGGTGATAAATCATAGTCTTTATAAAAATCATCAATGTGATAATCAAAATTTGCGACATAATAATTAGCTTTGTTTGCCACATAATATTTTGATTCGAATGAACCTACTGTTGTATAGTTTGGTTCAACCAAAGATTCATTCTTGGCGCGATTCTGTCCAGCTGTCACTGTCAAATTTGCCTTTTGATAATTTAAATGACTAAAAACATTCCATGCATTTCGATGACCTGTTCGTCCATTGTTGTTTTCTAAATCGGAATACCAATAAGATCCTCCTACATTCAGTTTTATTGGAGAACTATCTAGTGGAATTTTTTGATTAACTCTAGCCACCCACATATTTTTTTCTTTAATCGTATCATCGAGACTTGGATTATCAGGCTTAACATAGTTTGCAGAATAGCGAGCAGCGTCCCCAAGACCTCCATAATTTCCCCCATCTCGAGCAAAATAAGCCAAATCTAAGCGAGTATTTTGTCCAAGTTGTTGCTGCCAATTTATCCCTAGATTATGAGTGTCTTCTAGCCCTACATTATCCAGAGAACTACCATACCAACTGCTCGTCCAAAATCGACTAATACCAAAAGGCATGTCTTGTAGACCAACCGTGATTCGACTATCAGCAGTCAATTTATATCCTAAATTCGCGTTCACGAGTGTTGAAAAATCACACAAAGTATCTTCTTGATAACAACGATACTCCACATTTCCATAAAATTGTTTTGCATCATATTTCAAGTCAATTTTGGCTGCATTGAATTTTAATTTGTGGTCATTATCAGAATAATCTTTATCCTGATAATTCGCCCTCACCCATCCTGATACCGTAAGTTTACCTAAATTTGTATCTGCATTTCCCCATGACACGATTTCCGCTTTTGCTAGAGTTGGAATAGTGACTAATGCAGCACTGTTTACCAATACAAATAACTTTATAAAAAAATGTGGTGACGTCATAAAAGTTCCCTAATAAAAATATGTTTAAATCAAATTATTTATAAAATTAGAATTTCGAGTTTCAATCATTCTCAATAATCAAAATTGAATTTTATCCAACAGGAAAAATATCCTGCATTTTAGTGGGATCAATAAAATCTTGCCTTGAATAGACTTGCTGTTTGAGATGTTGCTTCAAAGCCTTCGCGATTAGCCGTTGCTTTAAAAAACATTGCGGTAAAGTGTTCATTATTTATTCCTATTTTTTATCTGCTGTTGCATTTCCTTGCCTCAGCAAAAGTGATTCATTTTGAGTAATGGACCTATAAATTGATTGCCTCATGTTTTTAATAACACAATCTGTATTACTAAAAATTAAGCTCAGATTTTTTGCTTTTCTCAAAAAGTCTGTATATGCTCTGACATATAAAAAAATCATATTTGCCGTGATTGTTAAGAAAAATACGCAGAGCATTGACCTAATCTCATTATTTTGCATCGCTGATATTATGCTCGCGAGAGCCACTTTTTATTTTTGGGAGAGAGCCAATTTGCAAAGCTTACTTGGAGATTATTTACTACAACGCTTGCAGCAAGATGTTGAAGGAACACTACAATTGCGTGTTTTTCGCTGTTTGCGCAATGCCATTATTCAGGGTGTCCTTGCTCCCAAGACTCGCTTACCCGCATCACGAGATCTTGCAAAAGAAATAAAAGTCTCACGTAATACAGTATTAAGTGCTTATGAACAATTAAGAGCACAAGGATATGTTGAAGCCCGCACAGGCCAAGGGACTTGGATTGCAGAAAAAATACCTGAATCCTTCTTGATCAAAGCAGAAAATAACATTTGCCTCACTGAAGAAAATAAACAAAACGAGTCCTATAACCTATCTCAAAGAGGTTCTTATCTGGTCGGTTATTCGGCAGCATCTCCTTATCAATGGGGGGCTTTTGTTCCAGGTGCACCCGATGTAACCGAATTCCCGCATCATATATTCAGTCGAATCCAGACCCGTTTA
Organism: Acinetobacter sp. Ag2; assembly: GCF_001005515.1. Taxonomy (NCBI): domain Bacteria; kingdom Pseudomonadati; phylum Pseudomonadota; class Gammaproteobacteria; order Moraxellales; family Moraxellaceae; genus Acinetobacter; species Acinetobacter sp. Ag2. The sequence goes on from NZ_LBNA01000059.1 coordinate 135,278, forward strand.
AGCCGTGAACCCAGTGTTAGTCAATTGATTTACAGTAATGAAGGTGGATCTATTGAATTACGTCAAGCACTTGCCGAATATCTTACGATTGCACGGTCTGTGCAGTGTGATGCAGATCAAATCATCATTACCGAAGGCACACATCAAGCCATTGATTTAGTTTCACGTACCTTAAGTGATTTAGGAGATGATGTCTGGATTGAAGACCCTGCCTATTGGGGAATTCGTAATATTTTACGCATCAATGGTGTTCACATACGTGCTCTGCCTGTGGATCAACATGGCATTATTCCTGACCTTGATGTTAAAGAATCGCCAAAGTTAATCTTTGTCACGCCTTCGCATCAATATCCTTTGGGATCACATTTGAGCCTTGAACGACGCAAGCAGCTCATCGCATTTGCTCGTCAGCATAAAAGTTGGATTATCGAAGATGATTATGACAGTGAATTCAGATTTTCAGGACAACCTTACCCTTCCTTGCAAGGTCTTGAAGACGATTCTCCCGTCATTTATATGGGAACATTCAGTAAAACAATTTACCCTGCATTGCGTATAGGCTATCTGGTTGTCCCCAAAAAACTATTTTCACCTTTACGAGTGGCTGCCGCAGAATTGTATCGAGGAGGTCATTTACTGGATCAGACCATATTGGCTGAGTTTATTCGAGAAGGACATTATGAAGCACATATTCGCAGGATGCGCCTTCTATACAGTAAACGCCATGCCTTCTTGGTTGACTTAATCCATAGGCATCTGGGACAAAATTTTCTTCACGAATACAATACAGCAGCGGGTTTGCACCTTATTTTAAAATTACCAAATGACAGTAATGATGTATTGATTGCTGCAAATGCCTTAGAGAAAGGCGTAAAAGTTCGAGCCCTTTCTCAATATTACACCAAACAATATTCTACCCAGCATAAGGGACTATTGCTTGGTTTTGCTTGTGTCAATGAACAAAAGATACTGATTGCTTTCGGTATCTTATTAGAATGTTTACGTGATGCAGGTATTCAAACTTTAAATTAAGAAATAATCGTAACTCAGTATTTTAATCATAATTCAGCTTTAAAAAATCTCCTTATAAATTTTCTATTCATGCGCTGCCTAATTCGTTTTTTAATACACTTTTCATTATTTAAATAAATTGGCTCCTTTAAATACATAAAAAATGGCTCTAGTCACCTCATAACAAAAAAGAGAGATTACCAACACTATAGCTTAGGACAGCCCGATGGCAACAGTGTGATCACTCAAGCAAGCAGTCGTGTCATCACATTTTAAGCTGGCTAAATTTTAAGTCGATACTTAAGCCATCAGTCATCGCTTCAATGGATAAATAGTTCATGGATGGAGATAGCATCACCTTGCAACCATATAAAGAATATTAAGGGAAATAATATGATAACAAATCAACCTAACTCAATAGATGATTCATCTCAAGGTCTAAAAAGTGGACTTAAGCCACGTCACCTTACAATGATTTCAATTGCTGGAGTAATAGGCGCCGCTTTATTTATAGGTTCAGGAAGTGTGATTTATTCCACAGGGCCCGCTGCGCTTATAGCCTACTCATTAGGAGGTCTTCTCGTTCTTTTAATTATGCGAATGTTAGGTGAAATGGCTGTACTCAACCCAGACAGTGGATCATTTTCAACCTATGCAGACCGAGGAATTGGTCGTTGGGCAGGATTTTCTATCGGGTGGTTATATTGGTCATTTTGGACTTTATTAATGGGTTGGGAAGCATTTGTTGCGGGAAAGATCCTTAATAGTTGGTTTCCATTTATTCCGATTTGGGGCTATATGTTACTGGTGACAATAAGCCTAGTATGGGTAAATTTACGCAATGTCAAAAACTATGGTGAGTTTGAATTCTGGTTTGCCATGATTAAAGTAGTTGCGATTGTCCTCTTCTTGGTGATCGGAAGTTTAGCGGTTTTACACCTTTGGCCTTGGGGTGATGCCTCTATGCTAGGTGGTGTTACTCATTTGACTTCTAATGAATTTATGCCAAATGGATTTTCAGCCGTGATCACGGCATTACTTGGTGTTATGTTTGCTTACATGGGTGCAGAAATTGTCACTGTTGCAGCTGCCGAGACAAATAACCCTGCGAAAGAAATTCGAAAAGCATCAAACTCAATTGTATGGCGAATCATATTATTCTACGTTGGTTCAATGTTCATTACTGTTTGTTTAATTCCTTACAATAACCCTTTACTCAAAGACCCGACTTGGGGAACATACAGTGTAACTTTAACTGCGCTTGGTATCCCAGAAGCTAGACATATTGTCAATTTTGTCGTTTTAACTTCTGTATGTAGTTGCTTTAACTCTGCGTTATACACCTGTTCACGGATGATGTATTCCCTTTCAAAACGTGGTGATGCGCCCAAAAGTTTCGCATCGACGAATCGTAATAATAGTCCTTGGATTGGGGTCATCTTTTCAAGTATATTTTCAATTATTGCTGCATATCTAACTGCAACAGAAAGTATGAATATTTATGACGTTCTTATGCTAGCAACAGGTACCGTTTCGTTATATGTCTACCTCGTTATCGCGATTTCACAGTTAAAACTGCGTAAAAAACTTGAAGCTGAAGGAAAAGAAATTCCATTCAAAATGTGGTTGTTTCCTTGGCTAACCTATGTGGTGATCATTTTTATTGTTGTTGCTTTAATTACGATGGTAATTGAAGGAACTTATTTTAAAGAGGTTTCCTATACAACGCTTCTTGCGGTATTTATTGTTGCTCTTGGCATCTGTGCTCAAAAGTTTAATTGGGGTAAAGATTCTCTCAACAAAACGAAGCAAGACAAAATCAACTTAACTGATCATTCTTGATGAGCCAATTTAGCACAAAAATTCACAAGCCCTAACACCATTTTATTGCTAAAACCGCTTTAGATATGGCTTATGCATTTTGAAAATAGATAAAGTCTGTTGACACTTCACAGATGCTTGCAACAGCGAAGTGTCAATAGACTCTAAGTCGAATTAAATTGCATCACAGTAACTCAACTACGACTCATATAAAGTGCGTCATACAGATTCTAAGACTAATCATCATTTCACCAAAATAAATACACAACAAACATTTCTTCGTCATACAAGCCTAGACACTCTCTATGTATAGCTTGGGTACTTATCCTCCTGTCTTTCTAGAAATTATGAAGAAACCTACCTATTTAATCATTTACTTATCGCTATTCAACAGGACTGATCATTTTTTTAGAGCTATTCAGCTTTAGTGTATTGCAAAAATGTAATTAAGAAATAACGGCTATTGGCTTGATCTATTTCTAAAATCAAACTAAATTGAATTCAATTCAATTTTTAAAGAACAAAAAATGACTGATAAAAAGATGGACACTTACCTTCGTCTCATTGCTGCGGCAGAACAAGAGTTAATCGCAAACAATGGTCATATGGAAATTAGTGCGATTGCTAAACGAGCAAATAGCTCTGTAGGACTCACCTATCACCACTTTGGTTCCAAAACAGGTTTAATCGCTGCAGTTGTTGACCAATTTTATGAACCACTCAGAGAAATTGCTTTAGGTAACGGGATTTCAATAGACCTCGAGTGGCGTGAAAGAGAAAAGGCACGTACCAAAGCAATCATTGATTATTTTTATAGTCATCCTCTAGCGCCCTTGATTGCAGGTCGTCTTGCTCGTGAACCTGAAGTACTCGATATCGAACGTGCACATATCCAAGCTTTAATCGAACAAGGTGTTCGCAATATTGCTCAAGGGCAAAAGTTAGGACTAATTCCTCTTACACTTGATCCTGAAATCACAGTAGCCATGTTAATGGGTGGCTTACGCCTTGCCATAGATCAAGCTTTGCTTACAGAGCATAAGCCATCGAATACAACATTGTTGGAACAGCTTTGGTTACTGATCAGCAATACTTTACAACTTGAACCTATCCCAACACCCCATACATCCAAAGTAGTTATGAATAAAAAACTGAACTAAATACTGAGCATCAATATTTTGTTTTAAGGAACATCAAAAAGGGAGTTTTGAAGGATGAAGCAATTCAATATTCATGAATATCAACAGCGTGATCAAGCACAAACATATCGTCAGTTACAGACAGGTTCGGAGCGAAATACAGCCGAAATTGATCAAGATTTCGAAAAATTGATGCGCGATGGCTATGTCATTATCAAAAGTTTAATTTCTCAAGAAAGCTGCCAAGCAATTAAACAAGAAGCATATGCCTTACTTGAGCGAAAAGGACGAAATTCATTCGAGGGACTGCAAACACAACGTGTATATAATGTCCTCGCTAAAACGCGCATCACTGATCAACTTGCAGTACACCCACGAATTCTAGGTTTAATGGACCGTTTGTTTGAACCAGGCTTTCTACTTTCACAAAGCCAAATGATCAATATTCTTCCAGAAGAGTCAGCACAACATTTACATTATGATGATGCATTCTATCGCCTACCTCGCCCTAGAAAAGCACTCGGTGCAGCAACAATTTGGGCAATTGATGACTTTACTGAACACAATGGAGCGACAGTGGTTGTGCCGAAAAGTCATTGTTGGGGTGACGATCAAATTGCTCAAAGATCAGCAGCAATATCTGCTGTAATGCCAGCAGGCTCTGTATTGTTTTTTCTGGGTACAACATGGCATGGTGGAGGAGAAAATCAGACCAAAGCACCTCGCTTAGCGGTGACACATCAGTACTGTGAGGCTTATTTACGACAACAAGAAAATTATTTGCTTGAGCTATCAAAAGAGACTGTAAAGTCGCTTTCACCTACCCTTCAGGCACTGGTAGGATACTCCATCTATCCACCCTTTATGGGCATGGTCGATGGTATGCACCCACTTAGAACATTGGAATAATGGGTTTTAAGTTTTAAAATAACCAAATGAATGTCGTCATTTGGTTATAGGGCTTCATGCGTTTACTTTTATAGTAGCTTTTATTATGAATTTTCCTTTTATCCTAAACTTCTCTCATCGAGAGAAGTTACCTTCGATATTTATATCACTCAACACACAAATGTTTTGATCAAAGAAGTTAAATATAAAATTAATTTCTCAAATCAACAGCATATGTGAGAGAACCATATAAAAAAGTAATACGCCTTCCCTCATAAGCAACATTTAAAACCTTATACTTAATCAGACCATCTACAGAGTAAATCTCAATTTGATGAATTTTATCACTTACCCAAGGATTTTTATTAAAATGATATCTTAATTGAACAGCCATCGTTTTTTCTATATTGTCTTTATGCCTAGCTCTTACTAAACGATTTATTTTGGTTTTCTTTTTCATTTTAATCCTCATAAATAATATTTTCAGTTGCCTGAGAAAGTAGTCGTTGAATTACCGATCTAGCTACAGCGTATTGTCGAGCTAAAGCATATACACTTTGCCCATTTTTAAATTTTTCTATAATTTCTTTTTTCTTCTTTTTAGTTAATATCTCGGGTCGACCTATTTTATTTATCTTTTTACGCCCGCCCATTTTTTCGAGTTTAACTTTTCGATCAAAATCAGAACACATTTTTAAAAAATGGAAGAATATTTTTTTAACATCTCCTTTTATTTCTTTTTTTGAAAACTCTAAACACACTAAACGTATCCCCTTTTTAAAAATAGTACTGACATTTGAATATATTTCTTTAAAATCACTTCCTAATGAATCTATTCCATCAATGATTAAAAGATCTCCACTTTCAAGTGTATAATTAATTAATATAATTAACTTTTGTCTAAATTTTAATGGTATCCCGATCTTTACCTGCTCAAAAATAAATCTATTTTTTGGAATTTCATAACCATACTTTTTAATATAATCAACATAATTAAAATCCTCCTTTGAGACCTCATCAGTTCTAAAATATGCATAAGCACGCACAATAGTTCCTCTTTAAACAACAATACCTACATCCAAAATTCAAGAAATATTTAGAACCATCTAATATTTAAAAACACATATGGAACATTTATTTATCAGCAAGACAATCTTAACCAAAAATAAGGGTTCATTATAAAACTGATAGATATATTGTTTAAAAATTTATTTTATTTATTAATTATTATATAATTTAATTACCAATCACAATTAGAGCAGCGCTTTAAATAAAAATTTAAATCTGCTCTAAGTATAATCAGTCATATCATACAGATAATATGACTTATCTATTCATAAATTAATCTTGGGGTTTTCATCTTAAAATTCGACCTTAACAGTTAATTTATCGCTATAGTTACCTGCAGGTAAGTTATCTGGATTAAAATCAAGCACTTTTGCTGTAAATGCATATCCTTGTTGCGTTATTGCATCATAATTACCAGCATTGGTTGTTGCATTGGCACTTGACCATCGTTCACTGCCCCAATTCCCCCATCGCTCAGTCGTTGAGTTTTTATAAATTTCATAAAGTAAAAAATTATTTCCACTATTTGACTTCATTGCACGCTGAAACCCATTTTGTAGATATAAACCATCATCCAAACTCACCATATAAGGTGTTTTTGCTGAGCAACGAATACCCATAGAAGTCTGTACAGGTTCAAACTCATTGGCAAATGCAGCTGTTCCAAAGTTAATATCATTGGTCGAAATACGACAATCTGGTAAAACATTAATTCTAAGGTTCAGAGATGCATCACGTCCCGAACCCCAACTCATTCCAGCCCCAAAGACACCGCGATAGAAACCAGGGCTTTCCTCAAAAAATCCTATTCCACCTACAGCAAGAAAAGGCACAGAATAATACCACTTTACTTTGAAAGGTGTACTGGCTCTATATGTTCCTGGAGGCATAGATTGTCCAGGTGTTATTTTCGCATAAAATGGTAATGAACCATCAACTGAGGAAAAAATATTAATCAATGAAAAAGTACTCAGATCTCGTTCTTCACCGACAACAATCGGACTATTATTGATATCCAAATAATTGACGATCAGAACCTCACCTGTTTGGTCATTAATAAAATTGGTCGGCATTTCACTCACCATATATTTTAAATAGGTTCTATTCGCTGCTGCTAAGCTAAAACCTACACATGATAAGCCTGCACTAAATTGATTGGATTGTGTCCCATTTTCCAGCAAACTGATCGATGAAATATTTCCCATACTGGTATTTCCACTGGAATTAACTGAACAAATCGCTTGGCTCTGACTAGACATAAGCATCAACCCAGTGATAAAGATACTGGTGGGTATCAATTTTTTTAAATTAAAGGTTTTTATATTAAAGATCATGGTTGTACAACCTCATGGCAAACAACAGGCTTAACAACAGCAATTTGCTGTTGTGCTTGTTTGAGATCCAATAAAAAGTTAGCTTTACAGAGTTTTTGATCTGATAGTTGAATACTGATGCTATTTTCAGCTTTTAAATTTTCAAGATACGCAATCCCATCCATGCCCACATAGCTCGACTCATGATCAGCGCGATGAACCACGGCACCGACAGGAATCGGCTGTCCATTTTCCTGAACCAGATAAACATTCGCAGCATAAGACTGTTTGATTGGGAATTTCACAACGACACCAGAGCCTAGTTTTGCAGCAATCCGTTTTTCAACCTGAGTTGTATTGTAGTTAGAAGCTAAATTAATTGGATTAATAGTGTATTTAGCAGCGTAATAAGGGGTCACAGTGGGTACAAAAATGTAACCTTTAGAATTACTCTGTCCAATCAGATTATTTTCATAATGTACGGGTACATCAGCGACTTTATTGGTATCAATTAAAGCAAAGGATTGTCCAAGTCGATTTGAAGCAAATATGTCTCCAGACATTAAAATGACTGAACCTGTTAGACCTAACCAGTAGTTATAATTTTTATCCCCTGACATACCAACATCAGTATTCACATATCGGTTACGATAACTTACACGTGCCTGATTAAAATCATCGCTATTTTCATTGTAACGTCGACTCACATCAAATCCAAAACCACCGCCCATTGGAATATTCTGGTTAAAATTAATATAACCATAGTCTCCATTTGACTGTTTACTGTAACCTAAACTTGTATTTGTATTACGTTTTGATAAGGGTACCGATAATTGAAATGCAGCACTCCAATCTTTTTCAACAAAGTCACGACTAGCACTTAACGATACAGTTGCACCGCGCATGTAAGAAGGTAAGATCGGTGCCCAAGATAAATTCATTAATTTATTTTCAATATCATTGGTTTTGGAACGGATATAAGCAACACCAAAATTACCTGAGTTTTCAGTTGCAAAATAAGTATTCGCTACCCAATTTTTGGTACTATTTGCAGAAATCAAATTGCTGTATTGAAGCTTAGAAAGATCAGCATATTCTTTGTCACGCTGAGAATGATTTAAACCAAAACCAAAACGTTTCTGATTATAGCTATAGCCCAATGTATATTGATTTCCATTGAGATTTTTATTTTCAAAACGGTTTAATTCACGGTCAGCCCAACTCTGAGAAACAGAACTGCTCAACACTCCAAAATGCTTAAGTTTCATGACTGAACCAACGCCAGCCAATCGAAGAGCATTTGAAAATTCTACACGCCCCTCAGTGGTTAACCAGTCATTTACGCCATAACGCGCATCGGCAGAACTTGCAAATTTACCGTATGAAGAATTCTTTATTCCATAATCTTCTCTAATCTGCCCTAAGGATAATGAATAGTCCAATAGTCCAGGTTTAAGCAAAGTATTTGAAACATAAAATGGAACTGCAGTAGATACCTGACGCCCTACACTATCAGTCGTCACAATCACAGCTTCGCCTTTACCATTGATAAAAGGCATATTATTTAAAATAAAAGGTCCAGATTGTATTTCAGAAGTGCTGGTTTTTTGCCCATTAATCAGTAAATCAACTGTACTCGGTAATGCCGCCTCTCCTTTAAACTGTGGCAAAGGATAAGTAATCAAATCTGGTCGTGTACCAAAATTACGTTGAATTTGTAAGCCACCTAAGCGAACAGAACTCCCCCAAGCGTTTTTATTGCCAGTCGTGACATCGCCTGCTAAATAGGACAATACCGTGGTTGGATCATCATATTGCCAAGTCGTATCATAACGTCGATAGCCATCATGATTAAGTTTCGAGTCATTTACAATAGATTTTAAATCTGTTTTTTGATAAATACCGGTATTTTTCAGTACACCATAAGGAGAGAAAAAACGCTGTTCAGTAAATAGTGATGTACTATTTCCCCCCTTCTCAGGACGATAACTATAAAAATCGTAGTTATTCAGTAAACCTGTTCCAGACTCTGCTGTTTGTGCCTTAAACCAAGAATCCTGTCCTCGCATTTGCACAGGCATCCAACTGGCAGGTATATCCACACTAAAATACTGTTTTGCTGAATTGTAATCATATTTCAGTTCAGGGATTTGGTTTAAGGCAACCCAGTCTGATGCCTTCCCTGAAAACCCTAATGTAAAAATCTCTAAATCAGTCAGTATTGTTTCAGGCTGGCTGTCTATATTTTGAAGTGGGATTTTGATTTCCAATTCATCTAATTTAGACTGTTGAATAAAATAATAATCGCCCTTAACAATCACAGGAACGACCTGTTGAGTTGCATGCTGATTGACGACTAAGTCTAAATAAAGTTTAAACAGCCCATTGACTTCAGAAACATCTTTCGGTGGTGGTGGTAAACTATTTGCATATACATGCGTTGCAAATGCAGGAAGATTAGACATCAAAATAAGTGCGAGACTTCTGCATAAAAAAGAAGGTGGATTTGAGTCGGAGATATAGCGCATTACTGCCCTCCTTCTTTTTTTATTTCAATGAGATCTTGTTTAGCACCTGAGGTATCCACGCCATACAAAGTATTCTGCTGATTCAAACGCGTAAATACTGACTGATCCAACTCAAATTTCATCGTACTGTTTGCCAAGATATATCCAAAGGCTGCTTTCCCGAGTACGATTTGCTCTGAATTGGGACTCAACTGAATACCCGAAAGTCGAGAGAATTTCACTCCTTTATTTTGGATATACAGCTCTGGTACACCTTGTGGGTTGTTTTTAACCCACCAACTCAATATCGGCTTTGCCAATGTATTTTTAGCGTTTGTTTTTTGTGAGGCTTCAGTCAAACCACTCCCCAATCCATTTCCGTATGCAAAGAGTGGAATTGAATAACGCATCTGAAAACTTACAGTAGATGTATTTTGCTCTGAATTTGAATCCAATTTAATGGGCAATTCATCAACTACGATTCGATAAGCATCTTCTTTTCCAGCAATCGTGTTGATCGCTCTCGTTAATCGCAACATATGTTTTTCACCCGCCTTTATTTTGGCGACTGGCGGACTTGGGATGATTTCAGTTTGCTCTTGGTAGGAATCTTGCTGATCCGTTTGATCCCATTTAAAGACTCGAACTTGAACCATTGCATCAGATTTCCCAGTATTTTCTAACCAAACCGCAGATGCTTTTTCGTTTGCTTCAATTTTTGGATAAATGGGCCAAATCAAAAAAGTCGCTTGGGCAAATACAGATGAAGCCATTATCGACACAAATACAGCAGATAATGTTCTGCCTGACCATAATTTCATTTTATATACGTTCATGTCATCACCAAGTAATCGTTATTGCGACCATATCTTTATAAAGTCCAGCCGATCGTGGTTGATTGTTGTTATCTAAATCTGCAAAAGCGTATACAGAAAAATTCAATAGCGGATCTGAAACAGTTGTTGGGGTAAGTGTGTAGGCATTTCCACTTACATACTCACTCAGCATATTAGTATCTCGATATAGTTGATAAGATATAAACTCATTTTCTTGAGCATGTTTCATCCGTCGAGAGGAATTTGAAAAGTAATCTCCACTACTCAACATAATTTTTACAGGCAATTGATCAGTACAACGAATATTCCAACTTTGTGCAGTATTTGACCCACCCCACAAAAGTTTATCCTGCGATATCACAGGATGACGACCAAAATCAATTAACTGTTCAACTTTGCTCAGCTCACACCCTTTTTCTATGGTCGCTTGAACCTGAAAAGTGGCTGTAGTTTGTGAGTAAGCACCCGCTGCATTCAACATCAGTAGAATACTCAAAGCTATTTTTTTCATGATTTTTCTTTAAAATTCAATAGTAATTGGAATCGTATCGGTATAATAACCCAGAGAAACTGGCTGTCCGTTATTGACAGTCTGCCCAATTAAATCAAGTGTCTGTGGTTGACCATTGTTATTCAAAGTAATGAATTGATTTGGTCTAAGCACATCTCTATTACTCCCATATAAAATGTTGTAAGCAAGATAATCGGTGCCATTACTCATTGCGCGGAAGTAATTTGTACGGAAAGACAATGGCACTTGCCCATCATTTTGACCATTTCCGAAAGTGATTTTGATTGGCGAATTAGTCAAACATTGAATCGTTAGACCTGAACCAGAAGCATTAGTTAAGCGAGTCTCAATAACGTGATTAAATGAAGCCATTGTTTCGCCGAAATCTAATTGACCTAGATTTAACCCATTTGATCCACTATTCATGGGTTGGTTATTCACCTGACAAGATGGTTCAAGTTCTATCTGCAATTTGAGCTTGGCACCCAACTGCCCTGCATGTACAAACGTTGCAATAAAACCACAAGTTAGAAACCCCAAACATTGTTTCAAAAATAGATGCATACGCTCCTCCTCTAGGCAGATTTGTTACGCATAACAAATCTGCTCACTGTTACGTATACGGATTAGAAATTAACAGTCACCAATAAAGTATCTTGATAGTCACCTTGTGCTTTTGCTGTACCGCTATTTGCAGCAATCGCACCAAAAATTGGCACCTGTTCAGATACGCCAGAAGCAGCGCTAAAGCTTTGCGGTGTATTGATTGCATAGGCCGTTGTGCGTGCCGCATCACGGTATACGTTATAGCTGACTAAGTCTGTACCTGTTGTATGTTTAAGACTACGATCAGCGCGTTGCCCACCATCAATCGCTACGGTAAAGTTAACAGGTGTCGTACTGTCGCATTTTACATTGAGATGACTGCCCGTTGCTGAAGCTGCAACTTGTGCAGTTAGGATGTTGTCCCAATTGCCCGATGTTTTTCCGAAATCCAATGTACCAAACTGGTTGATACTGCCTGCAACTGTAGAGCCTTCTACAGTACAACCTGTTGAAACATTGAGTTTAACATCTACCTGACCAGTAACAGCCGCTTGTGCAGTTGCGATATACCCTGTGCCCAACAGTAAAGAAAGTGTTAATTTTTTAAGAATATTCATACTAAATCCCATGATATGTATTATTTGTTAACTGCGACACATTAAATGTGAATGCGAACAAATCATTACATGCGACTCAATACCGCTCAATAAACACCCAAAAGAATAGAAAAAAAATGCAAAACAAACTATTGATTTTTATATAAAAATTTAAAAAATCATATGTACTAAATTACACAATAGTTTAAAACATATGAATAAAACATATTTCAATCAGAATTTTAGTAAAAAAATTAAAAATTATTATTTAATATCAATAAATTAAATATAACAAAAAATACAGCTCCCTATATTCTTTTTTTATAGTTAGCTTAAAAATAAGACTTCATCGAATGATGATCAAGAGTTGTATTGATTCAGCGACTTCAATGATCAAAGAATGAGCGACATGCTAGGTATTAGATTTTTGCGAAAATAGTCTAAAGAAGTGATTTTCAATGCTGGAAAATATTTTAATCAAGCCATATCAAACATCACACAAATTAAACTCATCATCACTATTCTTGAAAACTCGCATCATATAAATAAAGTGTTTTCAATGCCTGCAATTTTGTCCAAAATTTCGCTTAATTTGTGTAGACGGTGCTCTACTTTTCTTCGGAGAAAAGTAGCAAAAGCCCTTTGTTGGTCGAAGGTAGATACTTATCACTCTTTAGTAACGGCAGTATCCATACCACCAAAGGCGATAACAATTTCAAATAAAATAGGCAAAAGGAAAAGCAAAATTAATTTACATTTTGAATTCTATATAAAATTTTTGCTGGAATAAAATTCAGTTGAATTAGCATGAGTTTAACTTAATTCGATGAATCACATAATTTGTTATAAAAAATCAAGATTTAAATGTATTTGATTTAAATCTTGATTTCTTTAAAGTTAACTTATTTTTTTCAGATTAAGCAGCTAAATGACCTTCAAATCTCAAATCAGCTGTTGTACTTAAAATTGCTTTGCGTAAAGTTCTAACCATGAAGTCTACATGTTGTTTATTGAGGATTAATGGTGGAGACATGATGTTCATATGTCCGACAGGACGAATAATTAAACCCTCTTTCTGACAGTATTCAGCGATTCGAGCACCGACATTGACAGAACTCGGGAAAAGCGTTTTGGTTTTTTTATCGGCTAAATTTTCAATACACATCATAAATTTCTTACCGCGTACCTCTCCAACGATGTCTAAATCAACCAGCGTTTTTAATTGATCTTCAAAGTATTGTCCAACATCTTGAACGTGTTCAAGCAAATTTTCACGTTCAATAATTTCGATATTCTTTAAAGCAGCTGCACAGGAAACGGGATGCCCCGAATAGGTAAAACCATGGGTAAATAGTGCCCCATCTGCTTGAGGTTGATTGATGACCTCATAAATCTCATCAGAAATAATTGTTGCCCCCAAAGGTAAGTAACCAGAAGATAAACCTTTGGCACAGGTAATAATATCTGGAACAATCCCGAATTCAGATTCCGAAGCAAAGAAATACCCAATACGCCCAAATGCAGTCACCACTTCATCTGATACATATAAAACTCCATATTTACGGCAAATTTCTAAAGTTTTTTTATGGTAACCCTCAGGTGGCACAATCACTCCGCCAGCCCCCATAATCGGTTCGGCAAAAAATGCAGCGACATTTTCTGGACCAAGTTCCAAAATTTTATTTTCGAGCTCCTGTACCTTTTCATTGCAAAATTCGTCAAGACTCTGACCTTCTGCTCTGCGGTATGGATTTGGACATGAAATATGGTGTACCAATTCACGGTCAATATCAAAACCAATATGATCAAACTCAACACCTGTGAGTGACATACTGATATAGGTACTACCGTGATAACCATCTTTTCGAGAAATTAACTTTTTCTTGGTCGGTTTTCCCAACTGATTAAAATAAAAGTGAATCACACGTACTGCTGTATCATTAGCAACTGAACCCCCGCAACCAAACAGCACATGATTTAAATTTCCTGGTGCCAATTCAGCAATTTTTGCCGACAATTGTGCAGCAGGAATCGAAGTATGATGTCCAAATGCAGAATAATAAGGGATTTGCATCACCTGTTCTGAAATGGCATCAGCGATTTCTTTGCGTCCATAGCCAACATTGACACACCATAGACCACCGATTCCATCTAGATATTTATTTCCCTCTGCATCAAAAACATAACATCCTTCGCTATGTGCAAGAATCATTGCACCTTCATCTTTAAAAGTCGCAAAGTCAGTCCAAGGATGAATATGGTGTTCTTTGTCTTTCTTCCAAATTTCAGTAATTTGTGTTGTTGATAACTGTTTCATGTGATAACTCCTTGTTAAAATTAAAATTTCATTTCATCAAGCTTTCGATTGATTGAGGATGAAAGAGTTGTTGCTTCATTGCCAATTTGATCCAAAGAATGCTGATGATGGTGGTCAGTCCAATGACAACCCCCACCCAAGTAAATATTTTGACTCTCAAATCAGGCGTAGGAACGGCATAGAAAATCGTTAAGACCATCCCAACAATGCCGATGATTTGTAGGAATGGATAAAATGGTGCTTTATAAGGTCGAGACATTTTGGGATAACGTTGACGCAAAACCATGACATTGATATGTGCAATGATGTAAGCGATCAACCAAGAGATACATGCCGCTGTTAACAGAACTTTAATGACTTCGGTTTCACGCTGCGATAACAACATTGGAATCATGATGATGACCGCAACGAAAAGCACACCCACCCATGGCACATTATTTTTCTGATTGACTTGAGCAAATATGGACAAAACTTGTTTATTCAGCGCCATTCCCTGCAACATCCGTGGTAAGGCAGCTAAGGTCGCATTTAGAGTACTTAAGGTTGCAAATAATGCACCAACAGCAATAAACAACAATCCTGTCGGACCAAAGACCGCTGTTGCATATTCAATATGTGGAGTCAAAGAATTGACCAGATGATCTTGAGGTAAAAAGAATAGCGCTCCCAAACCATATAATGAAATCGTGATAAATATCGTGCTAAGCCCGATATACATCGCTCGGGGAATATTTTTACTGGCATTTTTTGATTCCTCGATCATCGGGACCACAAACTCTACCCCGACAAATCCCCAAAATGCTAAAGCAACAAGTGCGACAGTATTGCTATCAAATTTTATGTGGTGATCCACGACTTGAGTATGTGGATAATACCAACCGGTAATTGCAAAAATTCCCAGCAAAAGTAGTAAAACAACCATGACAAAAGCCACGATATTTTGAACTTTTGAAAAAATATCAATTTTCAGCAGATTTAAACCGACTGAAATAAATAAAATAATGAAACCAATGCCAAAATAAGGTACATCTAGTTTAAATATCTTTCTAATGACATCATCAATTAAAATCAATTCTGCTGAAACAGCAAACATCGCAACCAAAATATAACCGCAAAATACCGAAAGCATCGCGGGCAAATGCCCAGTTGCTACTAGGCTATAATCACTGATACTACCACTCTTAGGAACGAGAAGCGCTAACTCTGCAAATGAAGTTGCATAGCTGATCGCTAGAAAAAAACCGATAATCAGTGGGATAAAAAAACTGATCCCACTTAAACCAAAGCCTTGCAAAATAATCACCATCACCCCTTGCGAAAGTACCAAGCCGACGGCAATGGCGATTAAATTAAACAAGCTTAGTTTTTTCTTACTCACTGTTTTCGCATGATGAATAAAACTGCGTCCATGCTTATTATTTTGTCCTGTCATCTGCTCCTCCCTCCTAGAGTGAAGATTAAAGATTTGAATTTAAATATTATTTCATGCAGTTTTTTCTTGTTGGATGAATAAATGTCTTTGGGTTTTATCTTGATATTCTAAATATTGACGTTGAATATCGATGTGCCCTGCAATACGTTTGGCATCATGCCATACCCCCCAAATAAAACTTGAACCGCGCCCATATAGATAAGGCAAGCCAACAAAATAAACCCCTGGTTCAGTGGATACACCTAACTTATGATTGGGTTTACCATTCACATCAAAGGCATTTACATCTAACCAATCATAGTCATAGCCAAAACCTGATGCCCAAATAATTGAGCCAATGCTGGCTTGAGTTAAATCCAGCGTTAAGATCGGTTGTTGAATACATTGAGCATCTTTCAAGATATGGCGAGCTTCTGGTTCTTCGGGTAAATCGATACCCGTTCGTCGAACATACGCGTCTGCGGCATCTAGAAATTCAAAATATGCCTGATCACTTTCTTGTAAATTCTTTTGCAGATCATCGTGAAAACTTACGTTATCTTGATCAAATTGTTTTGTCATTCCTACAAGCGTGATGCCTTCAATTGCCAATCGTCTAAAATCAATCGATTGCCCCCCATGTGCCCCACTGACCGCCAAACCTTTTAAAGGTCCTGTATCAGTTTTGCTGCTGTCCCATCCGCCCAATACACCTAGCCACCACACATTATCACGTTGCCGATAAACACGAGGTGGTCGCTCATGACGACCCACAGATAAATAGACTTTTTTGCCAGCACGATTTAATTCATCAGCAATTTGCACACCTGAAGAACCTGCCCCTACAACCAAGACAGCACCATCTGGCATTTGCTCTGGGTTCTTGTATTGATCAGAATGTATCTGGTACAAATCTTGTCTTTTCGGTGCTATCTCAGGAATCATGGCTTTTTGAAATGGCCCTGTTGCCACCACAACCCGATGTGCTTTTAAGGTACCTTGAGATGTTGCAACAATAAATCCTGCCCCTTGCGGATTGATTTGTACTTTTTTGACTTCTACATGTGTGTAAATAGGCGCATTAAATCGCTTGGCATATTTTTCAAAGTATTCCGCAACTTGATCATGGTGTACAAAACTATCTGGATCTGCATCAAACGCCATATTGGGAAAGCGGTCATGCCAACAAGGTCCATTGGCCACTAAAGAATCCCAACGGCGTGTACGCCAAGCTTCCGCTATTCGATTTTTTTCTAAGACCACATGAGGAATGTTTAATTCAGTCAGATGTTCACTCATTGCCACACCAGCTTGACCTGCACCAATAACCACAGTATCTATTTCTAATTGATCTAAACTCATTTTTAATCCTTGTCGAACTGAGTCATTTATTTTCAACAATTCATTGTTGAATCCACTCCAATGTTGTATTTCCCAGCTGTAACGGGTTGTATATATGCTTTGCTTTATATTTCGCTTTGCAGAAGTGAAATATCGAAAAGAACAAAAACATTGTTTAAGAAAAATATAGGCAGTCGATGAGTAAAGAGAAAATAGGATATCCAAAACAAATGAATCAAGAAAACTGAACCCAAAAACCAAACCAATGAAATTACTCAATAAATTTTAAATATTTTTAAATTTTTATTGCGCTTTAGATTGCTACGGAAAAACTAAATTAATAGAAAGGAAAACACAAATTGTGACTCTAAGCGAAGTCAGCATACTAGATGAATACTTTCATTGACTTAGGACGCAGCTGTGAAACATACCCGTATTCGGACTTTTAATACTCAAAAAACCTATCCAGAACAAAACTTGGACAATGATCTTTGCCAGGCTGTGGTGGCACGTGGTCGCACTGTATTCCTTCGTGGGCAAATTGGGCAAAATCTAGATACATCTGAAAGTGTCGCGCTTGCTGATGTCAAAGGTCAAACTGAACAAGCCATGTTTAACATCGACATGCTGCTCAAAGAAGCAGGAGGTGAGTTGGCTGACATTTGTAAAATCACCATATATATCGTCGATCCACGTTATCGTGAAGATGTCTATCGTGTCGTAGGTAAATGGCTTAAAGGTGTCTATCCCGTTTCAACTGGAATCGTTGTTTCTGCTTTAGCTCGACCTGAGTGGCTTGTAGAAGTCGATGCGACTGCTGTGATTCCTGATTAAAATAAGCAACGACACGAGAACGCTATGACATTTTCAATTATTGCAAGATGTAGTGAAACAGGACAATTTGGTGCTGCGATCAGTTCATCCTCTCCCGCTGTTGCCGCAAGATGTATTCGTGCCAAAGCTGGTGTCGGGGTTGCAGCAAGTCAAAATATAACCGACCCAAGTTTGGCCAACATTTTACTTGAAATGACCAAATACAATATATCACCACATCGCGCGATCACGGAATTAACTAGAAATACAGATTTCATAGAATATCGACAGTTGAGTTTATTAGATGCCGTGAATGAGCCTTTTGCATTTAGTGGAGAACACACCTTAGGGATTTATGCACAACATATTGGGAAGCATGCAGTATGTGCAGGTAATTTACTCGCAAATGATCAAGTGCCCCATGTTATGCTGAAACAGTTCGAACAAAGTAAAGGTGTTTTAGCAGAACGTTTGCTCAAAGCACTAAAAGCTGGAGAACAGGCTGGTGGGGAAGCTGGAGCAATACATTCTGCTGGTCTTTTAGTTGTTGACAAGTTGGAATGGCCAATCATTGATTTACGCGTAGACTGGTCAGAGCGACCCATTTCCGATCTCATCGAACTATGGCAGATTTATCAACCGCAAATTGATGATTATATATTAAGAGCATTAGATCCAATGCGCGCGCGTAGCTTTGGTGTTCCAGGAAATGAATAAACCTTTTTAGGGTATACAATGGAGGTGTATCCAAAGTGTTAAATCGAATTTCTTTAAGACAAATGGAATACTTTGTTGCAACCGCAGAATGTGGCAGCATCATCATTGCTTCGGAGAAGATACATGTATCCTCTCCATCTATTTCCGCTGCAATTGCACATATTGAAGCCGAATTACAAACTCAACTCTTTATCCGACAACATGCCAAAGGCTTAATCCCAACCACTGTGGGCAAAAGTGTCATGTTGGAATGCAAAAAAATCTTAAATCAAGCATCCAGCCTATACTCTCTTACGGCTGAATTTTCAGGTTCAATTCGTGGACCTTTAAAACTTGGGTGCTTTCCTGCTTTTACACCGATGATTTATGCCGACATCATCAATGGCTTTTCCAATTTATATAAGCAAGTTTCTTTAGATCTCTATGAAGATGATCAACAAGCTCTTCTCAATGCACTGATCCGTAACGATATTGATTTGGCTTTAACCTATGACCTGAATATAGATGCAAATATTATTCATTTTGAACCATTAACCAAGTTACCACCACACGCACTGGTCAGTGAACAGCATCCCTTAGCTTTATTGCCTGCTGTCACCCTAGAGGAACTCTCAACATATCCCATGATTCTTTTAGATATGCCCTTTAGCAATGAATATTTTTTATCGTTATTTAGCACTAAAAATCTCAAACCCAATGTTGTCCGCTCTTCAAAGAATATTGATGTGGTTCGTTCAATGGTTGCCAATAATATTGGTTATACCATATTAAATGTTCGCCCAAAAAATAATTACAGTCTTGATGGTAAGCGATTGATACGAATACGCATTGCTGAAGAACATCGCCCCATGTATATCGGTATAGCAACCCCTAAAAATGTACCAAAGAATATTGTCGTTGAAGCATTTATTAGTCGTTGTAAAAGCTTTATCTCTGATCAATTTATTTCTGGTATGAGCTCTGCTCATTTCTACGATCCCTATATAAAAAACCAAACACAAAAGGACGCCTCAGATGTCTAACTTATCTAGTATTCAATTGCTTCAAAAACTTATTGAATTCGATACGACATCGCATAAAAGTAATTTAGCGCTGATCTCTTATGTCAAAAATCTACTTGAATCTAAGGAAATCAGTATATTTTTAAATTCAAATGCTGAGCAAACCAAAGCCAACTTATTTGCAACGATTGGACCTAAAGACCGAGCTGGCATCTTATTGTCTGGGCATACGGATGTCGTTCCCGTTGAAGGACAAGCATGGAGTAGTAATCCATTTCAAGCATTGATCAAAGATCATAAAATTTATGGTCGGGGTACTGCGGATATGAAGGGGTTCATCGCCTGTGCAATTCACGCCATGATCAAGGCAGTAGACTTGCCTCAACTAAATAAACCACTACATTTATGTCTTTCTTATGATGAAGAAATCGGTTGTATTGGTGTACGCGGTATTCTTGGTTTGCTCTCCGAATTTATTATTCAACCAGAGCTTTGCATCATTGGTGAGCCCACCAGTATGAATATCGCAACAGGTCATAAAGGTAAAGCGGTATTCAAAGCCATATGTCATGGTCAAGAAGGTCACTCTGCTTTAGCACCATTGTATGTCAATGCAATTCATAATGCGCAAAGTTTGATTGAGGCGATTCGCACTACGCAAAAAGAGATCGCGGAAGGTTCTATTTTAGACACGGACTATGATGTACCCTTTAGCACGGTACACATAGGAAAAATACACGGCGGTAAAGCGTTAAATATCGTGCCCAATGAATGTATCTTAGATTATGAGATTCGTAATATTACTGAACAAACAACAGATGCCATACAAGAAAAAATTTTTAATTATATTGAACAGAGTCCTTCTGCAAAATTTGTCAATATTCAGGAAATCAATCAATACCCCGGACTGGATACATCGACTACCATTCAAGCGGTTAAATTCTTACAATCACTGCTCAAAACCGAAACTGAATTACAGAAAATATCATTTGGTACAGAAGGCGGATTATTTCAACAGCAATTGAATACGGCTGTGTTAGTTTGTGGTCCAGGTTCGATTCAAGTCGCACACAAGCCTGATGAATATATCGAAATTTCTCAGATGGATGAATGTGATGCTTTTTTTGAGCGTTTGCTCAGTTGTATTGCCGCTTAAACATAATGCAGATTGCAAAATTTTATTTCAAAAGGATATAAAGGTTCAACTGTTTTACTAGATGAAGTATTGATACCTATAAGAAAATAGGGATGCCTACTAATTTGTTTTTTCTAAAGCAAAAGCTTATATAAAACGAATTCACAACCTGATCTAAAAATTATACGGTTTATTGTGCCATAACATTAAAATTCTAAGGAAACTCAATGAAACTCAAACAGGATTGGTTGGATCAACTTTCTCAAATTAAACCCCCAAAGTCTTATTTTATAGCAGGACAATATGTTGAGGCTAAACAAACATACCCTATCACAAACCCTGCCACTGGCGAGTTTTTAGTCAGCATGTCAGCATGTGATGCACAAGAAGTCAATCAAGCTGTGCAACATGCCAGAAATACATTTCAAAGCGGGGTGTGGTCACGATTAGCTCCACGTGAACGTAAACAGAAACTCAAAAAACTTGCAGAACTGATTCTTGAGCATGCTGAAGAACTTGCCTTACTTGAAAGTCTCAATGTGGGCAAACCGATTCAAGATTCACTCAATGTTGATATTCCCGGTGCAGCATTCTGTTTTGAGTGGTATGCGGAAAGCATCGATAAAATGTATGATGAAATTGCCCCGACCCACCACGATCAGTTGGCGATGATTTTTCGTGAACCCATCGGGGTTGTTGCAGCTGTTGTGCCGTGGAACTTTCCACTGGATTTAGCGAGTTGGAAACTTGCACCTGCATTGGCAACAGGGAATTGCGTGCTGTTAAAGCCTGCTGAACAATCTCCTTTTACGGCACTTAAACTGGCAGAACTTGCCCAACAGGCAGGAATCCCAGATGGTGTTTTGCAAGTCCTTACAGGTTTAGGGCAAGTCACTGGACAAGCCTTAGGACGCCACCCTGAAATTGATTGTTTGGTCTTCACAGGCTCGACGGAAACAGCCAAAAAGTTTTTAGTTTATTCAGCTGAATCCAATATGAAGCCTGTTTGGCCTGAAACAGGCGGAAAAAGTGCCAATATTATCTTTGCAGATGCAAATATTGATCAAGCCCTTGATAAAGCGATTTTTGGGGCTTTCTATAATCAAGGTGAAGTGTGTTCTGCAAATTCGCGTATATTATTGGAACGCAGTATTGCACCACAATTTATTCAAAAATTTGTCGAAAAAGCCAAAAATATCAAGATTGGGCATCCACTTGATCCCAATACCCAAATGGGTTGCTTAATTGATCGCCAACATGCCAACAATGTACGACTAGCAATTGACCAAGCTAAGGCACAAGGTGCTGAATGTCATAGCATTACTTTAAATTTAGATGATGATTTAGATCAAGCAAGCTATATTGCGCCAACAATTTTGACTGGCGTTACAGCAGAATTCGATATCTTTCACCAAGAGGTTTTTGGTCCAGTGGTGAGCATCACGACCTTTGAAACTCAAGAAGAAGCAATCGAACTTGCTAATCACTCAATCTATGGACTTGCCGCTTCGATCTGGACGCAAGATAACCAAAAAGCCATCATTCTTTCCAAGCAACTTTTAGTTGGGACTGTATCCATCAATACCGTAGATGCTTTAGATGTCTGCACACCTTTCGGTGGATACAAGCAATCTGGCTATGGTCGTGATTTATCGCTACATGCAATCGATAAGTTTACTCAATTAAAGACTACTTGGATTCAACTTTAAGCCATCGTTTTTATATGAATAGATGCGATGCATAGCGCTTAGGTAACATCAGAATGTAAGTATAGCCTGCATGATGCTTTTTCAAATTTAATCTGACAGTTTAATCCAATTATAGTGACTGTCAGATTGATATTTATTTGAAGAATATTAATCAATTAACGATATAAAATTTTAATATAATTGAAAAGAGTTGAGCCTTTTATGATTTTTGTCATGTAAAATTCTTTAAATTATATCCACTATTGCTACAATATCCTACTATAGAGACAGTGTTATAGCTTTTAATCCCCACCTCTAAAACTAAGTTAAAGTCTTCAATCTATTTTCCCTATTATGACCCATCTATGACCAACACCTTTTCAGACCATCCACAAATTCTCCTTGTTTCCAGTTTTGACGAACTGATCAAAACAGCATTTCAAGGTGATACCAATGCAATGTATTGGCACAGAAATTTAACAGGCGATTTTAAAGAGATTGTGTCTAAGCTCGAGTTAAAAGAAAATATTACTGAAGTTTCTGAGGAAGATCTTTTTGCTTTAAAACTCACTGAACAAGGTGAATTAGCAAGAGAAATCATCTTAAAAGACATAAAGCAACTAACCGCGCTTGGTGCATCTCCTTGCCTAAATTTAATTCGATACTATGAACGTGATGAGGAATTAGAATTCATTTCAACTGATGTTTATTCCTTCCATATTGACCGCTCTCCGATTGAAACAGATACTTTCTTATGCACTTATCATGGCGCGTCTAGTGATATTCTACTGAACGCTGAGGCTGAGCAAAAAATACTTATTCCTGAAATTCGAGAAAAACTTAAAGCACTCCATGAAGGGTCAGCAGCAGAGTTTGAAAACTTTTTAAAAGACTATTTTTTTGATTTGCATTATCAGCCTAAACCCAACGCCGTACCGATTAACTTAGGCTTAGGTCATCTTTGGCGTTTAGCCGTTGATCATCCAACACAGCAAGTTTTGCCTTGTGTACATCGAGCGCCTGTCGAAAGTGATGGAGAGTACCGCTTGTTGTTGATTTGTTAGGGTGAGCGTGTAGGATCAAGTTGGAAGGTAATATACTTCAATCATCGGTATAGTAATTTATACCTCGATTTCCTTAAATTACTCCGCAATAAATCTTTTTTACTTCCTAAGCCCCTTTCAAAATATACCTTATAAGTTGAATTATTGAAATTTGAGGGAAATAAGTTATAACTATCGCATGTTCCACCAAATGCAGAAGCTTGAATATATCCCACAACATCTTTTTCCTTACCAAGTTTACCTACAGCAGTTTCTCGACTATCTCGTACGCCTGTATTTTCCAAATCTGGAGTAAAAATAATTTATAAAAAGACAGAATAGATTCAATATATTAAATTTTTCAAATAAAATACGATTATTCTATTCTGTGCACTCAAAGTCAAAAAATTACATTTGCACTGTAAAAACTATAGTACTTCCACATTACCTAATGGTACTTTTATATTACCTACATATTCTTCAATTAAATAAGAACAACCTGAATTAACATTTATTGCTAGAAAATAATTTTTATTTTCTTCAAACTGAACTTTAAAAATCTTTGTTTTACAGAACTCTGTTCTAGCACCATTATTATAGCTGTATGTCATGGAGATTAGAATAGGTCTATTAGCTGGAACTTTAAACTCGCCATAATTTAAATTATTTGTTGGGACATTAGGCATACCCAAACTTTTAGGAGTATATTCAAATTTTGTTGCTCCTAACATACCTGATGTCTTTACACTCGTGAAAGCATCTCCTTTATCTTTATCATTTTTTATATCCTCTTTTTTGATAGAGTTTGGAAAAATTCGTATACTTTCACCTAACCCATAAAAAACCCGAACATTTGCAGTTTTACCAGTGACAGGTTCTTTATATCGAACTCCCTGATTTAAGATTGAATCATTTATTTTATTTATACTTGCGCAACCAGTTGCAAATATAAATAAAAAAATTAATAATAGGTGTTTTTTCATAAAGACCTTCTTGTATTTTTCCATATAATCAAAATGTCAAATATTTAAAATCATTGACTGCATTTTTCTTGCTGTAATTTATTTAGTAATACGATTTGATTTGAATAACTTTCAATCAAATCATCAAGATTACCTGTACAGCTATGATCAAATAATGCCAGCGGATTCAGACTCAATAATGCAGCCGCTGCATTCATTTCATTACCGGTACTAGCTATTTTTTTCTGTTTTTTTAAGTCATCTAGATTAACTAATGTACTTTTAAGAGTATCCTTAACCTGATCACAGTTCGCCATTTTAGACAAGTCTGCCGTTTCTGTATTCTGGTGTGAAGGTTGAATACTATTGCATGCAGTCATAATAAAAGAAAAACTAAAAATAATGAAATTTTTTTTCATAAATTAACTCCAATAATGTTAAAAATATTAATCTTTTCAAATTTACTCACATTATTCCTCTTGTGATAAAAAATTATCCTCAACAGCAACTTGTCCACTCTGAACTGTACTTGATACATCACCTGTAGTCGCTCCAACGCCAGAGGAGACTAATCCAATGATTGCACTGATCGTACTTTTTTCATCTGCCGTTAAATCTTTTGCATACTTACCATACAAGAAATTAGATAAAACTGGTGCGGCTGCCTCAGCTCCTCCTGCTGAAAGTCCAGCAGTCAATGCATCATTTCTTTCCGCTGCTGCAACTGCTGCACCAAAAAATGTATGTGCTTTTAATAACCGCTTTTTTTCATGCATTTCCTATAAATACCATCCCAATCATCTTTACTTAGTGACGAGGAAGGATAAGCTTTATTAGCTTCCCAAGAGCAACTTTGATTCGCTTCTCCTCTTTTTTCAGTATAGATAAATCCATCATTCCAAAATCTAACCAATGGACTATTAACATCATTTGTTACACAGCAAGCTATTGTAGATAATAAAAATATCAAAGCTAATTTTAAATAGGTCTTTTCCATAAATTATTAGTTTTATTGAGAATAATTATTATACCCTTTTTCACGCATACATTTATTATGCAATTTATGCCATTGGGTATTATCTCCATTAGATGATAAAACAGGGTAATATTTACTAGCTAATTTAGAACATTCTCCATTAGCTTCGCCTTCTTTTTCACTGTATATAAATCCATCATTCCACCATCTAACTAAAAGACTATTACTATCATTCGTTGCACAACCTTGAATTAAAAGCAATACGATGATAAATGACAATTTAAAATGGATCTTTTTCATACTTAATCACTTCCTTTGTCTTGTTTGACGGAACTAGTTTAGGTAAAGATAAGTTTTGGGAGTTAGAATTTCCCCAAATTTTTAAATAATCAGTGTAATATTTATTTTGGAAAGGCTCATTTTTTGAAACAACCTCTCCTTTATTATTAATAAATTCACCATTATTATTTACTAAAAATTGTGATGGAATTTCAGCACTATAACTACTATGTGAATAACATAGCCAACAAGTTCCTCCACTTGATGGATTACCTCCTAATATCAAAGGTGGGCGACCAACAAAATCAGCTTGATGTACCGCTGAATATACTCCTGTTGAATTTGTGGAGTTCGGAATCACAAATTTGTTATTTGTACTTAACCAATCACTATAATCTTGAACATTCGTTGCTGTTCCATAAAAGCGCACTTGATTGAGTGGTATTTCTGTGACCCCATTACGATTTGCATTTTGTATTGCTACACTTGCTGTCAAACCACCTCGACTATGGTTATTAAGGTCAAGTAAATAACCTTGATCTTTAGCATATTTGTATAATTCTATATTTGTATAATTCTATATTTGTCTTCTCTGCATTCGTTAAAGGTAAACGCCCACCTAATAAATCATTATTCTTATCATATGCTGCATACAATAATTCAGAAATAATATTCGTCGGGTAATACTCCCATTTTTAATTGATTTTATAAGTAGAAAGGCAAAGTCCTTATCATTGTTTGAATTTAGGTGGTTTACCATCAACTGACATATGTGGTCGTTCATGATTATAAAAGTGTTGCCATATCGTTGTATAGTCTTCAACTTCTTCAAGCTCTCGAAATAAATATTGATTCAAACATTCATATCTAACCGTCCTGTTGAAGCGTTCAACATAAGCATTCTGTTGTGGATGTCCTGGTTGGGTAAATACATGCTCAATTCAATGTTGAGTACACCATGCTTCCATTAAATCACTAACATACTCGGGTCCATTATCACTACGGATACGCTTTGGCTTACCTCGCCATGCAATTAATTGGTCTAATCCCCTCAGCACTCGTTGAGCTGGCAAAGAAAAATCAATCAATATATCCAGTGACTCACGGTTATAATCATCAATAACATTGTGAATTCGGTAACTGCGACCATCACTCAGTTGGTCATGCATAAAGTCCATTGACCACGATTCATTTGGTGTTGATGGGACTGTAAGCGGTTCAGGCTTTATTCGCTGAATGCGTTTGTTGGGTTTAATTCGTAGGTGAAGCTCAAGCTCCTTATAAATTCGATAAACACGTTTGTGGTTCCATGAGTAGCCTTTGACATTACGTAGGTACAAGAAGCAAAGCTGAAAGCCCCAAGTCTTATTCTCATTGGTAAGCTTCAGTAGCCAGTCTGCAATCATC
The DNA here is from genome assembly GCF_001005515.1 of Acinetobacter sp. Ag2. Classification (NCBI taxonomy): domain Bacteria; kingdom Pseudomonadati; phylum Pseudomonadota; class Gammaproteobacteria; order Moraxellales; family Moraxellaceae; genus Acinetobacter; species Acinetobacter sp. Ag2. Next base: position 162,604 of record NZ_LBNA01000059.1, read on the forward strand.
TTATTTTGCTCATCTAATTGAGCTTTATAACGATAACAGGTTTGACTAAGTTGAAAGATGAAGCAAGCTTTACTCACTGAAATCTTAAATTGTTCAACGGCTCGCTGAGCAAGAGATTTACGTTGTACAGGCTTTATAACTTCTTTGACAGTGCATCCTGAAGAATATCTGCTTTAAGACGTTCGTCAGCATACATACGTTTCAGACGAGCATTTTCAGCTTCTAATTCTTTAAGTCGTGTCATCATTGAAATATCCATACCTCCATATTTCGCTTTCCATTTATAAAATGTAGCGGAACTCATACCATGTTCACGGCATAAGTTAGGCACGGGTGTTCCTGATTCAGCTTGTTTTAAAATACTCATGATTAAGCTATCTGAATATTTAGATGTTTTCATAAAAAATCTCCTTTACAGGATTATTCGATTTTCTACTTTTGAGTTAAATTATTTTGAGGGGGGATTACCAAATTGAAAGGGAAAGAATACTGAACTGGTTAGGAGAGAAATATCTTGCTGACTATCCAACAGTGTATTGGTATTTCGTGGTAGCATTCTGGACAGGTTGCCGTCCATCAGAAATTATCGCGCTCACTTGGCAGGATGTAGATTTTTTGAATAAGCAGATTCACATCAATAAAGGTCGTGTGAACGGTGTTCAGCAGGAAACCACTAAAACCAATAAGGCTCGATTTGTAGATTTGAATGATTTTGCATTTGAAGCATTCCAACAACTCAGATTACTAACTTATCTCAAATACGAGCATGTATTTATTTGTGACGAGACTGGTGAGGAATTTACTACGCAAAAATCATTGAGTGAAAGGTTTGTGGCTGCATTGAAAGCGAACGGCATACGCTACCGCCCTGCCTATAACACTCGTCATACTTATGCGACTGTTTGCTTAATGAATGGACTTAATCCAGTCTATGTGGCTTCACAGCTGGGTCATAGTTTGGTGATGCTCATGAAGCGTTATGCGAAGTGGATTAATTCAGATAAGAACAAAGAAGAGATTGCTAAAATTTCGAATAGTGCCAAAATTGAGCCAAAGAAAAAGGGAATCAAACTATGTATTTGATTCCCCTTAAGATATTTGGCGGAAGCGGTGAGATTCGAACTCACGGAGGACTCACACCCTCGTCGGTTTTCAAGACCGGTGCATTAAACCGCTCTGCCACGCTTCCATGTGCGCAAGAATACTAAGCTTTTCCAACGATGACAAGAAAAAAATAGGCTTAAAGCATTCAAATGCATATTGTTTCATCAAAATCACTGATTTTGATCAAAGTTTAGCTGCTATTTCAGCACCTTCACGAATTGCGCGCTTAGCATCAAGTTCACCCGCCAATTTAGCACCACCAATAATATGATAATTGGCTAAAGTAGATTCACCCTCTTTTGGCATCAAATCCTTAACAGACTCTTGTCCAGCACATACCACGATGGTATCTACACGCAACAATTGATCATGACCATTGCTTTCAATCCACAATCCTTCATTGGTCACAGCTTTATATTGCACGCCACGCAACATTTTTACCGCATGTTTTTTCAATTGTGCACGATGAACCCAACCCGAAGTTTTACCTAGACCAATCCCTAAAGGTGTTGTTTTCCGTTGCATCAAATAAATTTGACGAATCGGTGGTTCGACTTCAGCAGGAACAAAGCCCCCTTCAGTCATATAGTTGGGATTTGGGTCGATGCCCCATTCACGTTGCCACTCTGCCAAAGGCTGTGGTTGTGGCTGATGTTCAGGTTTCAATAAAAATTCTGAGACATCGAAACCAATACCACCCGCTCCAATCACCGCCACCCGATACCCCACTGGTGCGCCTCGCAAAACCTCTGCATAGGACAAAACTTGTGGTGCATCACTACCATCAATCTTTAACCCACGAGGAATAACACCTGTAGCAATCACAACATCATCAAAACCTTCACGTTCTAATTGCTCACGATTGACTTTGGTATTTAAACGTAAGTCCACACCGGTTTTTTCGATTTGTACTTTAAAATATCGAATGGTTTCATGAAACTCTTCTTTACCCGGTACAACTTTGGCAAGATTAAATTGACCACCAACTTCTGTAGAAGCTTCAAATAAAGTCACTTGATGCCCACGACTTGCAGCAATTGTCGCAGCAGACATACCTGCAACACCACCACCAACAACAGCAACTTTCTTTGGTTTCTTGGTTTTGAGATAAACCAATTCTGTCTCATGCGCAGCACGTGGGTTAACCAAACAACTTGCACGTTTATTTTGAAAACTATGGTCTAAACACGCTTGGTTACAGGCAATACAAGTATTAATTTCATCAACACGATTAGTTGCAGTTTTACTGACCCAAAAAGCATCCGCCAATAATGGACGTGCCATTTGTACCATGTCCGCTTTACCTGCTGCTAAAATTTCTTCAGCAGTATCTGGCATATTGATTCGGTTTGATGCAATAACTGGAACTGAAACATGTTTTTTTACTTCAGCTGTATAATCAACAAAGGCTGCTCGAGGAACGGAGGTCACAATAGTTGGGATACGTGCTTCATGCCAGCCAATCCCTGTATTCAATAAAGTAATGCCTGCTTTTTCCAATGCTTGTGCGACAGTGATGACTTCATCCATCGTATTGCCATCATGGACTAAATCCAACATCGACAAACGGAAGCAAATAATAAACTTTTCACCCACTTTGGAACGAATCGCTTTGACAATTTCTACAGCAAAACGCATCCGGTTTTCAATCGGACCGCCCCAACGATCTGTACGTTGATTGACATGGCGACTTAAAAATTGATTCAGCAAATATCCTTCTGAACCCATAATTTCCACACCATCATAACCCGCCTTTTTTGCCAAGCTTGCAGTTTCTGCATAATCTTGAATCGTTTCAAGGATCAGTCTGTCACTCATCTGACGTGGTTTAAACATTGAAATTGGAGATTTGATCGGGCTTGCTGAAACCACAAAAGGCTGGTATCCATAACGACCAGAGTGCAATATTTGCATAAGAATTTTTGCGCCATGCTTATGTACAGCATGGGTAACTAAACGATGTGGTGCAATATCACCCAAAGTATTCATCGTTCCGCCTGCTGGCAACAACCAACCTTGACGGTTAGGAGAGATCCCCCCTGTAATAATCAGCCCAACGCCACCTTTAGCTCGCTCGCCAAAATATGCGGCAAGTTTTGGATAATGATAAAAACGATCTTCCAATCCGGTGTGCATTGAGCCCATTACCACACGATTTTTGATCGTTGTAAATCCCAAATGAAGCGGTTTTAAAATATGTGCATAGCTAGTTGTCATGGTGAATCCTTTTTAATTTGGCTTTGCAACTTGTTGCATACTACTTTATCGAGTTTTAAAATTTTTTGGATGGCTTATTTTGATAATTTCTTGGTAGATAGTGTCAATTTACTGTATTTATTTTTTATTAAAAAACTTCATCCTGATCTATTTTAATTAATCAATAAAATACAGTTCTATAATACTGTAAAGCAGCGATTTTGGTTATTTTGCACTATTACTTTGGAATAAAAGCAAATAAGAAAAGGCATTTTAACAATGAGTCATCCTGTATTTTTAACCAGTACCACGTTTAGCCATATGCCGATCGGTCAAGAAAATCAATGGGCAGATTTTTTTCAAACAGCTTCTTTTGAACTTGAAGCAAATGCATTTATTCCGATTTTATGGTTAATGCTGTTTAAACAGGACAATCTGCATTGGGCTAAATATATCGATGAATTAGATCACAACGACCAAAGAAATCAGGGTGATCTGGAAGAATATCAACACGATTTTGCAGAAAACTGCTATGCCTATTTAGTGATCGAGCAGCAACAGGCTTTAAATAATTTAGAGCAACGGAAGCCCTTATTTATAGCTATTTTTGGTGAAGAAAATATTCCTCATTTTGAAGAGTTTAAATCCTATATCTTACAATATTATCCTCACTTTATATTGTTACGAACCAATGGATTACCTTTAGACTTAAATGACGCAAACTTTCTAACTCAACCCTTAACACACATAGAAAATGCGCAAATGGGTGATACCGAAAATATTGATTTTTTCACTGTGCAACGTCGTGATCTTGCACGTTTCGATGATCAGGCTTATTTCTTTTACGGTGCAGATGTACTCAGTAGCAGTATAGCATCAGATTCCCTAGAACAGTCCCCATCACCAATGTTAGACACTAAACCACCATCAACAACAGCATCAGGATTGGCGATTTGGATCTGCACAGCAATTGTTGCCTTATTAACACTCGGTGTTTGGTTTTTTACTTCTTCGATTTTGTATAGCGTACTTATTTTTATCATCAGTGCTTTTGTATTGGGATTCATTTCTTCAAAAATTGGAGAAACAAAGTAGAACAGGTTGACATATGAGCCACAAAAAACCATGAGCAATGCGATCAGTATTACTCATGGTTTTTAAACAACTTTTTTGAAAAAATTTTAATCTATTGCGAACTGCAAAATTATTTTCCCAATTTTATTTCCAATATTTCAATTTACTGGTTTGCCCAATACCTACGTTAAAGCTATTGGTTGGATCAAGTTTTTGATAATGATTTTTTAAACTTGGTTTAGCCACATAGAGATGCCCTACATTATGTTCTGCGGGATATTCAGCTCCACGATCATCCAACAAATGCCACATTTGATGTTCCATTGCCAAAGGATCAACACCTTTTTTTACAATATAGTCTTGATGAAATACATGACATAGAAAATGTCCGTAATACAACTTGTGAATGATTAAATCATCCATCGCTTTGGGTAAGGTTTCCACCCACTCCCGATCATTACGACGCAATGCAATGTCTAAAGCAACTATATCTTCAACTTCTGAACGGTGTGTATCTCGATAGCGAATTGCCGCACCTGCAACGGCAAAACGGTGTAGAAATGCTTTGCGCCCTTCTTCCTCAGTACAACGGAAGAAACCACCTAAAGAATGCTGTTGAAAGTAGTCATGTAAAAAAGCTTCAACTTGCTCGACGTCTTGATTTTCGATACGAATCATCAAATGATGTTCATATAAATCACGAAACTCATTCATGCGCTTAGGCAAATGATTCGGTAAGAGTTTGGTCACTATTTGCAAAATTTTATCGGACAAATTACGTAAACCAATTTTCTCCAGATAACCATCGACTTTATCCTTCATCGCAAATGCCGCAGGTACTTTTGCTGTACCTAATTTTTCGATAAACATAAACGTATCTTTGCCGTATTCAGCGCCAATATCATAGGCAACACGATGAATATACTCACCGGCAATCGGCAGTCTAGGTAAATCTTTCAGTAAAAAACGACGAATTTCGGTGAGATCATCATGTGAGTTTGTCCCGACATAAAAGACCTGACTTGGTATTTTCTCAAAGGTGTCTAGACGTACTGCAAATACACAGACTTTACCTGCCGAACCCGAAGCTTCGAATAAACGTGATGGGTCCGCATTAAATCGTGCAGGCGTAGCTTCATCAACCTGTTTCACATCATGCGCATAACGATGATCTGAGGCACAACAACTCGGATTATTTACAATGTCATTGATTTGATAATTTTGACTTTCGAGCTTGGTTAAAATTTCCTCTGGAGTTTCACCCAAATGAACCCCCAAGTGATTGACCAACTCCAACTCACCTGAATCATTGACACGCGCATAGAGTGCTAACTCGGTATAGGCAGGTCCACGACGAACAAGTGCACCGCCAGAGTTATTACAGATCCCGCCTAAAACTGATGCTCCGATACATGATGAACCAATCACAGAGTGTGGTTCACGATTAAATGGAGCTAATTCTTTTTCCAAACGATCTAATGTTGCCCCTGGCAAACAAATGACTTGTTGACCTTGATTAATGACCTGAATGCCAGCCAAACGGCGCGTACTCATTAAAACCACGGGACGATCATAATCATCACCAAATGGCGTTGAACCACCAGTCAATCCAGTATTGGCAGCTTGCATAATCACGATGCAATCGGCGTTGACAGCAGCTTGTAACACTTGCCATTGTTCGAATAAAGTTCCTGGAACAACAACAGCAAGGACTTTGCCTGAACCGTATCGACGCCCTTGACGGTAGAGGCGTGTATCATGATCTTGGGTCAAAACATGCTGTTGACCAACAATTTGAATCAATTGCTGAATGGTTTGCTGTGAATCAAAATTCGATTGCATTTTCCCTATCCTATCTATAAATGCTGACTCAACAAATAAGTTCAGCATTCATTGCAGCGACATTATTTCAATGTAATTGCGACTATGGAAAGCTTTCGATTTAATGTATCTCAATTTAAAAAGATAGATCAAACCAAAGTCATCCGCAAAACTTGGTCAATATTTTTTAGTTTCATCTTTTAGAAATATCAACTGCTCAAAACGTTTGGCTTCAACGCTCACAGCTAATATTTAGGCAAGCAAATTCGATAGCTTGATGGATATTTGCTCAACCTCAAAAATATATTAATCAGTCAGTGCTTGATCTAGTTTGACTAAACAATCAGAAGTAATGTCAGCAATGGTTTTGGCACCCGTCAATGTCATCGCAACACGCATTTCTTTATCAATTAAATCAAGTAGGTTTGATACACCAGCACCACCTGCGGCACCTAAGGCATAGACAAATGCACGTCCTAACATACACGTATCAGCGCCAAGTGCGAGCATTCGCACGACATCTAAACCATTACGAATACCCGAATCTGCCAGAATCTTAATATCGCCTTTCACAGCATCCGCAATTGGAGGAAGTGCACGTGCTGATGACAACACACCATCGAGTTGACGACCACCATGATTAGAAACCACAATACCATCTGCGCCGAAACGTACTGCATCTTTAGCGTCTTCGGGATCAAGGATGCCCTTAATCACCATCGGACCATCCCAAAACTCACGAATCCATTCTAAATCTTTCCACGAAATAGAGGGATCAAAGTTATTGCCCAGCCAACCGATGTAGTCTTCGAGTCCAGTCGGTTTGCCTAAATATTTGGAAATATTCCCCAAATCATGCGGACGACCCAGTAAGCCCACGTTCCAAGCCCAATGTGGATGGAAACAAGACTGCATATAACGACGCATTGCTGCATTCGGACCACTCATCCCTGAATGTGCATCGCGATAACGTGCACCCGGTACAGGCATATCTACAGTAAACACTAAAGTTGAGCAACCTGCTGCTTTAGCACGTTCCAAGGCATTTTTCATAAAGCCACGGTCACGCAAAACATAAAGCTGAAACCACATCGGACGACCAATTGCTGGGGCAACTTCTTCAATTGGGCAGACTGAAACTGTAGATAAAGTAAATGGAATGCCTTTTTTATCTGCTGCAACTGCAGCCTGCACTTCACCACGGCGTGCATACATCCCCGTTAAGCCGACAGGAGATAATGCAACGGGCATTGATAAAGTTTCATCAAATAACTTTGTTTCTAGACTTAACTGAGACATATCATTTAAAACACGCTGTCTCAAAGCGATTTTTGATAAATCTTCTACATTGCGCTTCAGTGTATATTCAGCATATGCACCGCCATCAATGTAATGAAATAAAAATGGAGGTAAACGACGTCTCGCTGCTTCACGATAGTCATTTGCAGAAGAAATAATCATGTTCATATCCTGTTTAATCGGCTTGCACGTTGACGACGAGCTTCTTCTTCATCAATCATTCGTACTTGCTGCACTACAAATTCTATATGTCCACATACTGCATCTCTTGCAGCATCTGGATCATGACGTTCAATTGCATCCATCACTCTAAAATGCTGATCATGCAATTGATCAAATCGATGTGTTTCTGAGTAAACCTTACGTCTACCCAGTAATACGTTAAATTGCAACAAATCGAACACGCCCCGCATCATCTGAATCAAGACTAAATTGTGCGATGCCTCAGCAATCGCCAAGTGAAATTTAGCATCCGCCAGTGAAGCTTGTTCATCATCCCCTAATGACTGAAAGTAAGAAATCTGGTCATAATACTTACGGATCAAAGCCAGATCTTCTGTTGTTGCACGTTGTGCTGCATACCAAGCCGAGCCACCCTCAAGAATTGTTCGTGCTTCTTGCACATCAAAACGATAGGCAGGGTCTTGATCAATTAAATTACTTAACGGGCTAACAATCTGGTCTTGCGACCAGTTCACAGGGATTTGTTGCAAATAAGTCCCCGCTCCGACTTTACTCACCAGCATGCCCATACTGGTCAATTGCGAAATCGCTTCTCTTAAAGAAGAACGGGATACACCGAGTTGTTCACACAACTTTCGTTCAGCAGGCAATCGTTCTCCGACTTGCATGTTTTTTTCTGCGATTAACATGCGTAGGCTATGGACCACTTTGTCGGAGACTTTCATCTGCTTTCCTTAATATTGCATTGGTTCAGTGTCGCTGAGTCTCATGGAATCATCCATGGGAACACATAAGCTTGTAGGGTAATAATAATACCGATCATTACTGTAAACGTTATACTGTGTTTCACGGTAAAACGGAACAAATCTGATTCTTTACCAACAAGCCCGACCGCTGCGCAGGCAATTGCAATCGATTGAGGAGAGATCATTTTTCCGGTCACACCACCACTGGTATTCGCTGCGACAAGCAATACTTCTGGCACTCCAATTTGTTGTGCCGTGGTTGCCTGTAATGCACCAAATAATGCGTTGGCTGAAGTATCCGAACCCGTTAGGAACACGCCTAACCAGCCTAAGAATGGCGAGAAGAAAGTAAATGCTTGCCCTGTATGTGCCAATGCCAAAGCCAAGGTTGCAGACATCCCTGAATAATTAGCGATAAAAGCAAAAGCCAATACCATACCAATCGAATAAATTGGAATTTTTAATTCATTAATTGTTTCACCAAAAGTGACTACAGCTTCTTTAGGCTTCATTTTTAAGAAAATGATGGTGATGATTGCAGCAAAAATAATGGCTGTCCCTGTTGCTGAAAACCAATCAAACTTATAAATCGCATCATAATCTTTGATTTCAGATACTACTGGCGGCATCTTTTGCACCATTTGATGCAAGAAAGGCACTTTGATTGAAATCACCAAATCATGCAATGCACCATCTTTGGTAAACAAGTCTTTGAATGGTTTTACACTCCAGATCGTCACCATGACTGTCAGAATGGCAAATGGCGACCAAGCTTTCGCAATTTGAGCAAGGGTATATTTTTGCTGTTTTTGCTCAGCCAGATTTTCGTTCATGCTGGCATCTTCATTGGCAAAACGGAAGATATGTTTAGGTTGCCAATACTTCAATAAAATCGTAAGTGAAATCAAAGATGCAATAGATGCAGTAATATCTGGCAATTCAGGACCAACAAAGTTTGACGTTAAATACTGAGCGATCGCAAATGCACCACCACCAACAATCACCGCAGGCCAAGTTTCTTTAACACCACGCCATCCGTCCATGATCGCCATAATCCAGAACAGTACAATTGGCACCATAAATGGTAACTGTCGTCCGACCATCTGACTGATTTCATGTGTTTCAACACCTGAGACTTGACCAGCAACAATAATTGGAATTCCCATAGCACCAAATGCAACAGGCGCCGTGTTTACAATCAAACACAGACCAGCAGCATACAGTGGTTTAAACCCAAGCCCAACCAACAATGCTGCGGTAATTGCCACAGGGGCACCAAAACCAGCCGCCCCTTCTAAGAAAGTGCCAAAAGCAAAACCGACAAACAGCATTTGTAAACGCTGATCTTCTGTAATCGATAGAATCGAAGAACGAATAATATCGAACTGCCCTGTTTTAACCGAAATTTTGTACAGAAATACTGCACCAATAATGATCCATGCAATTGGCCACAAGCCATAGAAAAAGCCATAGACCATAGATGCCAATGCCATCATGGTAGGCATTTGATAAGCAAATAAAGAAACCAATAATGCCAATATGACTGTAATTGTCCCCGCAACACTTCCTTTCATACGGAATACAGCTAGGGCCAAAAAGAAAAATATAATTGGAATGAGTGCAATGGCACTGGATACCCAGATATTACCCATTGGATCATAAATCTGTTGCCAATGTTGAAGCATTGTCATCTCCTTGAAATGCTTGCCAGAACGTCGAGTTTGATAAAATCACCCATTTATTTCTCAATAATTGGTATGACCAATATAAAGTTAAAAAACAAAAAAATAACGCGTATTTTTACTTTATAGTAATTTTTGCTGATTTAAAGATCAATAGTTACCCAATTATTCATAAAATGGTATGACCAATTTTAAGAGTATTTTTATTATTTTAATTGCATATTTTCTCATTTCTTAGACAGACAGATTTTTAAAAGTTTTGTTTTTAAAAGTTTTTTTCAATGCTTTATTATTTTTATACGACTTTAGTCTAAAATGATATTTAAAAAGCAAATTTTAACCAATATCAAAACATATTTTTATTACGATATTAATCACACACTTTCATTATTGGTCTGATCATTTTAAAAATTTACAATTTTGATGCATGTTATAGATCATATAAAAAAATAAAATCAGTAAAGTTTTACTGATTTTGTGGATTGATACGATACAGAAATTATTATGAATATAAATTCCTTTGCTCTACCTTAGCGATGCTCACAATTCAAAGGTGTAACGACCTTCTTTTTCATTTGAATCTTTAAAGAACTCATCATAATACCTGTACAAATAAATGCCGCACCAATCAAGATATTCAAAGTAATCGGTTCATGCCAAAGCATATAGCCAAAAAATAAGCTTAAAATAGGAATACACATAATCGAGATTGACGCCACAAAAGTATCCACCTGACTCACAATCCAATTCCAGAGCGCAAAAGCAAACCCTGTTCCGACCACAGCAATATAAAACAACATCGAGTCATTGAGTGGATTTATCCATATATGCACATCAATAGGCTCAAAAATAACAGCACCAATCAGAATAACAAAACCACCGATTAACAACTGCCAAATGGTCAGTTTCATTTTGTCATAAGTGGCAAAATTCTGTTTGATATAAACAGTTGTCAGTGCCCAGAAGAAGCCCGATAAAATCAAGAAAGCCTGTCCAATCAAAGATAGGTTGAAATGTAAATCATGCAATTGTGGCCAAAGAATTGCGACTAGCCCCAAAGTACCTAAAATCAGTCCAAGCATTTTCTGGGTATTTAAACGTTCTTTAAGTACATAATGTGCCAGTACACCAATAAAAATCGGCATCGTAAACACCAAAACCGCAGATAAGCCTGAATCTACAAATTGCATGGCAAAAGTTTGAGTCGCATAAAAACCAATACAAATCATCACGCTTGAAATCATCAGTTTTTTCCATTCTCCTCTTTGTGGAAAAATAGATTTACGCAATAAACGTTGAACCAACATCAAAGTCAAGGCAGCTAAAATCAACCGTGTAGAAATAAATAAAAATGGTGGAAAAACCTGCAAACTGTGTTTGACCAGCCCCCACAATGATCCCCAAACGAGACACAACAAAACGATTGCACCCATTACTCTAAGATTCATTTGCTTTACTCATACAGATGGAAAGTAGACTTAGTTTAAAAAATAAATGACATCATGAATAATGCTATGTTTTAATACATCCATCATTTTTTTTAATACACTTGAAAATTCAACATTGTTATTAAAAGCGAATAGGTTTGAGGAATTGTCATGAATATCGACATCGGAGATATTAAGTCATTTGTAACGGTTGCCGAAATGAAGAGTATTTCTGCTGCTGCCCACAAACTTAACTATTTGCAGTCAAATATGACCGCAAAAATAAAAAAAATTGAAAACCACTACAAACGTCAGTTATTTATCCGCAAACCCAAAGGCGTTGAACTGACTGAGTCTGGTATGAATCTTTACCAACAATACAAAAAGATGATCTTTACTTGGGAAGAGACTGAAAATAAGATTTATCAGCAAGAAAAATACCTTCGTTTTGGTACCAATACCAGCTTAGGAGGCATGCGTTTCTACCCGTCTTTTAGCCAACTTTACGAAACCTATCCAGAGCTTTCAATCACAATGAAAACTGGTGCAACAGGCTACATCGAAGATGAAATTTTATCAGGCAATTTAGATATCGGTTATGTACTTGGGCATCCCAAACAGAAAAACATACAGTACATCCAAAAGGCAGAAGATCAACTGGTCATCATTGGTAAAAGTGTTATTAACCATGAGAATCTTGAGGATTGTCTCAATCACCAAAATATTCTGTTGGCTTCAGAAGAATGTTGTTATGCCACAACCTTAGATCATATTTATACGGACTACAACTTAACAAAAGGTGAGCTCACCCATATTTATGATCATGAAGCGCTGGTGAATTTCACTCAATTGGGTATGGGAATTTCAATGATCGCAAAATCACTGATCAAAAAATTTAATATTGAGTATTATCGTGAAACACCTGAACAATATCGAGATATAGGATTTTATTTAATTGCTCGAAGTGAGCATGTCTTTACCCCAATTGAAAAGCAATTTATCGGCTTGAATGATCAGCTTTAAAAATCAGAAGTCAGACTTATTTTCGCTTCATGAATGGATTCTGACTTTTGTTAAATTAAAAAAATAGATATATTCTGTTGATTTTATTTATTAATTAAAATTAATTTTACTGTATGAGTTTTCCAAAAAATTAACCATATAAGCCAAAGCAAACAGTACATCTAAAAATCCAGTTGATCTGAATTTTGAATTATCTCAATAATTTCAAAAGCGGCACGAACCGGAATTTAAGTAGATTACTTTAACTGCATAAATTGCTATTTTTTTCAATGATAACATTTAAATCCCATAAAACATTGACCGAAAAAGTGCTACAATACCGCGTTTATAAAATTCTCAATGGCCACCCATGTATGTGGTGCCTCTTTCGAAATAGTTAGGACGAGCAATGACTGACAATGCAACGATCTTGCAGAATGTACCAGTAGGCAAAAAAGTGGGTATCGCTTTTTCTGGTGGTCTAGATACTTCAGCAGCTTTATTGTGGATGAAGCAAAAAGGCGCAGAACCTTATGCTTATACAGCAAACTTAGGGCAACCTGATGAAGATGACTACGATGCAATTCCGCGTAAAGCTGAAAACTATGGTGCTGTTAAAGCACGCTTAGTGGACTGCCGCTTACAACTTGCATTAGAAGGTATTGCTGCGATTCAGTGTGGCGCATTTCATATCAGTACTGGTGGTGTTCCTTACTTCAACACTACACCTTTAGGTCGTGCAGTAACAGGGACAATGCTTGTTACCGCAATGAAAGAAGATGATGTAAATATTTGGGGTGATGGCTCAACTTACAAAGGAAACGATATTGAACGTTTCTACCGTTATGGTTTGTTGACTAATCCTGCACTTAAAATCTATAAGCCGTGGTTAGACCAACAGTTTATTGATGAGTTGGGTGGTCGTGCTGAAATGTCACAATTCTTAATCGACAATGGTTTTGATTACAAAATGTCGAAAGAGAAAGCCTACTCAACAGATTCAAACATGTTGGGTGCGACACATGAAGCTAAAGATCTTGAATATCTCAATGCGGGTATCAAAATCGTTGATCCAATTATGGGCGTTGCGTTCTGGAAAGATGATGTAAAAGTTGAAGCTGAAGAAGTTTCTGTTACTTTCGAAGAAGGCTTCCCTGTTGCATTAAATGGCAAACGTATCGAAGATCCTGTTGAATTTATTCTTGAAGCAAACCGTATTGGTGGACGTCATGGTCTAGGTATGTCTGATCAGATTGAAAACCGTATCATTGAGGCAAAATCTCGTGGTATTTACGAAGCTCCGGGTATGGCTCTTCTTCATATTGCATATGAACGCCTTGTTACTGGTATTCACAATGAAGACACTATCGAACAATATCGTATTAACGGCTTACGTTTAGGGCGTTTATTATACCAAGGTCGTTGGTTTGATTCTCAAGCATTAATGCTTCGTGAAACAGCACAACGTTGGGTAGCAAAAGCCATAACAGGTACAGTAACTTTAGAGTTACGTCGTGGTAATGACTACACCATCTTGAACACTGAATCTGAAAACCTCACTTATGAAGCTGAGCGTTTGACGATGGAAAAAGGTGATTCAATGTTTAGCCCTGCCGATCGTATTGGTCAATTAACCATGCGTAATCTTGATATTACCGATACACGTGCAAAACTCAGCATCTATACAAATACAGGCTTATTGGCTGTAGGTACGGGTTCTGCAGTTCCTCAGTTAAAAGACAAAAACAAATAATTCAGTTTAAAAAATAAAAACCGCCAAATGGCGGTTTTTATTGGTCAAGACTTTTTGCTGTGATCTAATTAAGATGTTGCCGCAGAATTCTGGTTTGTTTGAGTGGTGTCTTGTTGCGATTTTTGTTGTTGTTTTTGTAACTCAATCCGTTCTGCATGTTCTTGACGAATTCGATCATACTCTCGCTGAGTTTCTGCATCACTTTTTGCAGCTAAAAATGCCATTCCCACTAAAAAAACTGGAAATAATAATCCCAATGCAGCGAGCAAATAAATTTTAGGAAACTTCTTCGAACTTGTCTGTGACATACATTTAAATCTTTCAATAAATTTAAGTAGGCGTAATAATATAACAGAACAAACTTATTCAATATATGAAAAATCGAAATTTGAAAAACCAACACTTCATCATGAAGGCTTATTCAAGATACAACTTTAGCTTTCCTTTTAAATATTAACTTAAAGATCAAACGCTTAGTTAACAAATCATGAATCATAAATTCAAAGAAATCATCGATCTTTAGCAGACTGATAAGCAGCTTGCGCAATTGCTAAACTCTTCTTCTTTCCTTCAACGGTATCTGGGATCTCATTGCTCGTACCATTACTCGAATGACGCTGAAGATGCTGCTGTTGAGAATATTTGTGCATCTCAGGTTGAGGCTTTACGTTTTGTTGGGAGTTTTGTGTAGCTGTTCGCTGCGTTAGCTTCTGTTGAAGCTGTTGTTGTGGATTTGGTACAGCCATTCCTGCACATGGTCGAGACTGATAAGTTACTGAGCCCTTCAACACACACTTATGTACTTCTTTAGCTAAAACGTGATGAGAAAACCCTAAAGCTAAAACAACCAACACGATTTTATTCACAACACACACTCCATTTAAGTTTTAACAAAGTATCAACATTTAAGCTAAATTGCTATTTACACAGGAGTTTTTTTAATTATTGCTTTTCTTGTCACAATAAAGGGGGAAATATGACTTTTTTTGCCAAATCTTTACAGCATTTTGTCATGTTCACATTATGGTAAATTTCATGCTATTTCAAATTTCTCAATAGGCGACGTACAATCACACCATGTACCATAGAAACGGGAAGCATATAAATTTTCCCAAAAAAATTATAAGTGACAACACTGGTAAAAATTCTAAGCAGATTTTTCTGCTCATCATAGTTTTCGATCTTTAATACCACCAATACAGTTAAATGCTTATCGCTTGATTGTAAAAAAAGTTCATGATCTGAAACTTGAATAACATCAAAAAAATCTGCTTTTCCACCCTGCTCAAGTGCCATAGATTGAGAGTTAAAACCTTGTATAGGCTGTACACCACCCAGATGCAGACTGAAAAAGTCTCGAATTTTAAAAGCAATCTTTAACCATTTTGGTGGTGTACTGGTCATTAGGTGATAAGCTTGTGATGCTGTGATATTTTTATCAATACATTGTTGGTCTTGATGAATAAAATTAAGTTGATGAACAGGTGCAACCAATACATACGGATCTATTTCTGTATTCATGGAACGAAACCTTTTTAAATATAATAATTTAACGTATGAATAGAATCTAAATTCAGTCTACAGCAATCCAAATGAAGTACAATCACAAGCCGCCTAAAGTTGAATAAAATCATGAATGATTAGGCAATTTTTCAAATAAATAACTGTATTCAAAGATGAATATAAATTATTTAATGATAGTGATATACATAGTATCTATAGCATGCGATTTGAAATAAATAGATATTGAAAAAAGTACAGCTTTTTAAAGAGATAGAAAGCGTACCTCCTGTTTGGAAATCTACCTCATTAAGCTATTGCTACTACCTAATATTTTGAAAAAATTTCGAATGATTCACACAGGCAATGTTCCTCTCAGACAATACCAATATTTACATTGCAAACAGAACCATGATTTGATTTTATTGCAGTAGCTGTGCATGGCTAATGAAGAACCTTGATTAAAAAAGGTCTGCACTTGGCAGACCTTAGATTAAGTTGTCTCTTGATTAATTATCCATATTTTCAATGATCGCTTGCCCGAACTCTGAACAACGAAGTAGAGTAGCTCCTGGCATTAAACGCTCAAAATCGTAAGTAACAGTTTTTGCAGAAATCGCGCCTGAAACGCCTTTAATAATTAAATCGGCAGCTTCAGTCCAACCCATATCTCGAAGCATCATCTCTGCTGAAAGAATAATAGACCCCGGATTTACCTTGTCTTGTCCTGCATACTTAGGTGCTGTTCCGTGTGTTGCCTCATATACAGAAATTGCGCCACCAATATTTGCACCCGGCGCAATACCAATACCACCTACTTCTGCTGCAAGTGCGTCAGAAATATAGTCACCGTTTAAATTTAAAGTAGCGATCACGGAATAGTCAGCAGGACGCATTAAGATTTGCTGTAAAAATGCATCGGCAATCACGTCTTTGATAACAATGTCTTTGCCTGTTCTTGGATTTTTAATTTTGACCCAAGGTCCACCATCAATCAGTTCACCACCAAAGCGATCTAATGCTAGTTCATACCCCCACTCTTTAAAAGCACCTTCAGTGTATTTCATGATATTGCCTTTATGCACTAAAGTTACACTCGGCTTATCATTATCAATCGCAAACTGAATCGCTTTGCGCACCAAACGTTGGGTACCTTCTTTTGAAACAGGTTTAATCCCAATACCACAATTATCTTCAAAACGGATTTTAGTGACCCCCATTTCTTCTTTAAGAAATTTAATCACTTTTTTTGCTTCTGGGGAGTCAGCTTTCCATTCAATACCTGCATAGATATCTTCTGAATTTTCTCGGAAAATTACCATATCTGTCTGTTCGGGATGTTGAACAGG
The DNA here is from genome assembly GCF_001005515.1 of Acinetobacter sp. Ag2. Taxonomy (NCBI): domain Bacteria; kingdom Pseudomonadati; phylum Pseudomonadota; class Gammaproteobacteria; order Moraxellales; family Moraxellaceae; genus Acinetobacter; species Acinetobacter sp. Ag2. Next base: position 179,740 of record NZ_LBNA01000059.1, read on the forward strand.
TGATGGTACACCTTTAAACCAACGCACAGGTCGCACACAGACATATAGATCTAATTCTTGACGTAGAGCAACGTTAAGTGAGCGAATTCCACCGCCTACAGGCGTTGTGAGTGGACCTTTTATCGAAACTACAAATTCTCTGAGTGCTTCAAAAGTTTCTTCTGGCATATAAGTGCCATAAATTTTATTGGCTTTTTCACCACAGTAAACTTCCATCCATTCGATCGAACGTTTGCCACTATAAGCTTTTTGAATTGCGGCATCGACCACTGCCTTCATAGCAGGTGTAATATCCACACCAATACCATCTCCTTCAATAAAAGGAATAATCGGATGGTTTGGAACATTCAGTGACAAATCTGCATTTACAGTAATTTTGCTACCATCTGCAGGTACTACGATCTTCTGATAACCCATTGTTCAGGATCTCCATTTTCTTATAGTGAGTAAATCCAAAAAAATTGCGCTATGAGCAATATTTGCGACCACTTTTTTAGCAAGATCAGTGTAATCGAATTCGATAATTTTTTGAGATTTATACGAGGAATAACAACATTTCTCAACTTAATAAAACGCATTGTTTCATGATTTAATGCTTTTCTAGAATGTATTTTTTATAAAAATCATAGCTTTCTTTTATTTCTACAAAATCAATAAATTTTGATCCTTAAAATAAATCAATAAAGATCACAGAACGCTCCTCTCATTTGAATCTTAATGCATTAAAAAACCAATTAAATGAGTGTAGGCAGTATTTTTTAAGGAAAACCAGCGCCCGTGTAAATATTCAAAAATCTAAAATCAAAGTCAGGCGCTCTTTTACTCCTCCTGTTGAATGACAAATAAAGTTGAAGAATACAAAGCTGAATCTGTTATAGTAGTCCACAATCAACTGGGCTTTTTGCAACCTAAACCACCCCATTTTTATCAAAACGGGTATTCAATCGGGTAACAAATCAAACCCAAAAAATTTTATTTATATATATTAGTGGCTTAAAGTGAAAATTGTCATTCTGAACAAACCCTATGACGTCCTCTCCCAATTTCGTAAAGACGAAGCACATATGACCATATCTGACTTCGTTGACGATCCTAGCTTGCGTATAGCTGGTCGTCTTGATATGGACTCTGAAGGTTTAGTTTTTTTAACTGATCATGGTGGTCTAAATCAGTATATTACCAATCCAACCAATAAAAAGTTTAAGACCTATTTAGTTCAAGTCGATGGTGATATTACTGAAGAAGCACTTGAACAGTTACGCAAAGGTGTTGAGTTAAAAGACGGTATAACCTTACCCGCTCAAGCCGCTAAAGTGGAACAACCAGAATGGTTGTGGGACCGTGATCCACCCGTACGTTTCCGTGCCAATATCCCCACCTCATGGGTAGAAATTTCGATTTGTGAAGGGCGTAATCGTCAAGTGCGTCGTATGACCTCTGCTGTTGGTTTCCCAACTTTACGTTTGATTCGCACCAAAATCGGTGCAATTGATTTAGTTCAGATGGGTTTACAACCGGGCGAAACAAAAGAAATCGAACCATTGCTTTATCCTGATTTTCAAAATGTACCTGCGGAAGAACCGTATCGTTCGCGTTCTTATGTCAAAAAACCAGGCGGTACTGGCGGAAAACCGATGGTACGTAAGAACAAAGATGGTTCTACTAAAAAATCTGGAACCAAACGTATTTGGCAGATGGATGACAGCGAAAAACCGCGTCGCAAAACCAATGGAACTACACGTCCAAATACCAAAGCTCCGCGTGGTCGTGGACGTAATGGTCGTTAGATTTTTTACCACAAGAATATGATATATTCTTGTGGTTCTTTATAAACTTAGACCATCTCTGCTTTGATGATTTCCTCATATTTAGGCAAATCATCTTTAATAAGATGATTAAATCGTAAAGTTATAATTTTCCTCACTTCTTCTAAATCTCCGTTTTCTACAAAATTTAATATCTCATCTTGAGTTAAAATTGTCTTTTGAAATGATAAATGCCACTCTGGCGACATCTGCTTTTTCCCCATTTTAGAAAAAAAATGCTTATTTTTTGAATATATTCTATATAAATTCTCTCTAACACTTTGATCACCTTTCCCTATTTTTAAATCAAATTTAACAAAATTATTTCTGACATTAAATTCAAATAAATACACCCAATTATCTTCTAAGTTTTCATCTATACTAAGTAGTTTACTTTTTACTAGATTTTTAATATTTTCTTGCAAAAAAATTGGTTGGAATCGAATATATGTTTTATTGCTATGAAAACTAACAAGACTGGTTTCACTCTCTACTAACTCTTTAATAATCTCACTTATTTCTGTAGTTACAGTTGGTGCATTGTACTTATAAACTAGCTCAAATGCAGCCCTGTATTTTTTATATAATTTTTTGGTAATGTACTCGATTTCCTTATTTTGATTTAACATGGATTTTAATGTCCCCAGATATTGTTCAGATACAAATTTAACTTTATCCGCTAAATTCAATCTTTGGTCTAAAAGTAACTGTTCTAAAAGTTTAATAATATGGGTATAGTTTAATTGAACATAATATTTAGCACCCTCACCTATAATCTCCTGATCTTTTAATGATAGATAAATGTAAATTTGATGATCATATTCGGAATATAAATCCTTGATGATATTTCTATATTTTATAAGCTGCCCTTTTCCCTCACCAGAATAAATTTTATTTTCAATCAACATAACAAATTTATTCTTAGGAGATAAAAAAAGTAAATCAATATTTTTAAATTCTCTTTTTATGATCAAATCTTCAAAATCCAAATGTATAAAGTCAAAAACAGATAAACCCTCTTCAATTCCTAAATTTTGATATTCATTTTCTTTGTAATAAATTTTAATAAATTCTTTAAAAACATGATCATTTAACCCATGTGTACCATTAGGATCAAATAACCAAGATAAAAAGTTTGAATGCTGAAGTTCTCGATGAGAAACTTTGAGAATATCCATCAAATTTACTTCTTCATTGGCTAAATTTTGTAAATTTGTAAAATCCTCATCAAGAATTAAGCTTTTTAATTGATTTTCGATATCACAAATCATACTCCCCCCAGTAGCTTTTTTCCTAATAATCAATCTTAAGTACATTTTTAAAACATGTATATAAAAAATCGGTGCCTAAGCACCGATTTTTTTATCTATGAATTGAATGGTTTACTAGATTTTTTCTAGCACTGCATTCAGTGTAGCACTTGGGCGCATTACAGCTTCAACTTTGGCTGTGTCTACAGCATAGTAGCCGCCAATATCTGCTGGTTTACCTTGAACTGCTGCAAGTTCAGCAATGATTTTTTCCTCATTGTCCGCTAACGCTTTTGCAAGAGGTGCAAACTTTGCTTTTAATTCTGCATCTTCTTCTTGTTCAGTCAAAGCTTCAGCCCAGAACTTCGCAAGGTAGAAATGGCTACCACGATTATCCAACTCACCTGTACGACGTGAAGGTGATTTGTCATTGTCGAGCAACTTGCCAGTCGCTTGGTCTAAAGTCTTGGCAAGTAGTTTTGCACGTGCATTGTCTTCTTTAATACCCATTTCTTCTAAAGAAACAGCCAATGCCAAGAACTCACCAAGAGAATCCCAACGCAAATGGTTTTCTTCTACAAGTTGTTGTACGTGTTTAGGCGCTGAACCACCCGCACCTGTTTCGTACATACCACCACCCGCCATTAACGGAACGATAGACAACATTTTCGCAGAAGTACCCAATTCCATAATTGGGAATAAGTCTGTGAGGTAATCACGTAAGATGTTACCGGTTACAGAAATTGTATCTAGACCACGCGCAACACGCTCAAGTGTATAACGCATCGCACGAACTTGAGACATGATTTGAATATCAAGACCCGTTGTATCATGCTCTTTCAAGTATTTTTGTACTTTCTTGATCAATTCGTTTTCATGTGGACGGTATGGGTCAAGCCAGAAAATTGCAGGCATACCAGAGTTACGCGCACGAGTTACAGCAAGTTTTACCCAGTCACGAATTGGTGCATCTTTCACCTGACACATACGCCAGATATCGCCTTCCTCAACATTTTGTGACATCAAAACTTCACCAGTTTCTAGGTCAGTGATGTTTGCAACACCAGCAGCTGAAACTTCAAAAGTTTTGTCATGAGAACCATATTCTTCAGCTTTTTGCGCCATCAAACCTACGTTTGGCACAGTACCCATCGTACGTGGGTCAAAATTACCATTCCATTTGCAGAAATTAATCATTTCTTGGTAAATACGGGCAAATGTAGATTCAGGCATTACTGCTTTACAGTCATAAGGTTTGCCATCAGCACCCCACATTTTACCACCACCACGGATCATGGCAGGCATTGACGCATCAACAATGACATCATTTGGTGAATGGAAGTTAGTGATACCTTTTGCAGAATCCACCATTGCCAATGCAGGACGGTGTTCTTGGCAAGCATGAAGATCTTCAATGATTTCTTCACGTAGAGATGTTGGTAAAGTCGCGATTTTTTCGTATAGACCCGCCATACCGTTATTCACGTTGATGCCGAGCTCATCAAACAATTTACCGTGTTTTTCAAAAGCATCTTTGTAATAAATTTTCACACAGTGACCGAATACAATCGGATGTGAAACTTTCATCATGGTTGCTTTTACGTGTAAAGAGAACAAAATCCCTGCTTCACGGCAATCTTCAAGTTCTTTTTCATAGAAATCACAAAGTGCTTTCTTGCTCATGAACATTGAATCAATCACTTCACCATCTTGGAGTGCAACTTTTGGCTTAAGTACAATCGTTTCGCCTGTTGTTGTAATTAATTCCATTTTCACGTTGCGCGCACGGTCAAGTGTCATTGACTTTTCACCGTGGTAGAAATCACCTTCATCCATGTGAGAAACGTGAGTTTGCGACCACTGTTTCCATTCACCCATAGAGTGTGGGTGTTTTTTCGCATAGTTTTTAACAGCAGCAGGCGCACGGCGGTCAGAGTTACCTTCACGCAATACTGGGTTTACTGCTGAACCAAGACATTTGCTATAACGGGTCTTGATTACTTTTTCTTCTTCAGTAGTCGGATTTTCAGGATAATCAGGGATTGCATAACCCTTAGACTGAAGTTCCTTAATGCAAGCTGTTAACTGAGCAACAGAAGCACTGATGTTCGGGAGTTTGATAATATTAGTGTCTGGATCTTGAGTAAGACGACCTAACTGTGCAAGGTTGTCAGATACCTTCTGTTCATCGCTTAAATAGTCCGCGAATTCAGCGAGGACACGTGCAGCTACAGAGATATCAGTTTTGACAATCTCTACGCCAGCTGGCTTAGTAAAGGTCTCAATGATCGGCAGTAGCGAATAAGTCGCCAATAGTGGCGCCTCGTCAGTCAGTGTGTAAATGATTGTTGACTTTCCACCAGCCATATATAGCCCCTTGCTGTTGATTGTGTTTTTGAGAACCGAGCTTGTGACCCGACTCCTACGAACCGATTTGCTTAAAATTAACCCTGAGAGTATCAGCCTTCATGCTATGAGAGTCAACGCAAGATCTGTGATAACGACATTTCGAAAAAAAATGGTACATCACAAATATTGCATCAAAGCGAATATTTGCACAAAAAATAAGCATTTTTAATAAAAATCATCAATATTCTGGAAATTAACACAAATTTATAACATCAGCAGATTCATTTTTTAAAATAAATATAGGATCCACGCTGGATTGCGCTCAATCAGTTCAAAACTGAGGCTGCTAAAAAATTGAAAAGTATTCATAGAATAAATACCCAATAAACTCTGCTTATCACACTTATATGGACTTTGAGTAAGATCGTGACCAAGATTGATTAACTTATACTCACAAAACAACAATACTTTTACCTTAATGTTTAGATAAAAAATCGTTATTAATAAATAATATGTTTATTTTTTCACCTTATTTTTTAATGAAAGAATAAATCTAATGTCATCAGGTCTTCGTATTTCTCAAAACTAATATTAAAACTCTAGAGGTAATATGTTTATGCTGTTACTCATTGCGATACTTATTCAAATTATCACACTTTGGGCTATTTTCTTTTTCGCGCTGTCTCGAAACATAGGGGCTGTGATCACCATAGTGGTTTCAATCTTAGCTGCATTGATCAGCCCATGGTCTCTGATCATTGGTCTTCCACTGATTCTGATCAGTCTGGTGTTAGTCATAGAACCTCTGCGGATGCAAGTATTGACCAAGCCTGCCTACAATACGCTTGCCAATGCGATGCCAAGTATGAGCACCACTGAACGTGAAGCGCTTGATGCAGGTACCAGTTGGTGGGAAAAAGAATTGTTTATGGGTGCACCCGATTGGGAAAAATTCAATGATTACCCTTATCCGACACTTTCAAAAGAAGAGCAATCATTTTTAGATAACGAAGTTGAACAACTGTGTCAATTATTGAATGAGTGGGAAATCCATCAAAATAAAGACTTAAATGAACAAACTTGGCAATTCATTAAAGAAAAAGGCTTTTTTGGACTGATCATCCCCAAAGAATATGGTGGACGTGAATTCACTTCATTTGCTCAAAGCCGAATTATGAGCAAGATTGCATCTCGCTCATTGACTGCGGCAGTGACATGTATGGTGCCAAATTCATTGGGACCTGGTGAGTTATTGCTCAACTACGGAACTGACGAACAAAAAAATCGTTATCTTCCTGGCTTAGCCAAAGGTGAAGAAATTCCATGCTTTGGTTTGACCAGTCCAGAAGCTGGTTCTGATGCTGGAGCAATTCCAGATACAGGCGTTGTATGTTATGGCGATTTTGAAGGACAACAAACCCTCGGTTTAAAGATGAATTTCTCCAAACGCTGGATTACCTTAGCACCAGTCGCCACTGTAGTCGGCTTAGCCTTTAAACTTTATGATCCCGAAGGGCTATTGGGGGATAAAAGCAAAACTGAATATGGCATCACTTGTGCGCTTATTCCTGCATCTCATGAAGGTGTTGTTGTAGGACCTCGCCACCATCCGGGCGGTTCACCCTTTATGAATGGTACGGTTGAGGGACGAGATGTTTTTATTCCAATCGACTGGATCATTGGCGGTGCTAAAAACGCAGGTAAAGGTTGGCGAATGTTGATGGAATGTCTTGCCGTCGGACGTGGAATTTCACTGCCTGCCCTGTCAACCGCAGCCAGTGAAATGACCTATTTATCTGTCGGTGCATTTGCAAAAATTCGTCAACAATTCAAGCTTTCGGTAGGTCAGTTTGAAGGGGTACAAGAAGTTAGCAGTGAAATCGTCAGTGGCACTTATAAACTTGAATCTTTCCGTTATTTAGTCACCTGTGGGCTTAATCAAGGAGGTAAACCTGCTGTGATGACAGCAATGGCAAAATACTATGCAACTGAGACCATGCGTAAACTGGTCAATCATGGTATGGACATTACAGGCGGTCGTGGTATTCAACAAGGTCCACGCAACTTCCTTGCCAACATGTACCAAGCTATTCCAATTTCAATTACTGTCGAGGGTGCAAATATTTTAAGTCGCTCCCTCATGATCTTTGGGCAAGGTTCTATGCGCTGTCACCCCTATTTGTTTGAAGAGCTACAACTTTTACAAGCTGAGGATAAAAATGCGGCTCTCGAAACCTTTAATACCATGCTCTACCAGCATTTAGGTTATACCTTGAACCGAGCTGCTCGAGCATTTACATATGGTTGGTTTGGTTCAAGCCAGCATCGACCAAATTCCGCAGACAAGTTTACTCAACCTTATTACAAAATCATCAATCGCTTCAGTGCAGATTTTGCGCTGACCGCAGATATGTGCTTAGGGCTCTTAGCTGGAGATATTAAACGTAAAGAAATGCTTTCAGGGCGATTAGCCGATATTCATTCACATATGTTCATTGCAACGGCAATTCTCAAATTTTATGAACATGGTCAAAGAAGTGAAGCCGAACAATTACATGCCCAACTTGCTTTAGATGAAACGCTTTATCTGGCACAAGAAGCATTTTTCGGCTTGTTTGATAATTTCCCGATTCCAATCGCCTCAGGTCTGGTGAAGTTTGTTTGCTTCCCATTCGGTAGACCACTCAAAAAACCAAGTGATCGTCAAAAGAGTGAAGCTGCTGAATTGATCATGCAGAACAATCCATTCCGTGATTATCTAAAAACTCAAGTCTATTATTCGGTTGATCCTCAGGATGCCTTTGGTCGAATGGAAGCAACCTTTAATCTACTGACAACAGTAGAAAATGAGTGGAATCACTTTAAAAAAGCGGAATCTAAAGGTGAATATCAAGGTCTTACATTTGAGGACCGTTTGGCTGATGCAGTCAGTCGTGGGGCAATTCAGCAAGATCTTGCAAATAAGTTGGCGGAATATAATGCGTTACGCTATGACAGTATGCTCACCGATATTTTTGACGAAAAACTGGAACGCGTATTGGAACTAGATAATCCCCATCTTCATCAAACATAGAAATATTTGGGAATACACTATTCTCAATGCTATAAGCTTTTATCAAAAGCAGTGAATCATTTTCACTGCTTTTTCTTAGACCTATTGCCAATGAGGGCATTAAACTATTTCAGTATAGTGTCAAAAATAGAACAGCACAGGAAAAACGATGATGTCTAAACAAGATTATGAGAATGGTTTAAAAGTCCGTACAGAAGTGATGGGTGAAAGTTTTGTCAAACGTGCTCAAGACAACACCGTGTCATTTACTGAACCATTGCAAGACTGGATTAATGAGCACGCATGGGGTTCAACTTGGCAGCGTGAAGGTGTATTGCCTCGTAAATATCGCTCATTGATCACCATCGCATTTTTGGTCGCACAAAAAAGTCCAACTGAACTTAAAGGTCATATTCGTGGTGCTTTAAACAATGGTGCAAGCGTAGAAGAAATACAGGAAGTTCTTTTACACAGCCTTCCTTACTGTGGCGCACCAACAACTCAAGAAGCTTTTCGAGCTGCACTTGAAGTCATCAACGAATATCAAAGCCAGCAGTCTTAGTTTTATAGAGCTTTGCTTTTGATCAATCGTCGATATTTACAAGATATATCTACGATTGAATCATTAGTTCCAAAACACATTGAACGTATAAAAAAACTCATCGACTTCAAAACGAATGTGATAACCCAATTGTGTCAACTCTGAGGAGAGTGCTCGTATATCTTCTAAGGCTAAATGCTTGGGTAAAACTGTAAATACTGCGGTATTGCCCTGCTTTGCATTTTCTTCAATCATTTGAGCAAGGCGAATCTTGTATAATTCGATATTGAGATTTGAGTTTGCTGCCAGCTGTTTGGCATCATCGGCATGAATAAACATTTTTTATTTCCATATTTTTATTAACATTAATACAAGATATAAATAAAAGTAAAAATACGCTGTGTGGTTTGTGTTAGCTAAGATATCTTTAAAATTCAAATTAAGGCTAAGCTCGCTAGATCGATCAATTTTCACATTTTTTTCAACAGGTCTGAGCGGTTTATATACGATCAATTCATAAAATTTAAAATAAATCCACTGCTTTATTTGAATGAAATTTAACTTTTATGTTTAAAAAGTAAATGATAATTGTTATTATTTACTTAATTTTTAACCTTTATTGATTTGATTGCCTATGAATAGCCAGACTGAACTCGATGCGCTGAGTGCATCAGTTTCAACTCCGACTGTCTCTGCACGAGCTAAATCCACACCCTCCCTGTTAAAATACCGCTTCATGATTTTTTATCGATTTGCCTTAGCAATTTTAGGTGGCTATTTACTTGCCTCTTTGTCCGCTATGGTGATCGCAAAAACTTTTGCAGATTATCGAGCCTCAGCTGCGATGGCATCTACCCTGCTTGCTTTCTGTATTCATTGCGCCGCTTTCATTTGGGTATTTATGGTCAACAAAACCTTCAAAGCCAGTTTAGGGATCGTTGTTCCATGCATCATTTTATTGATCATTTTAAAAATGATGGGGAACTAACATGCGTGTAGATGCAAAAGTTGAGGGTCCACGTCAATCGATGTCTTGGCTACATACATGGGCAAGTCTAATTTTGGGTTGGTTACTCTATGCGATTTTTTTAACAGGAACATTGAGCTTTTTTCAGTCAGAAATTTCTGTTTGGATGAAACCTGAAACTCACCAATCTGTTCCAAGCTCATCGCAATTACAACAAACTCAAGTTGCTTTAAATTATTTACAGAAGAATTATCCCGATGCAGGCAGTTGGACCATCCAATTACCAAATTCGAGACAAACCACCACTGAGTTAAACATCCGCAAACAAGGTGAAGATTTACAAGCCCGCCGTGGTGGTGAGCGCATTACTATTGACAGTGCAACCGGTCAAGTGATCGAAGCACGAGACACTCGGGGTGGTGGTTTTCTCTATCGCTTTCACTTTGAACTCTATGGCGTAGATCGGATTTGGGCGCGCTGGTTGGTCGGTCTAGCAACCATGTTAATGTTTGTTGCGATCATCAGTGGCATCATTACACATAAAAAAATCTTTAAAGATTTCTTTACTTTCCGTTCTGGGAAAGGACAACGCTCTTGGTTAGATGCACATAATGCTACAGCGGTTTTTGCACTCCCTTTTCATATCATGATCACATTTAGTGGTCTGTTACTGCTCATGTTTATGTTTATGCCTTGGGGGATCAACCAAGTTTATGAAGATCGACAAGAGTTTTTTCAGGAAATGCGTGGTGGTGTTCAACAGAATAATACACGTAATCGAACAACAGAAAATCGTAACGGAACTGCAAACACAGCTCAGGGGCAAACTGGTCAAGCTCAACAAACTGCGGGCAATGAACAACGTTCACGTGGTGAAAGACGTGCTAAACATCAACAAGAAGCAGGACAGCCCGCAGCACTCACTGATTTAGCACCAATTATTGCAAATGCACAAATCCAGTGGAAAGACAATCCAATTGCGTCAATTCAGATCATTGCACCAAACACCACCAATGCAAGTATTGAACTTCGAGCACTTTATGCAAAAAGTGTAATACAACGTGGTGTATATCCTGTTTTAAAGTTTGATGGTGTTACGGGGAAAAACATCTCTGATGATCTACAAGCCAGAAATACTTCTGTTCCAATGGGTATCTACAACGTTGTGACTGTCTTACATGAAGCACGTGGACTAGATTTGACTTTCCGCTGGTTATTGTTCTTTTCTGGTGTTCTGGGCACTTTAATGGTGGCTACGGGCTTGATCTTGTGGTGTGTAAAAAGAGCACCTCAACAGCAAAAACAAGGTTATAAATCTTTTGGCTATCGCTTTGTAGAGGTCATGAATATTGCTGCAGTGATTGGGTTACCAATTGCTTGTGCAGCTTATTTCTATGCCAATCGTTTTATTCCTTTTGAAGTAGAAGCACGTCTAAACTGGGAAATTCGTGCCTTCTTTATCGCATGGCTTGCAAGTTTAATTTATGCGGCAATCCGACCACATCGTCAGGCTTGGTTAGAACTTTTAATGCTGGCAACAGTTGCCTATGCCCTGTTACCACTCATTAATTTTATGACAGGCGGTCAAGCACTTTGGAACAGTATTGCCAATGGTCAATGGATGATTGCATCTTTTGATTTAATGACATGGGCGATCGCAATTTTGTTTTTCTTGTCATTTTATAAAGTCAAAAAACATAAAGGGCTTCCAATCAAAAAAGCTAAAAATGTACCAGCAACCAAGGAGATTGCTGTATGATTTTCTTCTTATTGATTTGGTCTATATCCAGTTTAGCGATGATTGCACTTGCCAGCGCTATGTCAAAGCATCAAAAACAAATTTATGGTCATGAATTAGCAAAAAAAACCACCCTATTTGCGACAATGTCAGGTTGGGGCTTATTGTTCATCTCTTTAATCATCTGCTTAATGTCAGGAAAACCGAGTAGTATGCTGAGTCTATGGGTAGGCATACTCACTTTTTCAGCATTATTCGTAGGATCATTGTTGAGCTATTACAGCGCTAAAATAAAAACTGTAGCAATCATCTGCCTCATTGTGAGTTGTATCACAGGTATCATCCTACTGGTCTAAATTGTTTGGTCAAAATCAGTTATACTCTTAAGCCAATCTTAGATTGGCTTTTTTGTTAAAACTCTTTTGTCTTTACATTGGTATTTTTATGTCTAAACCACTTTCAATCCCTTCAGAATTGTTAAATCGTGCTGCGATAGGAAATCCTGCTGCACAATTTGAACTTGCTGAAATTTACATGCAAAGTGAGGATGAAGATAACAATCAACTCGCCGAAGAATGGGCATTGAAAGCAGCACAATTAGGGCATGTAGAAGCCATGTACTGGTTAGGTGAAGGCTATACTTATTATGCAAAAGAAATTTTGGAAGAAGATCCAGATGAATCCAAAACCTACTTCGAGCATGCACATCGCTGGTTAGAACAAGCCGCAAAACATCAACACCCTGCTGCATTATTAGAATTGTCTAATTTTTATCGTCGTGGTGATGTGGTTGAAAAAGATCTACTTAAATCTGTGGAACTGCTAGAACAATCCGCGAAATTAGGTGAAATTCAAGCCATGCGTGATTTGGTCTGTGTTTATGAGCATGGCTTAGGTGTTGATATTGATGATGAAAAAGCAGACTTCTGGGCAGATAAAGTCCAAACGATTGAAGATACTGAAAAATAAAGCAGTGCATCAAGTCTAATAATATGGGCTTGATGCTGAGTTTCTTTAATTAACTTCTTACTGATCCATAAATCTTCACTGTACACCGCAATATTTTTATTTTTAAGGTATTCAATTCCACCTGTCCTCACATAACCAGTTGAATCATTGGCAAATACGGGTATCATTGCAAAAATTGAACTCAGCATGATGATTTTAACCAATAGAAATACAAGCCTTGACTCATATTTCTATCATCCTGTCTTAGCACTTAAACGTTAAAAGGTTTAAATGCGGTCTAAAACTGGCTGTTGATAATTAAACTTAACCTGTTCTTCAATAGCTAAGGCGATATTAAATACCTTTGGTTCTTGGAAAGCAGGACCTATGATTTGCAATCCGACTGGTTGCCCATCAATTAAACCACATGGGATAGTTAATGCAGGTAAACCTGTTAAATTACTCGGACCCGTAAAACGAATAATATGATTTAATAGATCAACACGCTCACCATTAAGTTTTGCAACTGAACTGCCTATATCAGGTGGCAAAATAGGTAATGTTGGTGCAATCAAAACATCAATTTCTTTGAAGGCTTGGGCAAACTGTTGTTTTAGTTCCCTTCTTAATTGTTGAGCTTGTAAATATTCTACTGCCGTTGGCAACTCACCCAATTCAAATAATAGACGAATATCATCACCAAAATCATTTGGACGCTGCTGTAAATCATCATGGTGAATCGTAGCGGCTTCTGACAGACTCGTCACTAATTCTACATATTCAGCATTTTTCAATGCTGGGATTGCGACCTTCTTAATGATAGCACCACGCTGCTCAAGCTGAGCAATTTGTTCACGAACTAATTTTTCAATCGGCGCATCGACTTGATGAAAGAAATAGTCTTCGTTAATACCAATGACTTTACCTTTGACATCACTATTGAGCAAGGCAATATAATCTGGAATTTCAACGTGTTTAGAGGTCGGATCTCGCTCATCAAATCCTGCTATTACTTTTAACATGGCAGCAGCGTCTGCAACAGTTTTAGCCATTGGTCCAATATGATCTAAAGTCCATGCCAATGGAAAACAACCATACTTTGCAACTAAACCATGAGTTGGTTTTAACCCAACTAAACCACATGCTGAAGATGGGATACGAATTGAACCTGCTGTGTCAGTTCCTAATGTAATGGTCGACATTCCTGAAGCAACAGCTGCACCTGAACCACCGCTTGACCCTCCAGGAATCTTATCAAGATTCCATGGATTACGGCACGGACCGAAATGTGGACTGTTATTGGTAATGCCCCATGCATACTCATGCATATTTAACTTACCGATAATGATTGCGCCCGCAGCCTTGAGTTTGGAAATCACAGTTGCATCATCACTAGAAATGAAATTGGCATGAATCTTAGAAGCCATAGTGGTCACTTCACCACCAATATAAATATTGTCCTTAATCCCCATTGGAATACCGTGGAATATGCCCTTATAGTTTCCTTGCGCAATCTCTACATCTGCTTGAGCAGCCTCTGCTAAGGCTTTATCTGCGCGAAATGAAATATATGCATTGATTTCTGCATTGTAATCTTGAGCATATTGCAATACGAGTTGAGTTAAATCTACTGAACTTACACTACGGTCTTGAATGCGTTTAGCCAACTCGACAACTGAAAGGCTTAAGAGGTCTTTATTTAACATGATCGCCTCCAGCTGTATTTGTGACACAAATATCATGGTCATTTTTAGTTTGAGTTTGAACCGCTTTTTTGAGCGCTTTGATTCCTTGCCATCTTTGTTCTAATTCTGCTTGAGTTTTCGGATTGACTGGTATATTCAACTGTCCCAATATTTTTGTTGCACTAATATCCATTATTATCACCGTCCTTTTGGAAAATTATATTTTCAGATTGACCATTCGATTCCCATAAAGCTGGAGCCTCAATAAAATTATAATTATTGAATTTCACCTATAAAGATCATTTAATAGACAATCAGCTCCAATTTAATTGGATATAAAAAATATAATATTAGACCTAGGTTGTATTGACAAATAAAACCCCCAACACAATAAATCACTCAATGTAGTTAAAATAAAAAAATTATTATAAATAAAACCATCTCACACTCAATAAAATAAATTTATACATTTATTACCAGTATATTTTCATTAATTATAAAAACTTAAACATCAAAAGTTAAAAAAATATATTCATAAAATAGGAGAAAATATATATAAATTTTAAACCCATATTTACATTAAAAATACTAATCTTTATTCATATCGATATTAGGTTTCTTGCATCAGGCATTTTTAAAAAAATATAATTCAATATAAAATCTTCCTCATCCTTGCCTTCTCCCTTTGGGAGAACGAACTTTCAATATTAATATGATTCGTTCAACATGATCATTTTTTTATTTATGAAAAATATCTATTTAGGACCGTTTATAAACAAATAATCTGCCCTATCCAAGCACTCAGTTCTACCCACTTTGACGAATAATTCTATTTCTCTTTATCACAATATTAAATTCCATCCAAATCAGGAAATTCAATATTTTGATAACGATGAGCGTAAATAGCGACATCTAAAGTAATGTGAGTCGAAATATCATTCATGATCTGTTCTTGAAAAAGGACTTCTTTTTCTAATATGGCATTCCAATACTTAGGTTGATCTGAAAAGTTTTGATAGTAGTCTAGTACCTCGATGACCTCACTTAATAAAGCCACCAATGCTTGAGATTTATCTTGTTTTGAAACCATCATTGCAAAAGCATCTAAACAAATCACTTCAATTTCATCCAGTTCCTCATAATCATCTACATATTCATCAATTGCCGCATTAGAGCGCTGAATCTTTTGTTGATAGTGAATCAAAAGCTCATGATCAATATCATTAAATAGTTGGGATTTATTGATGGTAATTTGATAATTTTTTTCAATAAAAACATAAAAATGAGGTAATTTTTCATAAAAACTAAAAAGGGCTTTGACCAAACTTTTACGTTGTTCAATTGAGGCTTGTTCAATCGCTTGTTTGAGTGCAAAAGTATGTAAATCAATAATTTTAACGATATCTATCATTTTTTCAGCCCCAATACTGACTTTTTAAAACCATAAAACCAATCCAAAGAAAAAGTAACGTCATCACACTTACAATAACTATCACACTGATCAGCACATATCTCAACCAAGCGGGTTGACGATTCAGTGCTTGGCTAAAACCTGACAAATGCTTTCTTAATCGTCCCACTACATACATCGAACCGGCAATAGCCACGGCAAAAACCAAAAAATACTGGGCAATAAAAAAGATTTTAGCGAGCCACGACCCTCTTAAATCAAACCACCTCTGAGAATAAAATAAAAAAGCGTCTTGGGGTTGTGCTGGGTTAACCCAAACCTCAAATTCATGCTTGTTTATTGAATGTTCAAACTTTTGCTGTGAAGATTGCTTTAAAGTATCAGATTGATCTGTAACCCACAGATAATACTGCCGAGTAATATCAGGTTGTTCGACTGTATACATCTTTTGTTGATAACGATACTCATAGATCACATTCATATAAGCAAAACTGGTACTGCGCCCGATTCGATACTGTTCAGCAGAGTAATCAATGATACGAACGTGTTGTACTTTTTCCCAAGTCGGATGCCAGAGTTTAAATTCTTCAAATTGTATACGTGGTGAAGCGGTATAAACACATTGCAAAATAAAATAACTACAGATCAACACCAAAGCATGCACATGGCTGTGTTTGGAAAGAGAAAATTTGCGCCCTAGAAATACAGAGAAAATGATATAGAACAAGAACACATAGAGAAAAATGTGAATATTTTCATCTGCAATAAAATAGAAAAATATGCCAAAAATCACAAATACAGCTACAAATATAACGCCTAAATATTGTTTGATTTGATGTGAATGCATTATTTGCCTTTATTATGATGTTGATCGCTTTATTGATACTGAACTATTTTTCATACAGATTTTGCCCAAAAACTAATTCTATCTTTTAGTTGAATATTAACCAACTACATTTGAACTCTACTAAAATCTAGGTACAATAGTCGCCAGTCGAGGGATGCTGCGACTTTTTCACAGGCACATAAATGTGAAATCGCTAGGCTCGACGATTCGGTCAGACATTCGTGCTGGTCAACAACGGCATCCGCGAACTGAATGATCAATATTTGTTATTTATAAAGGAGATCGTGATGAACGCGGTTAATGCTTCATTTACAGATTATAAAGTTGCTGATATTTCCCTAGCCGATTACGGTCGTAAAGAAATCAAACTTGCTGAAGCAGAAATGCCAGCATTGATGGGTTTACGTAAGCGTTACTCAGCAGCAAAACCACTTGCTGGTGCAAAAATTCTTGGTTGTATCCATATGACCATTCAAACCGCTGTTTTGATTGAAACACTGGTTGAACTTGGTGCAGAAGTACGTTGGACTTCATGCAACATCTTCTCGACTCAAGACCATGCTGCTGCGGCTATTGCTGCTTCTGGTATTCCAGTATTTGCTTGGAAAGGTGAGACTGAAGAAGAATACATGTGGTGCCTTGAACAACAAATCAATGTAAATGGCAAACCTTGGGATGCCAACATGATTTTAGATGATGGCGGTGATTTAACGGCTGTTGTTCATGAAAAATATCCTGAACTCATCGCTAAAATTCATGGTATCACTGAAGAAACAACTACAGGCGTACAACGTCTACATGAAATGTTCCGTGATGGAACATTGAAAGTTCCAGCAATCAATGTCAATGACTCGATTACCAAGTCTAAAAATGACAATAAATACGGTTGCCGCCATTCTCTGAATGATGCCATCAAACGTGGTACAGATATGCTTTTATCTGGACGTCGTGCATTGGTGATCGGTTATGGCGATGTGGGTAAAGGTTCTGCTCAATCTCTTCGTCAAGAAGGCATGATTGTTCGCGTAACTGAAATTGACCCAATCTGTGCAATGCAAGCATGTATGGACGGTTATGAAGTCGTTTCTCCATACAAAAATGGTGTTCAAACAGGCAAGAAAGAAGATATTAACTTAGACCTTCTTCAAAATACTGACCTCATTGTGACCACAACTGGTAACTACCACGTGTGTGACTCAGCAATGTTGGATACGTTAAAAGCAGGATCAGTGGTGTGTAACATCGGTCACTTTGATACTGAAATTGATACCAACTATTTACGTGGCTACAAATGGGTTGAAGTTAAACCACAAGTACACCAAGTTTATCGTACAGAAAATGAAAACGATTATTTGATCCTTTTATCTGAGGGACGTTTGGTTAACTTAGGCAATGCAACAGGTCACCCTTCTCGTGTAATGGATGGTTCTTTTGCCAACCAAGTATTAGGTCAAATGCATCTATTTGCTGAAAAATTTGCAGATCTTCCAGAAGATCAAAAAGCAGCAAAAATCCGTGTTGAATTAATTCCTAAAAAACTGGATGAAGAAGTTGCTGCTGCAATGGTTGCTGGTTTTGGTGGTGTATTGACACAATTGACTCAAGAACAAGCAGACTACTTAGGTGTGCAAGTTGAGGGTCCGTTTAAATCTGAAGCTTATAAATACTAAGTTTTCATCCTATCTACCCTACACTTTCAAAGTTTATATATTGAAAGTGGATATCCTCTCTTTAGGGAGAGGATTGGGTAAAAGTGAAAGACATTAAAAAGCATTTATAAAAAAGGATTTAATCATGAGCAAACGTATTCCCATTTCGTTTGAGTTTTTCCCAACCAAAACCGATGCAGGTGCGGAAAAACTTAAAATCGTTCATCAAGAATTGCAACAATTCAATCCAGAGTTTTTTTCGATTACTTATGGTGCTGGTGGTTCTACCCGTGAACGTACTTTAGCCGCAATTAATGATTTTAATGGTAAAGGTACACCTGTTGCCCCACATCTTTCATGTATTGGAGATGATAAGGCACGCATTGCTGAATTATTAGATATTTATAAGGCACAGGGTATTGATCGTATCGTTGCATTACGTGGTGATTTACCATCAGGTCAAGTTGGGCTAGGTGAACTCCCTTATGCGACCGATTTGGTTCGTTTTATTCGTGAACATACGGGTGACCACTTTAAAATTGAAGTCGCAGCATACCCAGAAATGCATCCTCAAGCGGAAAGCTATGATGCAGATATTCAACACTTTATTGAAAAAGTAAATGCTGGAGCAAATGCAGCCATTACTCAATTTTTCTTTAATCCAGATGCCTATTTCTATTTTGTAGATCGTATCCAAAAAGCAGGAATTGATATTCCTGTTGCACCAGGCATTATGCCAATTACCAATGCCAGTAATTTAATTCGCTTTGCTGATGGTACGGGTGCTGAAATCCCACGATGGATTCGTAAGCAACTTGCCACTTATGGTGATGACTCTGCCAGCATTAAAGCCTTTGGTCATGAGGTTGTGATTAAGCTGTGTGAACGCCTCATTGCAGGTGGTGCACCGAGTTTGCACTTCTATACAATGAACCACACTGAACCGAACCGTCAACTTGTCCTTGATCTTGGCTTAGCTTAAATCAAAAAATTGAATTCCTTACTTGTGAGTTAAACTGAATGCCTCGCTTTTATATTGAAACGGATCTGGCTGTCGATACGACAGTTGAACTGACTGAAACCGTATTTCATCATTGGGTTAAGGTATTACGTGCACAAGTCGGTGAACAAGCCACTTTGTTCAATGGACAAGGTGGAGAATATGAAGTGCGCTTAACAGAGGTTGCTAAAAAGTCAGCTTCTGTTGCGGTGCAATCATTTCACTCCGATAATCGGACGCCTGCTTTTAATGCTTTGCTAGGACAAGTCATGAGTAAAGGTGATCGTATGGATTATGCCATACAGAAAGCAGTTGAACTTGGTGTATCCAAAATTCAATTACTGACTTCTGAGCGTTGTGAAATGCGTTTAAAATATGACCGCGATCAAAAAAAGCTTGATCATTGGCAAGGTATTGCGATTGCTGCTTGTGAACAGTGTGGGATGAATATTGTGCCTGAAATTCTTGCTCCTTTGAGCTTACAAAGCTGGCTGGAAAGTAAATTACCAGAGACTCGTTTTGTTCTTGCTCCTGAAAAAGAGCAAACCGATGTTCTAGCAAATGCATCCTCAAATCTTGCACTGTTGATTGGTCCAGAAGGTGGACTCAGTGAAGCAGAAATCTTGACAGCGAACCAATATGGCTTTAAAAATTGGTGTATTGGTCAACGTGTATTAAGAACCGAGACTGCACCTATCGTTGCCCTGTCTATTTTGAATTATTATTTCCCATAAAAGTGACTTCTATCACACAAAGCAATTGCAAATTTGGTGATTTCACAGTATTTTAGTAGCAAAGAGACTATTAATTAACAAATTTTCAATAGTTGCTCCCCTTAAACCTACGCATTCTAAAAATAGCAGAGGTGCAACAGCTAATGAATGATGTTCAGGAAGAGCTTCTTTCATATGATGTGAATTCATCGAACATCAGAAAGACTGTTAAAAATATCCGAATTTTTTTTATTTGGGTATTATTTACGTGCATTTGTGATGCCTTTATTTATCTTTATTTGTTTAAGACACATACCGATTTACTGACATCTTGGTTTGCTGCCACTGTTTTATTTATCCTGTCGACCTGTATTTTTCTAACCTGTATGCTTTATCAAAAGAAAAAAAAATCTTTTAAGCATATGCATGTATTTTTTCAATTTTTTAGTCTAATTTTAGGCAGTCTCTTTGGTATTGGCATCTATATTATCAATTTAGAATTGACCAGATTACCCGATACACTTAACCCTTTTTATTCTTTTCTTTTATCCAGTTTTTTGTTGAGTTTTTCTTATGTTATGGCGATGAACTTTCTGAATCAACGATTCAGTTATTTCACCGCTTTGTTTGTCCCGTCTTCGATTCCTGTTTTCAGCATTCCATTACTATTTCCACAAAATACCAATGAAGTGTATAGCACAGTATTTATTGTTTGGTTCGCATTGTTATTTTTCAGTGCGTATATCTCACATAAAATTTACTTGAATTCGGAAATTTTAAATCTAAAAAATCGTGTATTGATTAGACAATCTCAGCAACAACTTGAACAATCAAAAAGTTTACAGCTTCAACTCAAAAATGAAATCTCCAAAACTGAAACCATGAAAAATGAGTTGCAACTGCATAATCATTTATTAGAACAAAAAGTTAAAGAGCGAACATATGATTTTAAGCAAATGAATGATCGTCTTGAGAATCATCAAGCCAATCTTACCTTTGCACATGAAACCGCTGGAATCCATTCATGGGTCTGGAACATAGAGAAACGGACCTTTGAAATAGCCGACTCAAAGAGTGATGCTGAATTTAGACAATTAAATCTTAAACAGAACAGTGTAGATGATTTCATTCATCCTGAAGATATTGAAAATTATAAAACGCTACTTAAACAACATCTCAAAGGCAAGACTGAACGTTTTGAAGCAATTTATCGTGTAAAACGCGATGATCAATGGTGCTGGATTCAGGATATTGGTAAAGTAGTTTCAAAGAACTTTAACAATAAACCATTAAGAATGGTGGGTATTCAACGCAATATTCAAAAAGAAAAAACAGATCAAGAAAAATTAAAACTGGCTGCGAATGTTTTAGAACAAGTGGCTGAAGGTGTATTTATTTTAGACAATAATTTGTGTTATTTAGAAGTAAATCCCTATTTTGAACAACTTCTGGCATATACCGAAAATGATTTGATTGGTCGCCATCTCTTTGATATTACACTCAACAACAATGCACGTACGCAAAAGATGTATACGGTGATTACCCAAAGTTTAGTCCAACATGGTGAATTTGAATCAGAATTACAAATTGATTTCACATCAGGAAAAAAGTTGGTACTTTGGGTACATATTAATGCGATTTATGATGAAAAAAATAAAATTTCAAACTATGTGGGCATTATTACGGACTTAACTGATCGTAAAAAGCAGGAACAACGACTTTCTTACTTAGAGCATTATGATATTCTCACCGATCTGCCTAATCGCTTTTATTTCAAGCAACGACTTCATCATTATTTAACCCATTATTCGAGTACATTTAAAAACTTTGCGGTTTTACGCATTAACATTGATCGTTTTAAACTGTTTAATGAGTTCATGAGCCATAAAGAAGGTGATGAATTACTCAAACGAGTGGCACATCGTTTAAGATTATGTTGTAGCAATGCCTCGCTTATTGCCTATTTGAACAATGATGATTTTGCTGTGATATATAATTTAAACAGTAATATCAATATTCATCAGCATGCACAAAACATCTTAGATGCATTTAAACAGCCATTTGAAATCAATGCACAAGAACAAACCATTACGCTTTCAATTGGGATTGCCCTGTACCCAGAGCATGGGCTGCAACTGGATAGTTTAAATGGTCACGCAGAATCTGCTTTGAGAGAAGCCAAACACTTAGGTGGCAATACAGTTTATTTTTATTCTGATAAGAAAACACCTTTACTCAATCAAGGTATAAACTTAGAAAGCGAACTTCGAAAAGCGATTAAACATAAAGAGTTGACTGTCCACTATCAACCTAAAATCTGTGTTAAAACACAACGTATTTATGGTTTTGAAGCTTTAGTGCGTTGGCATCATCCTACACTGGGCTATATTTTGCCTGATATTTTTATTCCACTGGCAGAAGAAACCAGTTTAATTTCTGATATTGGATTGATCGTATTGCATGAAACCTGTAAACAGATTCAGTATTGGCAATCTCTTGGCTTTGATCACTTTAGAGTATCCATCAATATTGTTGCCCAACAAATCTATCGTGGTCAGTTGATTGAAGATATTGATTATGCGCTAAAAAAATATAATATTTCTGGTGATATGCTTGAACTTGAATTAACCGAATCTTCTTTATTTGAAAAGTCTGACCAAGTCAATTTACTTTTAAAACAACTGAAAGATCGTCATATTTCAATTTCTTTAGATGATTTCGGTACAGGTTATTCTTCCCTCGCCTATCTCACCAGTTATCCATTTGATATTTTAAAAATAGATAAAGCTTTTATTTCAAAAATTGGTCAAGAAAAAGACGAAGCGATTGTGAATGCAATTATTGCCATGGGAAATGCCATAGGGATTACGCTTGTTGCTGAAGGTGTAGAAACCAAAGAACAGGCATTATTTTTAGAAAAACATGGATGCTATATTTTACAAGGATTCTATTTTTCTAAAGCACTTTCTTCAGCAGACAGTACAAAATATTTAGAACAGCATAAGCTAATTACGATTTGCTAATTTTTTTAGACTTTAAATCTATAACTTTGTTGGAAATAACTGCTTTTTGACTGTCGGTATTGTTCAACAAATGTTATATTCGATCAAATTTAGTCAAACCACCAGCCTCGCTGGAACATGTAATAATCGAGATTCAGATGGATGATCAATCTTTAAAACAGCAAGCCCTTTACTATCACGAATTTCCAACACCAGGAAAAATCAGCGTTACACCAAGCAAGCAATTGGTCAATCAACATGATCTAGCACTTGCCTACTCTCCTGGCGTCGCAGCACCTTGTTTAGAAATTGAAAAAGACCCTTCTAAAGCTGCGCTTTATACTGCGCGTGGTAACTTGGTCGCAGTGGTCAGTAATGGTACAGCCGTTTTAGGACTGGGTAACATTGGTCCATTGGCATCTAAGCCAGTAATGGAAGGTAAAGGCGTATTATTTAAAAAATTCGCGGGTGTCGATGTTTTCGATATCGAAATTGCTGAAAATGATCCTGATAAAATTGTTGATATCGTAGCAGCATTAGAACCTACTTTTGGTGGAATCAACCTCGAAGACATTAAAGCACCAGAATGTTTCTATATTGAACAAAAACTTCGTGAACGCATGAAAATTCCTGTGTTCCATGATGATCAACACGGTACCTCTATCATTGTTGGTTCAGCACTTCTCAATGCCTTACAATTAAACGGTAAGAAAATTGATGAAATCAAAATTGTCGCTTCTGGCGCTGGTGCTGCGGCACTTTCATGTTTAGATTTACTTTGCGCGATTGGTGCGAAAAAAGAAAACATCATTGTGGCAGACTCACGTGGTCTATTAACCACAAAACGTGAAGGCTTAGATGAGTCGAAAAAGCGTTATGTACAAGATATTGAAGGCTCTCAAATCGCAGATGTGATTGCAGATGCGGATATGTTCTTAGGTCTTTCAGCAGCAGGTATCTTGACCAAAGAAATGGTTAAAGTGATGGCAGCAGATCCTATCATCTTTGCCTTAGCCAACCCAGATCCTGAAATTTTGCCTGAACATGCACATGAAGTACGTCCAGATGTGATTATGGCGACAGGTCGTTCAGACTATCCAAACCAAGTCAACAATGCGCTGTGCTTCCCTTATATCTTCCGTGGTGCGCTTGACGTGGGTGCAACAACAATTAATGAAGAGATGAAAATTGCTTGTGTGCATGCAATTGCACGTATGGCACATGTTGAAGCAGATGCTGCATCTTATGGTGAAAAATCTGCATCGTTTGGTCGTGATTATTTAATTCCACGTCCACTTGATCAACGTCTGATTTTAGAAATTGCACCTGCTGTCGCTCAAGCTGCGATGGACTCAGGTGTAGCGAGTCGCCCAATTGCTGACTTCTCTGCTTATCGTCAACGTTTATCTGAGTTTGTCTATAACTCAGCATTGATGATGAAACCTATTTTTGCGCAAGCAAAAACTGCACCTAAACGTATTGCTTATGCTGAAGGTGAAGATCTTCGTGTATTACGTGCAGTACAAATTGCAGTTGATGAAGGTTTAGCACAACCTATTCTTGTGGGTCGTACTTCTGTCATCGAAACCAACATTAAGAAATTGGGCTTACGTCTAGAACATGGTGTAAACATCACGATCGTTGATCAAGAGAAAAACCCTGATTACGATAAGTTTGCAGATGACTATTACAACTTGATGCAACGCAAAGGCGTAACGCCTGAGTATGCTCAACGTGAGTCACGTCGTCGTTCTACGCTGATCGCTGCAATGTTGGTTCGACATGGTTTAGCAGACGGTATGTTATGTGGTACTTATGCAAGTTATGACATTCATTTAGACTTTGTTAAAAATGTGATTGGTCTGAAAGATGGTCGTAGCACATTCTTTACTCTAAACGCATTGATGCTTGAAGATCGCAATATTTTCATTGCCGATACTTATGTAAACACCAACCCAACGGCTGAACAGCTTGCTGAAATGACAATTTTAGCTGCTGAAGAAGTTCGTCGTTTCGGTATGACGCCACGTGTTGCTTTATTGTCGCATTCAAGCTTTGGTTCAGACCAAAACGATCCAAGCGCACAGAAAATGCGTAAAGTGTTTGAAATCTTGACTGAGATTGCACCAGAGTTGGAAGTGGAAGGCGAAATGCACGCAGATGCGGCATTAGACGAAAATATTCGTCATTTTGCATTCCCAAATTCTCGCTTCAAAGGTTCTGCAAACTTGTTGATCATGCCAAATCTTGATGCGGCAAACATTTCATTCAACTTGTTAAAATCTACATCAGGCAATAATGTAACGATTGGTCCTATTTTGCTTGGTGCTGCGAAGCCAGTTCATATCTTAACACCAACTGCAACAACACGTCGTTTGGTGAATATGACTGCTTTAACTGTTGCTGAAATTCAACAAGCTCAAGGCTAACCCAGCTTAGTTGTAAATACTGCAGAACTTTAGTCAAGCAACTCAAGTTCTGTACTTGAGAAAACCTCTATTCTGTTGCATGATGGCATCAAGAATAGAGGTTTTTTCATGCAAGTTTATTTAGTAGGCGGTGCCGTTAGAGATCATTTACTCGGTCATCCCTATCACGAAAAAGATTATGTTGTGGTTGGTGCTACACCAGAACAACTTCTTGCCCAAGGTTATCAACCTGTGGGAAAAGATTTCCCTGTGTTTTTACATCCAGAAACAAAAGAAGAATATGCGCTCGCACGTACTGAACGCAAGTCAGGACATGGGTATCATGGCTTTGAGTTTTTTACTGATCCCGATGTCACTTTAGAAGAAGATTTGATTCGCCGTGATCTCACCATCAATGCCATGGCAATGGATGATGCTGGTCAAGTTTATGACCCTTATCACGGACAAGATGACCTTGAACATAAAGTTTTACGTCATGTTTCTAGTGCTTTTGCAGAAGACCCTTTACGTGTGTTGCGTGTAGCACGTTTTGCTGCTCGTTATGCCCAATATGGTTTCCGTATCGCTGATGAAACCATCAGCTTAATGCGCCTATTGGCTGAGTCTGGTGAGTTACAAGCTTTAACACCAGAACGAGTTTGGAAAGAAACTTCTCGTGCATTATTGGAAGATCATGCTGATGTTTATTTTGAAGTATTACGTGAATGTGGTGCTTTAAAAGTTTTATTCCCTGAAATTGATGCACTGTTTGGTGTACCACAACGACCTGAATATCATCCTGAAATTGACTGTGGTATTCATACCCTGATGTCTCTGCAACAAGCATGTAAAGCCAATTATGCTTTAGATGTGCGCTTTGCTGTACTGGTACATGATCTGGGTAAAGCGCTTACGCCGAAGGATGAGTTGCCACGGCATATCATGCATGAAGAACGTGGTATTCAACCTGTTACGGCGGTGTGTGATCGTTTGCGTGTACCAACTCAAACCAAACAACTTGCTCTTGCTGTATGTAAAGAGCATTTAAAATGCCACCAAGCCTTTACTTTAAAAGCAGGCACATTATGGCGCTTACTACAACGTTTAGACGTATTGCGCCGTCCAGAGCGTGTTGAAGCGTTTGTTCAAGCCTGTGAATGTGATGCAAAAGGTCGTTTGGGTTTAGAAGATCGTGAATACCCTCAAGCCCATTTCCTTTTAGAGGTGATGAAAACTGTACGTAGCATCAAAGCCTCAGACTTACCATCAGAAGTTCAAGGTGCAGATATTGGTGAGATGCTGATTCAAAAACGCATCGAGGCGATTGTGCACGTAAAAGATCAATTAGGTCATCATCATACGGTTTAAGCAAAAAACCTCTCAGAAATTTGAGATGTTTTTGTAAATTCAAAATGTTAGCTAAATGGGTTTGGTGTATTCCATGGCTCATTTCTATAAATAATTTTACCGTCCTCTACACAGAGTATCCATGTGTAAAAAAATTCTTCACCTAAACCTCGACTTTCAAAACTTGCTTGAGGTAATAATGGTACAATTTTCACCAATAATTCAAATAGATAAAGTGAATGAACTGCAAAATCTGCTTTCCCCTCGCTAAAAGCATTCAGTAAATCAAGATACACATCCTCATGAATAGCATCTTCTTTTAAAATTTCAAGAATTTTTTGCTTATGCTCAGAGATATCAATTTCTTCAAAGTTATTATTGGTTATATGTAATTCTGTATAAAAACTCATGACCGTCTCCTTTAATCATTTTACTGATATTTAAATAATCGTAAAATTCTCATTTATCCAAGCTTGTGCTAGTTCTTCTGATTCAAATTCTTTGATAGTAGCTTGATCAGAATCTATATAGATGATCTCAAAATACTTTAAAATATTGTTTCCATAAATAGAGTTTATATGTGAAATTTTATCACTATCCAATGCTGTATGTTTTTCTACATTGATTAGATCAGATATTTCAAAAGATTTTAAGTTTAAATTTTCACAACTATAACTATTCAATTCTTCTTCAAAATCAGGGAATATTTTATGAAAACTTTCCATCCAACTATGAACATTATACGTTTCAATATTTTTAAAACTTGGTAAATCAGGACTACTCGTTCTTACTTTTTTTACAGTCTCAAATGCAAATAATGAGCCTAAATTACAAAATCTAATAACTTGAATATTAAATATATAATCTGGATTTAAGTAATTTCCATCATCATCTTGTATAAAGTATGGTTTCATTTAGTCACTCTTTAATTATTTATTTTATTTAAAATAATATGATTGCATACCCAACTAAAAACTAACTAGGTATGCAAAATTAACTACGACACATCCGCAGGAAATGTAATCACCTTTTCCAGCTTCATTTGGTTCATGACCACCATCAATAGACGATCGATTCCTAAAGCGATCCCTGCACATTCTGACATATTCGGCAAAGCCGTCAATAAATACTCATCGATAGGCATGACATGTAAACCAAGTTTTTCACGCTCAGCATTATCCGCTTGAAAACGACTACGTAAAACTGCTGCATCTATCAATTCATCATAGGCATTGGCAAGCTCAAGTCCCTCGATATAAAGCTCAAAACGTGCAGCAACTAACTCACCATCTTCATCAATTTTAGTTTTCGCCAATGATGCCAATTCTGGTGGGAAATCAGTTAAAAATACAGGTGTATCAAAGCCTAAACTCGGTTCAACCATATGTGAAAATAACAAATCAATATATGCCAAACGGTCATCACCCAAATCCAGATTTAACCCGACTCGGTGGGCTGCATCTTTAAGTTCTGACAAAGTTGCCTTAAGCGGATTTAAATCTAAACGATCAATAAATGCGTGTTTATAACTCAAGACTGTTGGACAAACATCACCAAAACGTTCAGCCAAAACAACATTTAATAGATCTGTCACTTCAAACATCAAGTCTTTTAAACTAAAGTGCGGACGATACCATTCCAACATGGTAAATTCACTGTTGTGCTTGCGACCATGCTCATCATCTCGGAATACTTTGCAAATTTGATAAATTGCCCCACTGCCACTTGCCAATAAACGCTTCATCGCAAATTCAGGAGAAGTCTGCAAATAATGCGTCAGCTTTTTACCTTGTAGATGGCGTTGCGCTTGTATGGAAGCCAAATGAACATCTGTGACACCTGCTTGCGACAAGATAGGTGTTTCAACTTCCAAAACATCCCGTTGCTCAAAAAACTGACGAATTTGCTGATACAATTTTGCACGTGCTTTCAGTGCCCGAAGATCACAAGTCGGTTTAAAGTTAGTCATCATGCTTTTGGACCTCCATGAGCAGACCATTCACGGCGTAAAGGATAGCTTTTACGGAGATAATCAAACGCTTTTTGATCCACCTTTCCATCTTTTAGACAATCGCGCAAATTATCATCATCACGCTGAATATTATAGATTTCAGTCAAATAGTTTTTCAGTGTCTGTTTAATACTATTGCCATAGAAATATTGTTCGCAAGCAGGCAATTGTGATTCAAATTTTTTGTGTGCTGAGTAATCAAATCGTTTGCAAAATGCTTCGTAGATCATCTGTGTCCCTCTCGCCTTGCCCTCTAAACTATAGCCTGCGATATGGGGTGTTACGAGAGTAATTAAATCAAGTAAGCGTTGCGAAATTTCAGGCTCATGTTCAAATACATCGAGCACCACTTGACGTCGTGTTGTTAAAATATCTGCAATCAATGCCGCTTCTTCAATTACTGCACCACGTGCAGAATTAATGAGGATTGTTTCTGGATGCATCATCGCTAATGTTTCAGCGTTGATTAAATGATGTGTTGGATGTTGCCCTGTGTGTGTTAAAGGTACATGTAGGGTCACTGCGTTGGAATTTTTAAGTAATTCTTCAAGTTCAACTTGTCGAATGCTACCATCTTGCACAAAAGGATCATGACCGATCACATTCCAGCCCAATAATTGCGCCATGTAAGCTAAACGTGTTCCCACATTACCTAAACCCACAATGCCTAAAGTAAACTGTTTTCCTGCGTCCAAGAATTCTGGATGAAGATGTAATAAAGCGGTGATGACGTATTCTGCAACAGCTTGTGCATTACATCCTGCTGCATTCGACCATCTAATTTGATGATTTTCTAAAGCTTCAATATCTAAGTGATCTGTACCAATCGTCGCACTTCCTACAAATTTTAATGCAGTATTTGCGATTAACTGTTGATTAACCTTTGTGACCGATCGAATCAATAAAGCATCAGCATCTTTAACATTGTCATGGCTAAGATTGCGCCCTGCTGCTTGATGAATTTCTCCGAATTCTGAAAAGA
Organism: Acinetobacter sp. Ag2; assembly: GCF_001005515.1. Taxonomy (NCBI): domain Bacteria; kingdom Pseudomonadati; phylum Pseudomonadota; class Gammaproteobacteria; order Moraxellales; family Moraxellaceae; genus Acinetobacter; species Acinetobacter sp. Ag2. The sequence continues at coordinate 209,445 of NZ_LBNA01000059.1, forward strand.
AATATTCAGTAAATGCTAGATTTTCATCTGCAACAATTTTCATAACACTATCCACACATTAAGCTGTAGCTATGATAAACCTTTGAACCTATTAAAACTATGTAGTTCATAGATCAATTTTCTAAAAAGTACGCCGCTTAAGTCAAACAGCCATATTCAATATCATTATTTAGACTTTTAAGTCTTGTTAGAAACAAATATTATCTAAATAATTAAATCGAATTATTCTGACGACTCATAATTATTAAGAAGCTTAGAAAATAAAAAAACTCAGCCAAGTCCTTTATTTACAAAGCATTGATTGTTAATTTTAAATTTATAATAAAAAATTCATCAAATAGGACTTGTTAATCCAAGCACTTGCACTATAATGCCGTTGAGTTTATTCAATGGAGATCCTAAATGGGAAGTTGTTCGAGGTTCGGGTTTAATTATCTTTTAAATCAAAGCGAATACTGAGCAATATAGCCTATTAGGTCGGCTATCTTGCAATGAGATAGCCTTGAAAAAATTATACTTTAATCCCCCCTATAAAATTTTTACATATCAGCAAAAATTTAATGTGTTGACTACAACCCGTTTAGTTTCTCACCTAAAAATGGGGAGAAGCCGATGTTTTTACATGCTTCCATTCAATGGTATTGTGCAATCAGTGTATTTTTACTCTGTGGGATTATTGTGCTTGCTCAAAAGAGTAAAGCTGATCCTCTTTTAAATACTGACGATGCATCCATTACTGCAGCACACCGCTGCCAATTAGAAAGTGCTTATTCACATAGTACATCAGGTACATGGTCATACCAAGTCACTCCTGCATGTAACTTTTCTGAAAATTTAGAAATTTCAGTAGGATATCATGCATCGAAAGATGTTGATAATGTCCATGGTTTTTCAGCTCAAGCAAAAACTGTATTAAAACCTATGAATCAGTTCTGGGGAATTGCAAGTAGTCTGATGCTGTCACAAGACGAACAGTCTCAGCATTCTTCTGATCTCGATTGGTTTCTCAATCTACCGATGAGTTTTAATTTAACTCCGCGTTTAGAACTTGATACCAACTTGGGTTACCAATATGCGCCTGATCATTCACGTTTAATTCGTTGGGGAATTGCAACGCATTATTCGCTTAACGATCGTTGGGCGTTAAGTGCAGAAACCTATAATCAAGATCGTGATGCACCCTTCTTTCAGACCGCTGTGCACTATCGCCTGATCCCAAATATCATAACACTTGAAGCTACTTTCGGTGATCGTTTCAATGCTTTCCGACAGCGATGGTTTGGACTTGGATTAAGTTACACACCTTAATTACAAGCTTAATTAACCCCTTAATTTTATAAAATATTTTTTAAATCGGCTTTATTTTAACCATAAGGTCAGAGACTTTGCACGCCTAAAAAAAGAGGACTTCGATATGAAACTCTGGCACAAGCTATTTACAACCTTTCTCAAAAGATTTCACCTCATGCGTTTCTTTGGGCGCAGTCAATCTTTTAAAGAATTGCATCAATCCAGTTATGCACAAGAAATCAGCAAAACATTATCTACCAGATTAGTGAAGGCTGCGAAACTTGACTCTGCGCAACTGCTCCACAAATTTAACAGTTCAGAAGCAGGCTTAACCGAACAACAAGCAAATGCCCAACAAAAGGTTATCGGCTTAAATGAAGTCTCCCATGAAAAGCCATTGATGTGGTGGCAACACCTTTGGTATTGCTATCGCAATCCTTTCAATATTTTATTAAGTCTTTTAGCGCTGGTGGCATTTCTTACCGATGATTTGACAGGCACATGTATTATCAGTGTCATGGTGATTCTTTCCACCTTACTTCGCTACTGGCAGGAATCTAAATCCAACCAAGCCGCCGATGCCTTAAAAGCGATGGTGACTAATACCGCAACAGTTTTAAGAGATCAGCTGAGTTATGATGATCTTGTCCTGATGCAACAACGCTATGGAATTGATGTTAAACATCAAAAAAATTCCCAATTTGAAATGCCAATTCAATATCTGGTTCCTGGTGATATTATTCTACTTTCCGCTGGAGACATGATTCCTGCTGATTGCCGCATTCTCTCTGCTAAAGATCTATTTGTCTCGCAAGCAGCCATGACAGGCGAATCGATGCCTGTAGAAAAATTCTCTGTGCAGTCAAATCTAGAGCAAAGCAATGCTTTGGAGCTAGAAAATATTGTATTTATGGGAACCAATGTGGTTTCAGGTTCAGCACATGCAATAGTAGTGAGCACAGGAATACAGACTTATTTTGGTGCTTTGGCTCATCGTGTAACGGCAACAGATCGTGGTACAACCGCTTTTCAAATGGGGGTCAACAAAGTCAGTTGGTTACTGATTCGCTTTATGCTGGTCATGGTACCTGTTGTGCTATTTATCAATGGATTCACTAAAGGCGATTGGACAGAAGCTTTTTTATTCGCACTTTCAGTAGCAGTCGGCTTAACACCTGAAATGTTGCCGATGATTGTCACTTCAACTTTAGCAAAAGGTGCAGTATTTTTATCTAAGAAGAAAGTCATTGTTAAACGTCTGGACGCCATTCAGAACTTTGGCGCAATGGATGTGTTATGTACAGATAAGACAGGAACCTTAACTCAGGACAAAATCTTTCTATCACAACATGTCGATATCCATGGTCAAACCTCACACTATGTTTTAATGCAGGCATTTTTAAACAGTTATTATCAAACTGGTTTGAAAAATCTACTTGATGTTGCTGTATTAGACGCCGTTGACCCAGAGATCAAAACACAAAAGTTACGTTATAAAAAAATAGATGAAGTACCTTTTGATTTTGATCGTCGACGCATGTCAGTGGTAGTCAAAACCCCTCAAGACAAAGTCCGCATGATCACCAAAGGTGCAGTTGAGGAAATGCTCAAAGTTTGCCGTTATGTTGAAATTGATGGCAAAGTAGAAGCTTTAACCGTACAAAAGCAAACGGCTATCGAAACACTGACTCAACGTTATAACCAAGATGGTTTGCGTGTCGTAGCTGTGGCTTATCGTGAATTTTCAATTGACCAAGAAAATTTTTCTGTTGCCGATGAAAGTGATTTGATTTTAATTGGTTATGTTGCCTTTTTAGATCCGCCGAAAGAATCAGCCACGGCTGCTGTAAAAAGCCTGCATGCGCATGGTGTCACTGTCAAAGTACTGACTGGAGATAATGAATTTGTCACACAGAAAGTATGTCGTGAAATTGGTATTCAATGTGAACGCATCTTACTTGGTGGAATTATTGAAACACTGTCAGATAAACAATTGAAAGAAGCCGTTGAGCACTATGATATCTTCGCAAAACTTAGTCCTGTTCATAAAGAACGTATTGTTGAACAACTCAAAGCCAATGGGCATGTGGTTGGCTTCTTGGGTGATGGAATCAACGATGCGGCAGCAATTCGTGCTGCCGATATTGGGATTTCGGTTGATACAGCCGTGGATATTGCCAAAGAATCCGCAGATTTAATTCTGCTTGAAAAAAGCTTAATGGTCTTGGAAAACGGCGTGATTGAAGGTCGTAGAACTTTTGCCAATATGCTGAAGTATATCAAAATGACCGCAAGCTCCAATTTTGGTAATGTATTTTCAGTATTGGTTGCCAGTGCCTTTATTCCTTTCTTACCAATGTTGCCGATTCACCTATTGATTCAAAATCTACTTTACGATATTTCTCAGATCGCTATTCCATTTGACCATGTGGATGAAGAATTAATTGCTCAACCACAACGTTGGCAGCCGGGTGAAGTTGGTCGTTTTATGATTGTGTTTGGACCAATCAGCTCAATTTTTGATATTTTAACCTTTGCCTTAATGTGGTTTGTTTTTTCAGCAAATACGCCAGCACAACAAACCTTATTCCAATCAGGCTGGTTCGTGGTGGGACTACTCACTCAAACACTGATCGTACATATGATTCGCACAGCCAAAGTACCATTCTTTCAAAGCCGTGCCGCAACGCCGTTATTGGTCATGACCGCAATCATTATGTGTATTGGTATATTCTTACCTATGGGACCATTGGCGAGTTATTTAAAACTGGAAGCATTACCGCTGAGTTATTTCTTCTACTTACCATTTATTTTAATTGCCTATATGTGTCTGACACAGTGGGTTAAAACAATGTACATCCGCCGTTATGGTTGGCAATAAAAACCAGCGTCATTGAAACTAACAAGCCTTTCCCTTATTCAAGAGAAAGGCTTTCGTTTTTTTATTCAATGGTCGTACTAGTACTTACTTACATGAACCGCTTTGACTAAAATAATCGGTTCATACCATTCAAGGTCGCAACACGATAAGCTTCCGCCATGGTCGGATAGTTGAAGGTGGTTTCAACAAAATACTTAATGGTGTTGTTACCGCTTTGCATCACAGCTTGCCCAATATGAATAATTTCAGCGGCATTGTTACCGAAACAATGGACACCTAACAATTCCAAGGTATCACGATGGAATAAAATTTTAAGTTCACCCACTGTGTCACCCGTAATTTGCGCACGAGCCAAATGACGGAAAGATGCTTGACCCACTTCATATGGAATTTTTTCCTCAGTCAACTGACTTTCAGTTTTACCAAAGAAAGAAATTTCTGGAATCGTGTAGATTCCTGTTGGGATATCTTTTACAGGCTTGACATCTTTTTCACCAGCCATGTTCGATCCTGCGCAACGACCTTGGTCATATGCAGCCGAAGCAAGCGATGGCCAACCTACCACATCACCCGCAGCATACACATTTTCAACTTCTGTTTGATATTGATCGTTGACTGCAAGTTGACCGCGACTGTTTGGCGTAAGACCGACATTTTCAAGTCCCATGCCATCCGTATTTCCTGAACGACCATTACACCAAAGAATGGCATCTGCTTTAATCTTCTTACCACTTTGTAAATAAAGCACAACATGATCATCAAAAGTCTCTAAATGATCAATTTGTTCATTATGGCGAATCAACACCCCTTGTTCACGTAAGTGATATGACAATGCATCTGCAATTTCGTCATCTAAATAGCTTAAGAGTTGATGTTGAGTATTAATCAAATCAACTTTATGGTCCAAGCCAATGAAAATAGACGCATATTCACAGCCGATAACACCTGCACCATAGATAATAATCTTATGAATAGTGAAATCGAGATCTAAAATTTTATCCGAATCAAATACACGTGGGTGATTAAAGTCTAAACCTTGTGGATGATACGGTCGGCTACCAGTCGCAACAACGAGTTGTTTGAAGCCCAAAGTTTCTTTGATGCCATCTTCACTAAAAATAATGACGGTATTTTTATCTTGGATATATGCACGACCATGAAAAACATCAATATTATTACGGTCATAAAAACGTGAATGTGTATCAACTTGCTGTTGAATCACTTTATGTGCATTACGCAATACTTGTTTCATGGTGAATTGTTTCCAATCCCCCACTTTTTTAAACATTGGATCACGTTGGTAACGGATAATACTTGAAACTGTTTGACGCAAAGCTTTACTTGGAATAGTACCGACATGCGTGCAGTTACCACCCAGTTGCTCACGAATATCTACAATTGCAACACGCTTACCCGATTTAGCAAGCTTCATTGCCGCGCCTTCACCAGCAGGACCAGAGCCAAGTACGACTGCATCGTATTTCACAAAATTCCCACTAACGACTTCTTTCTTACGTGGCATTCAAAGCTCCTTATAGTAAATTCAGTCTATATCTTTTCTCATGCGATATTATGAACTAAACCGAAACAATTTTCTGTATTTCACATGCATATATTCTGTGATAACGACATTTAGTATATGAATAGTGTTTTTGCCCTATCGTTTTGCATTTCCGCTATAATGGTTTATCTCCCCCGTAGAAAACAGTGGAAAAGTTGAATATGTCAGAGAACCGTAAACCAGAACAGGGTGTCAAATTACGTGGCGCGGAAAAAGTTGCTCGTATACCTGTAAAAGTTATTCCCACGGTTGAAGCACCACGAAAGCCGGATTGGATTCGTGTGAAAATGGCTGCGCCTGATGAAGTTCAACGTATCAAAACCACATTACGTGCGCAAAAATTACATACGGTCTGTGAAGAAGCTGCTTGTCCAAACCTTCCTGAGTGTTTTGGTGGTGGTACTGCAACCTTTATGATTATGGGTGATATCTGTACCCGTCGTTGCCCTTTCTGTGATGTTGCACATGGTCGACCAAATGCGCTTGACCCAGATGAACCACGTCACATGGCTGAAACGATTGCAAACTTAGGTTTGAAATATGCTGTGATCACTTCAGTAGACCGTGATGATCTATTGGATGGTGGAGCTCAGCATTTTGTAGACTGTATTAAAGAAGCTCGTGCGCTTAGTCCAAAAACTTTACTGGAAATTTTAGTGCCTGACTTCCGTGGTCGTATGGACATTGCATTGCGTATCATGACTGAATGTCCGCCTGACGTGTTTAACCACAACATTGAAACAGTACCTCGTTTATATAAGGCGATGCGTCCAGGTTCAGATTATCAGCACTCTTTAAATCTATTGAAAATGTTTAAAGAATACTGTCCTGATGTCCCTACCAAATGTGGTCTAATGGTTGGTATTGGTGAAACTGAAGACGAAGTGATTGCATTGTTAGATGACTTGCATGCTCATGGTGTTGACTATGTCACTATTGGACAATATTTACAGCCATCAAAAGAACATGCTCCTATTGATCGTTTTGTAACGCCAGAAGAGTTTGAACGTTATACTGCGCATGGACAAAAACTAGGTTTTAGAAATATTTGGGCAGCACCGATGGTTCGCTCAAGTTATTTTGCTGATCGTCAATATTATGGAGAGCCTGTTCCACAAGTTCGTCGTAAAGTAGATCCTGCTAAGAAAATTGCAGTCCAAGCGATCGAAGCTTAAAACTGATTCAAGCATATACCAAAAAGCACGCTCTAAAGCGTGCTTTTTTAGTATCAGCAGTTGTTAACGGCACTTTCCAATTGTTTTACCTTCGATACTGCTCATATTGCTTTGTAATTTTGTTAATGTTGAACAATGTAAATTTCCCGAAACCATCGACTTATTTAAGCTCAATGTCGTTGAGACTTGAGATGCAGCCACATCCCCCTCTACTGAAGAGTTGACTAACTTCAATACTTTGGCGGAATTGGCTTGGACACTACCACTCACCGAAGAATTGTTGAGAATCAAACTGGCTCCATTTTGTACATTAACATTACCATCGACAGAACTACTATTTAAGGTACAAGTTGCACCTGCGGGTACTGTTAAATTCGACACCGCATTATTGTTGATTGCACCTGTGCAATTTGCTGCAAATCCAAGTTGCGCAGCCGTTAAACCACATGAAATGATGATGGTATTTAGGAAAAGTTTTTTCATTGATACAACCCTTTGAATTATTCATTTTAAATTTAAAAATTAAATTTATTATTTATCGATCTTAAAATATGTCGTTTAGGGGTTGAATGACAAATATGTTGTCATTTATTAATCAAAAGTAAGCAAAAATACTTATTTGTTTTTATTTGAATTGTGCTTACATGTTTATGAATAAGACTGAATTGCCACCAAGACAAAATCAGTTAAAATTTGAAATCAATAAAATAACTTATTCTACTTCCTGTTTAAGTTGATCCAAATTTTGCTTAAGCTCTTTTACGTAGTCTGCATAATCCAGCATTAAACCTTTACCTCTTAAGTCATCAGGTAATCCTTGAGTACAGTACCAATTGTCTTTCCATGTATGATTCTGAGGAAAATGCAAACTTCCTAGCTCTTTTTGAACTTGTACTTTGAGATAAGTCACCAACTCCTGCGCTTTTTCCGTTCCCATCTGCTGACTGAGAAATTTAAATAAAAGTTGTTGTAACTCATTTTGATAGCGCCCATGTTTTTGATTCCATTCATCATACATATTCTGCAACTCTTTTCTGGTCGAGGGATCGAATTGCTCACAAGACTCGAGCACATTTGAAATGAGTGCTGGTACATCCAAATATGCTGTATATAAAAACTGTAGTTTTCCGGTATTATCTGCTCGTGTAACTGATGCTGTGAATAAAAGGCTACAACACAGCACGATACGTAAAATATACATTTGAAATTGTCCCATTTTGTATTTCCTTGTTTTCTGATTTAATCAAATATTGCAAACAACTTTTTATTTTTCCAACTCGTTGCCGCAATATAAATTTAAAAATTTACTGTAAAATTTAATTAATATATTATTTTTATAAAACTAAACAATAAAATTTAAATATATCATCGAAAATTCAAAAAAGCGAATTGCTCATTCTTTTTACTATACAAAATCAAATCTAAATGATGCCAAGTAATGATTAGACACAGGAGAAAATTTGCTTTGTATTGAGAAAATATCGTACTTTGCCTTGAATCAGCAAATCAAATGAATAAAAGAACAGTTTTAAATAAATGAAAAAACTTCAACTAAATCATTGTTTAATAAATGATATAAAAGAAAGTAAGTAAAATAAATTTGAACAGTTAATATAATCTTACATTTTTTTAGCGGCACAATTGTACATTGACTTTAACATAGAGATTTTAATCTAAGCTAAACATGATGATGAAAAAACTCACCTTATTAATGTTCGCCACTTTTTTTTCTGGGCTTTGTTTTGCTCAAAATCCATTGAGTGTGCATGTTCTAAATCTTGAAAGTGGTCTACCATCAAGCAATGTTAAAGTCATTCTTGAAGCGCAGCAAAAAGATAAATGGATAAAAATTAATGAAGGCACTACTGACAGTAATGGAAGAATTTTAGCCTTATACCCTGAAAATAAAGTGCTCGACAAAGGTGTCTATAAAGTTACTTTTGAAACAGGTGAATGGTTTAAACAAAAGAACCAACGAAGCTTTTTTCCTGAAGTCCCTGTGGTTTTTGTAATCGATGGTACGCTTGAGCATTATCATATTCCGTTACTCATCAGCCCATATGGTTATTCGACTTATCGTGGTAATTAAACTTAAATAATCAACCCTAGTTTAAATTCCGCCCTAAAAAAACCGATGTATCAAACATCGGTTTTCAGTTCAAGCCAATTTAAACCTTGAGCCATTTTTCTGCTTTGTCTTGATCTAAAACAGTCAATTCAACGGTAGTTAAATCAATTTCCCCACCTTGAAGCTCGAACTGCATAAATTCATCTCGGCGGAAGGCATACACGGTAAATCTATCTTGTTGTTTGGAATATTGGGATAAAAGTTTTTCTGAGGCTTTTAACCCATCAATCGCAACTATCACATCATTGGCTGAAAGTCCTGCAATCGCACCGGTACCTTCACGTCTCGCCTGTTGAATAAGCACCCCTTCAGGTTTATCCACCAATTTCAGTCCAAATGGCAATGCCTTTTCATTTTTTAAACGATAACTCAAACCAAATTCAGGGAACAATTGATCCAGTGGCAATTCATCAGTGGTATTGATCAAATGATTAATTTGTTCAATCCAATTGCTGCCTGTCAATTCATTACATAATTCAACAATTGTGCGCTCATTGACTTGAATACCTTTTTGAGTATTTTCATACAAACGGCGCATCAAAGCATCTAGACTAGAGCCACGTAAACGTAATCCCAAATCCAAACTTAGTGCTACTAAACAGCCTTTGTTATAGTAACTGGTTCCAGCATTGTTTGAGTTTTCATCTTGACGATAAAATTTAATCCAAGCATCAAAACTTGATTCAGAAACAGACTGAATAAAACGTCCCGGATTTTGCAAATAACGATCAATTTGTCCTTTCAGCAAACTCAAATATGACGCTTGAGAAATCACACCGCTGCGGTACAAAATCAAATCATCATAATATGAAGTGAAACCTTCGAAAATCCACAACAATGAAGTGTAACCTTCCTGATCTAAATCATAATTGGCAAAGTTTTCTGGTCGAATAAATTTAACTAACCATGAGTGAAAATACTCATGACTGCAAAGCCCCAAGAATCGTTGATAATCTGTCGATGGTTCCTCAGGCTCGTTCAACTTTGGCAAGTCACTACGTGGAGTAATCAGACTCGTGCTATTTGGGTGTTCTAACCCGCCATAGCTATTGCCCGTTGCCATTGTCATGAACGTATAGTCTTCGAAAGGTGCTGAACCAAACATGCTAATTTCTGTACTACAGATTTTTTCAAGATCTTGCTTCATACGCTCAGCATTCATTGCATGTTGACCAGAAACCACAAACTCATGTGGAATTCCATTCGCCTCGAAGCTAAATCTTGTTTGTTCTGCCAACTCAAATGGTGCATCGATCAGTTGAGCATAATGATCGGCTTTTAAGGTAAAACGACCTTTCACCAAACTCTTCGATACTAAACCCGTCGCAAGTTGAAAATGCTTTAACTCCTCGGGTAAAAACACTTCAACTTCAATCGCAGAATCTTGTTGATCTTGAAGCCCTAAACATACACAAGCTGGATTCACATACAAACGGCTTTGATCAGCATATGCACCTCGCACTGAAAGATCATAGGCATAAACATCGTACTCAACCGTAATCAGTTCATGATCTGTGTTATATAAACGCCATTTATTTTTTTCAAATTTATTTATTTTAAGTTGACGACCAGCTTCATCATAAGCTTTAACCGATTCGATATGCTTTGAAAATTCGCGAATTAAATAACTTCCTGGAATCCATGTCGGCAGTGACAACACTTGAGTTGGATTCGCAAGAAAGCGCAATGTGACATGGATGAGGTGTTGACGATAATCGTCAAATTCAATCTGATAATGCAACATAAATATATATTCGAAAATAGACAGTGAGAAATTACCAATTAGATTAGCATTTTTTTACAAAGTCGGGCGATTTTAGTCGAAATTGTCTGCAATTCTTACTAGCGTAGAATGCAAAAAAGGCATAGCATTCGCACAGTTTGTCTACTCTTGCCATTGGATTGGCTTAAAGGTAAATCTGTTGAAAATTCTTGCTTCTTTTATTGCAATAACGGGCTTGGTTTGTTCCACGTTTGTTAATGCCGCTCTCTTAAATATTAACCCGCAATCTGTTGAAGCTGAAGCTTGGACAATATTAGATACGCAATCAGGTCAGACCATTGCGGAATATAATAGTCATGTTCAGCGTGCACCTGCATCCATGACCAAGATGATGGTGGCATATATTGCCTTAAAAGAAATAAAAGCAGGTCATCTTAAAAAAGAAGAGATTATTACCGCGACACCTGTGGTTCAAGTCGTACAGTGGGATGAATCTCAGATGTACCTGAAACAAGGTGAGCAGATCTCGATTGATCAACTTCTTGCTGGATTGATTGTCATGTCTGCCAATGATGCAGCAGTGACTTTGGCAGAGCGCATCTCTGGTAGCGTACCCGCATTTGTTGCGCGTATGAACCTAGAAGCACAAGCTTTGGGAATGAAAGATACTCATTTTGCCAATCCACCAGGGATCACCATGCCAGATCATTTTTCTTCTGCGCATGACATGGCGATCTTGGGTCAAGCTGTAACCTCACAAACTCCTGAATATATGCATTATTCAGTCATGCCAAGTTTCAGTTATAACCAACATTTTCATCATGCAACCAATCTTGTTTTAAAAACAGACCCAAGTGTTGATGGTTTAAAAACAGGTTTTACCAAAGCTGCTGGTTATAATTTGGCTTTAACAGCACACCGCCCTTCTGCTATTGCTGAGTCTCCTGACCGTCGTTTAATTGTTGTGGTCATGGGTGCTAAAAGTGCCGTTAAACGTGCTGAAATTGCCCATAAGCTGTTAAATTTGGGCTATGCCTATACACGAGACGAAGTAGCAATCAAAGACAAACAATTAATTGCTGAACTCCCTGTGGTCAAATCCACATTAAAAATGTTTAAAGTTGAGGCAAGAAAGCCTCAGTTGGTTACCACCTCACTTTATAACGATGTAAATCCAATTGATCTAAACACCTTTGATGTAGTCAATAGCCGTGTCATGAAAACTGATAGCAATGGATTATTAACAGCTGTAGAACCTTTGACAACAACACAAACGCGTTTAAATGTTCAACTCAATGAAACATCATTGACCGCACCTTTAGAAAAAATCATGCATTTGGCTAAAGTGAATGTTTATCAAGACAATCAACTTATCCAAAGCTTCGACATTGAAGATGAGGTTCATATTGAACAAGCCTCTTGGTTCGAACGTTTAATGGAGTGGATCAAGTCAATTTTTGGGATTTAATAAAACCAACCAATTCACTTAGATTTATTGTAATTATGTAACCTGTAATACAAAAAAAACCTAAATAATTAAATAGGATGGCATATTTAAGCCATCCTTTTTTATAACAACTATTTAGGTTTTTTATGTCTAATCTACATCATATTGTGGTTGTTGGTGGTGGTGCTGGTGGTTTAGAGCTGGTGACACAACTGGGTGATACGCTTGGTAAAAGTAAGAAAGCCAAAATCACCCTTGTCGACCAAAAACTTACCCATATTTGGAAGCCGCTACTCCACGAAATCGCTGCAGGAACCATGAATCCAAGCGATGAAGAAACCAACTACTATGCACATGCTGCTAAACATCATTATGAGTTTGTTTTAGGGCGGTTTGAACAGCTCGATCGTGAGCATAAAACCATTGAGCTAAGTAAGACGCAAATCAGTAAGTATGAATCCAACCAAGAAAAAATAGTGCTCAGTTATGACACTTTGATTCTTGCTGTTGGTTCTGTTTCCAATGATTTTAATACACCTGGCGTTAAAGAGTTTTGTCACTATTTGGATAGCCGACAACAAGCGGAAATTTTCCAACAAGACTTGCTCCACTTGTACTTAGACGCACAAAATAAAAATATTGATCGTGAACTGCATATTGCTGTCATTGGTGCGGGTGCAACAGGTGTTGAACTTTCCGCTGAGCTGGTTCAAGCCAAACAAAACTTTTATAAATACGGCTTGAATAAAATCAATCCTAACAATGTCAAAATCACCTTGGTTGAAGGTGCTGACCGTATCTTGCCTGCACTGTCTGAAAAAATGGCTGAACATGCAACTCAGCAATTAACACGCATGAAAATTGATGTCTTAACTGGAAAGCGTGTTGAAAAAGTCGATGCTGAAGCGGTTTATTTCAATGATGGTACATCTGTAGAAGCACAATTAAAAGTCTGGGCGGCGGGTATCAAAACACCTAAAGTAATTGCAAACCTAGAAGGTTTTGAAAAAGACCGCATGGGTCGTTTGAAAGTATATGCAACCTTACAAACCCAAGCAGATCCAAATATCTTTGCTTTTGGAGATTGCGCACACTGTATCTTAGATGCACGTGAAGCCCCGCTTGGTCCACGTGCACAAGTAGCAAGTCAACAAGCCGCTTTTCTGGTAGATGCCATGCATGCACGTATCAAAGGACACCAACAGCCGATGTTCCAATTTGCAGACAAAGGTTCACTGGTCTCTCTAAGCGAAAATAAAGCTGTGGGTGAATTGTTGGGTCAAGTCAATGTGCAAGGCTTTGTTGCAAAATCAATGTATGTCTCTTTATACCGTATCCATCAAGCTACCATTTATGGTTATGCACATGCAGGTCTATTAACAGCCAAAGATTTTGTTACACGAAAAATTGCACCTAAAATTAAATTGCATTGAAATCTAATTTTTAGTCCCAATCTATGAAAAAATGGTCAAAATACAGCTGAAAATGCAATTTTTTATTAAATTTAGTCTACAAAAATTGCTTTTCACTTTATGATGTAGCCTTAAAATTATCGATTACCGAATGGATCAATAACATGACTGCTATTGCAAATAACAACGTGGTTTCTTTCCACTATACGTTAACTAACGCTGAGGGTGAAACTCTTGATAAATCTCAAGGTGAACCACTTGCATATTTACATGGCGCAGGTAACATCATTCCTGGTTTAGAAAAAGCTTTAGAAGGTAAAACTGTAGGTGACAAATTTACAGTGACTATCCCTGCTGCTGAAGGTTATGGTGAATACAATCCTGACCTTGTTCAAGAAGTTCCTGCTCAAATGTTCCAAGGCGTTGAAAACATTGAAGCGGGTATGCAGTTCCAAGCTCAAACTGATGATGGCGTTCAAATCGTTACAGTTAAAGCAGTTGAAGGCGAAAACGTAATCGTTGATGCTAACTTCCCATTGGCTGGTCAAGATCTTACTTTTGAAGTAGAAATCGTAGAAGTACGTGACGCTTCTCCAGAAGAATTAGAACACGGTCATGTACATGGCGCAGGTGGTCATCACCACTAAGATCTGTTTCATCTGATCTGAAAAGGCAAAGTTTTTACTTTGCCTTTTTTATATGTATCGCGTTAAAGTGATTTGCATCATGTATCAATAAAACGATTTGTGAAAATTTTATGCAAAAACAACTCATTTGGTTTAGACAAGATTTACGTATCCATGACCACGCCGCCCTTTGGCATGCTCGCCAGTCAGGCACGGTGATCGCACTGGTTGTACTTTCACCTCAACAATGGCAAAAACATGATGATGCACCGATTAAAATCGACTTCTATCTACGTCAAATAGAGGTGCTGCAACACGCTCTAGCTAAGCTAAATATTCCGCTGATCATTCAAACCATTCCATTGTGGGAAAATATAGCAACAGAAGTCACTCAACTCTGTCAAAAATTAAATATTGAAAATATTCATGCCAATATTGAGTGTGGCGTCAATGAGTTAAATAGAGATTTTGACGTTCAAAAGCGTTTAAATAAAAATGGACATGATCTAATTTTATATCATGATCGTACATTGTTTCCTGTAGGCTCGATCCGTAATAAATCAAATCAACCCTATCAAGTCTTTGGCGCATTTAAAAAATATTGTTATGAACAACTGAGTATTTCAGTACCTCAGTGTTATCCTGCCCCTGAAGCTCAATCTTTGGATATGAGTATTTACAAAGATAAATTAAATCCGCTTCCAACAATAAAAACTCTCGGATTTGAATGTGTAGAGAAAAATACCAAAACGCAATGGCAAGTAGGCGAAGCACATGCATGGCATCTTTTAGATGAATTTGTAGACAATCATATTGAAAATTATCAAGTACATCGAGATTTTCCAAATCTTGAAGCCACCAGTCAACTCTCCGCATATTTAAATATTGGCATCATTTCGATTCGACAGTGTTTAAATGCTTTATTTAGAGCGCAACACGGTCAATTTACGATTGAAAATATAGGTCAACAAACATGGATGGACGAGTTGCTTTGGCGAGAATTTTATCAACATATACTGTTTGATTTTCCTCGTGTATCAAAGCACTTACCATTTAAACAAACAACACAAAAATTAGCATGGCGTGATGCGCCTGAGGATCTAATCGCTTGGCAAATGGGGCAGACAGGCATCCCGATTGTTGATGCTGGGATGCGCCAATTACTACAAACAGGTTGGATGCATAACCGTGTACGAATGATTGTTGCCATGTTCCTGAGCAAAAATCTTTTGATTGATTGGCGATTAGGGGAACAATGGTTTATGCAACATTTAATTGATGGCGACTTGGCTGCAAATAATGGTGGTTGGCAATGGTGCGCTTCAACAGGCACAGATTCAGTTCCCTATTTCCGTATTTTCAATCCAGTCAGCCAATCACAAAAGTTTGATGCTGAAGGTGAATATATCCGAAAATGGGTACCCGAACTTGCTGATTTGGATGCAAAAACCATTCACGAACCTTATGCCAAAAATTCAGAAATACAACTGAATTATCCTCAACCTATTGTTGATTTAAAACAAAGTCGCATCCGCGCAATTGAAGCTTTTAAGCAGATTTAAAATACTCAACTTAAAAGCTTCTCAAATTGTGGATTAGATGGCTTGACCAAAAGTTTTAAATTGATGGTTTGGGTAATTTTTTGGACGTTCAATCGATTCAAAATAGCAGTAATATTTAAAAATACTGTTTAAAGAGACATACAGTACTTTCTGTTCAGAAACAGACCAGACTTGTGCATGGTTTGAACCTGATAAAGTACTGCCACTTAATTGAAATAAATATAAATCCTGTATTCTTTGGATCTGTTTTTGAGTGGGTTCAGCAGTTAAATCAGATGAATCTAATGTCGATGAATTCAGTAATAATCTGCATGTTGAATTAATCAACCACTTTTCACTAAACCACAGTTGTAACAAATCGCCTAAGTACAGTTTTTTCTCAGAAAAAGGCCAAACATCTAAATATGCTTGCTCAACTTCAATATGATATTGTTCAGGATTTTGCAGGATAGAAAGGTAGTTTTCTTGATAAAAAGAAAATTTTTCAAAAATTTGAGAAATAGTTAGCGTCGTCATCGCGCTGTCTCCTATTTAGCCATTTTAGTGCTGGCAAGTTGGTTAAATCCACACGGTTTAAGTTAAACTTAAACGCTCTTTATGTTTTTAATCTAACAAGTCAGCTCTCGCTTTGCAACCACTCAAATCCATTTTTTTAATTTTGATCTTATTTGTTTAAATAAAAAGCATACAAGTCAAAAATGAAGAAAAGATGACATCAAAGGCTTGACCACTCGTGATATATCCTTATAATCGCATGCAGATTCTCCAATAGCTCAGTCGGTAGAGCGACGGACTGTTAATCCGCAGGTCCCTGGTTCGAGCCCAGGTTGGAGAGCCAAATTCTAAAAGCCCACTTCATTCAAGTGGGCTTTTTTTATTGCTATAAAATAAACAATTTATACAACTATAAATTTTTAAAATCATCAGAGAGGTTTAACAATTTTTCTAGGCTACCTATGCGGTAGTGAACAAGTAAATGTACCATCATCCCAAATATTGGTATTTCTAAGCTACCTATGCGGTAGTGAACATATTATTCGTGATTATTTCTCGTTTCTATTATTTCTAAGCTACCTATGCGGTAGTGAACAACAATGACGGCTGTGCAGTAGCTCGAAGTCATTTCTAAGCTACCTATGCGGTAGTGAACAAATTGCAGAGCAATTATTCAAGCAAATGATTTTTCTAAGCTACCTATGCGGTAGTGAACTAACCATATCAGTAAATTGAATTAACTTTTTTTTCTAAGCTACCTATGCGGTAGTGAACTCAGAATATGGCATTAAAAAAGTCAAACTTTATTTCTAAACTACCTATGCGGTAGTGAACACACTGTCTTTTTTCTCATATCTTATTTTTAATTTCTAAGCTACCTATGCGGTAGTGAACTCGCCCATGCGGTGCGTGGGCACTCTTATGTTTTTCTAAGCTACCTATGCGGTAGTGAACATCACCAACAACATTACTGAAGATACTGCGATTTTCTAAGCTACCTATGCGGTAGTGAACTATAATTTTAGATCAAAAAATAAAGTGATAACAGTAAGTTAAACCTAAAAATCATCAAATGACCCAAGTTTTTACTTACCAATATAACTTATTGATTTTTTTCAGTTGCTAAAGAGTAAAAAAATATTGGGTTAAAATATTCGAACAATCGTAATTCTATTAAAAGCATATTTCCCTAAATTGTTCCCTTTTGCCTCATCAGCAACAAGTTATAGCAGTATATAATACAAACTCTAATAGATTCACTCCTTAGAATCATACGACATACCTCATATAAAATAATTTATTTATCAATCAAATATTTAAAATTTAATTTATCTTGCAAACGATAATACATACTTCCTTTGCAACTCAATAAACTGCTAAAAAAGATTATTTTTATATGATGTTAAAGTTCAATAAAACTTGTGCTATAACGTAAATTTCATCAAAAATAGTGCTTATTGTTTTTATAAGAATAAAATTTTGAATTATGTATGATTCCAAGTCTGTTTCTGGAAAAAAATAGCTAACTCTTCAATGATAACTTTGACTCTTGCAGGTATGACTTTTTGAGCATGCCAAACAGCATAGACATCTCTGATTGGCAATTGCCATTCAGGTAAAACCTGTTTGAGTCTTCCAGCCTTCAAAGCATCTTCACATTGGGTAAATGGAACATAGCATAAGCCCAAGCCACGTTCTGCAAGACTGACACATAGACTGATTTCATTCACTTTTAAGCGACTAGTTTGAATTTTAAATTGATAATTTTGTTGTTGATACCGTAGTTCAAGTTGTTCTAAAGGATAAGCCAATAACCAGTCTTGTTGCGCTAAATCTTCTAGCGTCTGAATATCATGCTGATTTAAATAGTCTTGAGAAGCCACGATACAGGTTTTAATACTGGCTAATCGTTTTTGAATATATACACTATTGGGCATTTTACCGACACGCAAAGCTAAATCTGCGCCTTGAGTCATTAAATCATCAAGTACATTGTCTAATTGCAATTCAAGTTCAATCTCTGGATAGCGTTTTAGAAAAGTATTCCAAAATTCTTGCAAAGGAAAAATCGCAAGATTCATCGGCGCCAAAATTTTAATACGACCCTTAACTTGAGTTGTTTCTTCTTTTATTTCATGTGTATTTTGCAATAACGCGGTCAGTAAAGGCTGACAACGTTCGTAATAACGTTGCCCTTCTTGAGTTAACTGTATTCCTCGGCTGTTTCGATGTAATAACTTACAGCCCAAGCTTTCTTCTAATTTTTTTAAACGACGGGTCAATGTAGCAGCGGGAATATTTTGTTGTTCAGATGCCATATTCAAGCTTCCAGCTCTGACAATCGCTATAAATAAACTCAAATCATCTAACATTTCATTTTTGGAATTTATAACTACTAATAATCATCATTCTATAAAAAATGAAATCGAAGCACAATAAATCAGCTTTTTAAATAGGTTGACTAATATGCGTTACCGCTACTTTGCTTTTCCATTTTTCTTCGTTTTGCTCTTTATCAGCAATTTAAGCTACGCACACAATAACAATTCACATGAGGTCGATATGTATCAACAAACAACACCATCAACCAATCCAATCATCCATGCAATCAATCCGATCCATTTGAATATTCCTAATGTTTCACAAGCAATCGTCGTGCAACAAGGACAACTCATGTACTTGTCAGGGCATGTGCCAATAACAGAACAAGGAGAAATTTTACTGGCTGATCTGGAGAAACAACTTCATTTAGTCTTTCAAAATATTGAAAAAACACTACATCAGGCAGGTATCGGCACTCAACACTTAGTAAAAGTGACTATTTATATCCGTGATCTAAAGCCTGATCAGTTGCTCATGATTCGTAAAGTTAGAGACAAATTTATTGATCCGCAATTGCCACCTGCAAGTAGTCTGATCGGAGTTGCACAATTATTTCACCCTGATGTTTTAGTTGAAGTAGAAGCTATTGCTGTTATTCCCGCAAATCTTAACTTAACAATTTAGGAGTCACCCTATGAAATACGCCTTAATTTTTGGCAGTGCTTTATTTACTGCTTCATGCTCTGCAAATGTTACAGCACCGATAAATACCCCCAGTCAGGAAAGTAAAGTATCTCAATTTTTGGCTGAATTTATGCCCACACATTATCAAAAAGTACATGAGCAACCTGTCCCGACTGATGCTCAACAAGTGCAATGGATACGCTTTCAAAAATCACCATCATTTAGATTAGGTGAAGAAAACTTTAGCTATTTATCAGACGCTGCACATAATTTGAAAGGATTTTCTTATTTAGATGCAAGTCTGGTTCATGGAAATTTACCCAGCAAAGTACAGGCACAAAAAATTGCTGATGATTTTTTACAACGTTATGCACCTGATTTACTGCAACATAGAAAAATTCAATGGGTTGATCAGCATGATGAAACTATACAGCTCAATGGAAATAATCAAAAAATTTCAGGCATGAAAGTCAAAATGCGCAATTTAAATGATGGTCGTTGGTTTTGGGTCATAGTTGGAAAAAATCAACATCCAATTATTTTTGAAAGAGATATTGTTTGGATTAACTTTCCTGGACATCGCAAAACAGAAAAATGGCTACACGACTCATGGTTGAAAGATGAACCCTCTTATATAGGTCAAGCAAAATGAAGAATTTAAATCAGACATCACTTGAAATTTCAGCAATGGGCTTAGGATGTATGGGAATGAGTGAATTTTATGGTCAAACAGATGATCAAAATTCACTTAGAATTTTAGAGGAAGCATTTGATTCTGGGATTAATTTTTTTGATACCGCAGATACTTACGGACATGGACACAACGAAAAATTATTAGCACAGTTTATCGCACATTATCGAAATCAACGAGATGCGATAGTGATTGCAACTAAATTTGGAATTGTACGTGATCAAAATCACTATGAACGACGTATCGACAACACGCCAAAATATATTCGCCAAGCTTGTGAAGCATCTTTAACACGTTTAGGCATTGAGCAGATTGATCTATATTATTGTCATCGTCGACAAACTGAAGTCCCGATTGAGGATGTAACAGGGACACTATCAGACTTAATTCGACAAGGCAAAATCAAAAGTTTTGGTTTTTCCGAAATTTCTGCTCAATCGCTCAAAAGAGCAAATGCGGTTGCACCTGTTACGGCAGTACAAAGTGAGTATTCACTTTGGTCAAGAGAGCCAGAGCAAGAGTTACTCCAGACCTGCTCAGAACTCAATGTTGAGTTTGTTGCCTATAGTCCATTAGGACGTGCATTTTTAACGGCTGATTTAAATCCAGCAACAATGGATGCACAAGATTTCAGAAAACACCTCCCTCGATTACAAGGGGATTCATTCCATAAAAATCAGCTTTTGCTAGAAAAGTTTAGTCAAATATGTGCTTCATGGAAACATAGCAATGCCCAAGTCGCTTTAGCATGGTTAATGGGTAAATTTACTCATGTCACGCCTATTTTTGGAACCCGACAATCACGTTATTTACAAGATAACTTAAAAGCTAATCAGGTCATGTTGAGTGATATACAGATTCAGCAACTAGATCAACTCTTTAGCCCTGAGCACATACAAGGAGATCGCTATCCTCAAGCAGGTTGGGCTGGAATAGAAAAATTTTAAATCAGTGTTTTTATCGTTTTTTTGATTATAAAATCGAAAAGACCAAAATAGTACTTTGGTCTTTTCTACAGATCTCGACTTAAGCACGTCCCTTGAGGGGTACTCCACTATGGAAGCGGAAAGTTTTGTCTGGAGTTAAAATCAACTCTTTTTCCACTTCACGAATCAATTCAATACGTTGTTGAATATCTTCTTCAGGATCTTTTAATTTTGCAGTTTGAGCAACATCTAAAGCCAATGCCAAATAGTCTTCATAGTGGCGTGACTCTGATTTTAGCAAATAACGGTAATAACGCCCAAGCTCATCATCCACCAACGGTGCCAATGCGTAAAAACGCTCACACGACCGAGCTTCAACAAAAGCACCGATGACTAAAATATCAATTAAAGCTTCAGGCTCGTAAGTTCGGATTTCCTTACGTAAACCACCTGCATAACGCCCTGCACTTAATCCCTGCCACGCTTGACCACGTTTTTGCATAAATTCTAAGACTTGCTCATAGTGCAACATTTCTTCACGAACAAGCTGTGCCAGTTTCACTTGTAAATCGGTAAAAAAACTGTAGCGAAACATCAAGTTCATTGCTGTTCCTGCTGCTTTCTTTTCACAATTCGCATGATCTTGCATCAGCAATGGGAGATTGTTTAATGCTTCATCCAACCAAGCTTTTGGCGTTTCACAGCCCAAAAAAGCAATCACAGGTTGCATGAGTTCATCATAATTCATATTCGACATGATCAAAATTCAATAAGGTAAATCAAAAGGTAACTTAAGCTGCAGCTTGAATAGCGGCTTTCATGTCTTTTACAGCTTGCGCCAAACCGACAAATACACTTTCGGCAATAATAGAATGCCCAATATTCAATTCATGAATCTGTGGAATAGCAGCAATTGCAGCAACATTGTCCAAATTCAAACCATGACCCGCATTCACCACCAAACCTTGAGCTGCTGCGTATTCCGCACCTTTCACAATACGCTCAAGCTCCGCTTGTTGTTCTGCACCAGATTCAGCATCTGCATATGCACCTGTGTGCAACTCAATCGTTGGCGCACCACAGGCAATGGCTGCATCAATTTGCGCAAAGTCAGGATCAATAAATAATGAAACATCACAGCCAATTGCGGTGAGTGTTTGTGTTGCCGCTTTTACATCTGCAAAATGCCCAACAACATCCAAACCACCTTCAGTGGTCACTTCTTGGCGCTTTTCAGGCACAAAACAAACATGATGCGGTTTGATCTCTGTTGCAAATGCAACCATTTCATCAGTTACAGCAATCTCTAAATTCATTCTGGTTTTCAATACTGGTCGCATACGGCGTACATCATCATCTTGAATATGACGACGATCTTCACGCAAGTGTAAAGTAATGCCTTCCGCCCCTGCTTGTTCACAGATCAATGCTGCTTTCACAGGATCAGGATAAGTTGTTCCACGTGCTTGTCTTAGTGTTGCAACATGATCAATGTTTACACCTAGCAATGCAGCCATAACATTTTCCTAATTAACCAATAAAGTGAAATTAACGGCTCAAAGATTTAGATTGAGCGTTTTGAACCCAAAGCTGACGACTTTTTAATGGTCGATCACCCAAAAGCGATGTAATCATTTGTCGGTAGAGCTTGGACAATAATTGTAACTGTTCTGGACTAAAATCCCTACCTTTTTCATAGCTTGCCATACTCAAAATTTGTTGTCCGAGCAAAGTGGCTGAAGAAGTATGTGATACAGGAGTAAAGCCTTCTGATAATTGGAACTGATAACGTTGTGCGGGTATAATCATCTGTTGATTTGAATCATGTTCATAATCCAATGGAAAGCCTAACTCTTCCAGAAGCGCATGTTCAAACAGACGTAAAATTTGTCGAAGAAATAAATCTGCCTGTGTATGTTCAGCTAATTTCTGCAAATGTTGCAATGTCATATGATATTGCTGAAAAGTTTCAGGCATCATTTCTTCAAGTGGACAAAGCCTAAGAATGATCTCATTGAGGTAGAAACCTGAAAAAAAGGCATCTCCATAAAAGAAAATCGGCTGATTTAAAATTTCCAGTTTAGAAAAGTTTTTAAGCTCAGATTTTCCTGAAGCTTGCAAGGTAATCGGTTGATATTGAGGAGGTGGAGTTTGTCGAAGAATACCATCGACGCGACCATGCTCTTGCGTAAACAAGTGTACAATATGACTGCGTTCGCGGTATTTTCGATGATGGATTAAATAACCATGCAAGATTTCATTGCGCATCTTGCTTTATCTTAATCATCCTTTTCTTTTTTCTTGTCTTCATCGTCATCCCCATCAGGAATAACAGCTCCCACAACAGCCGCAGTCCCTTTGACTACGCCTTTTGTAGTTTTATAAGCAACTTTGACTGGAACCGTCACAATTTTAGTAATACAGCCTTGTAGCATTATGACGCATGCAAGAATGGAAATAACTCGGATCATGACAGTTCCCAACAAAATGACTTAAATATCGCTATAGCCTAGGCTTTTTAAAGCACGTTCGTCATCAGACCAACCACCTTTAACTTTGACCCAAAGCGTTAACATGATTTTTTGCTCAAACATTTTTTCCATGTCGATACGAGCATCCATACCAATTTTTTTCAGCTTAGCACCTTTTTCACCAATCACGATGGCTTTCTGGCCTGGGCGATCAACAAAAATTGTAGCATCAATGTATGTACATGCAGCTTTAGGACGACCAGTCTTTTCATTGATCGTTGCTTCTTCTGTTTTAAAGGATTCAATTTGAACTGTTAAATCATAAGGAAGTTCTTCACCTAACTGACGCATAATTTTCTCACGAATAATTTCGCTCGCAAGAAAGCGTTCAGAACGGTCAGTCAACTGATCCAATGAGTACAATGGCGGTTGGAAAGGTAGATATTTTTCAATCGCATCACGCAAATGATCCAAGTT
The DNA here is from genome assembly GCF_001005515.1 of Acinetobacter sp. Ag2. NCBI lineage: Bacteria > Pseudomonadati > Pseudomonadota > Gammaproteobacteria > Moraxellales > Moraxellaceae > Acinetobacter > Acinetobacter sp. Ag2. Next base: position 233,316 of record NZ_LBNA01000059.1, read on the forward strand.
TGCACCGCGCAATGCAGACACTGGAACAATTTCAGCAAAATTCATTAACTTTGCACGTTCTTGAATCAACGGCAACACCATGCGCTTATTTTCTAAGGTATCAATCTTGTTGATGATGAGAACCACTGGCATTTCTGCATTTTTAAGTTTCTCTAAAACCAACTCATCGTTTTGGGTCCATTTTTGGGCATCAAGCACAAATAAAACCAGATTGACATCACGTAAAGCAGAGTGTGCAGCTTTGTTCATCATTTTATTGATGGCACGCACTTCTTTTTTATGCATACCCGGAGTATCCACAAAAACTGCCTGCGACTTTTCACGGCTATCAATACCAATGATTTTATGGCGAGTAGTTTGCGGTTTACGTGAAGTAATCGATAACTTTTGACCCAATAAATGGTTCATCAAAGTGGATTTACCCACATTTGGACGTCCCACGATTGCGACAAAACCACTGCGATAATCCGAAGGAATTTCAGTGCCTTGTGAACTAAAAAATTGATTAATTAAATCATTGCCGTTTTCAGACGACTCGTGATCAGCATCATTGTGATCGGAATGTGTATTCATGCAGTTTACTGCTCCAATAGCTTTAAAAAATCCGCCGCGACTGCCTGTTCTGCAAAACGGCGACTCGATCCCTCACCCATCATTTTAGGTAAGCCATCTATAGTACATTCTACTTTAAAATGTTGATTGGGTGCATCACCTTGAATATCCACCACCTCATAAACAGGGAGATGTTTTTTACGGGCTTGTAGATACTCTTGTAAGCGTGATTTCGGGTCTTTTAACTGATCTGTAGGTTCGATATGATCCAAATAAGGTTCATACCATTTCAGAACAATGGATTCCAACAAAGGTAAATCTTGACTTTCTGTATAAATCGCCCCAATGATCGCTTCAACAGTATCTGCCAATATTGACTCACGATGATGACCGCCAGATTTCAATTCACCTGTACTTAAAATTAAACTTTGACTTAATTTTAAGTCATTGGCAATCTTACCCAACGCTTCTTGACGCACTAAAGTTGCACGCATACGGGTTAAACGCCCTTCATTTTCATGCGGATAGGCATTATATAAGTAATTTGCGATGATCATCCCCAACAATGAGTCACCCAGAAACTCTAGACGCTCATAGTTGTGTTTGTGACTCACCGAACGATGAGTCAGCGCGAGTTGTAATAACTCGGGTTGTTTAAACTGGTAACCGATTCTACTTTGTAAGCGAAGATCACTTACTTTCAACTGACCTTTGATCAAAACTCTTCTCGAAAGTGAGGACTAAATCAATATTCAGCATGAAATTTTTCCGTACTTCATATTTTTTAGTCACTTGTAAACCATCTTTAGTTGAAACAGTCGCAATATCTTCGAATTTAGTGTCTCGGATATTGTTCATTTCTAACCTTTTGTCAACTTCTGTTGCAAATTTCAATGGTGTGATTTCAGCAGAGCTATTTTTGATTTGCTCTACAATTTGACCGTTAATCACACGATCATCCCAGTATAATGGCCATACAGCTACTATGATTTTCAACATAAAAGCTAAAGCAATTATCCCCAATAAAATTCCAATATATGAAGCGCCTTGTTGATTTTTACGCATTTTTTTATCCAACAGGTAAGAATAAATAATCCCTAATGACAATTAAAAAATCAGCAACCGCCAAGATCAAACCATTTGATTTAGGCAGATTCATCATTTTCAATTGGCTATAAACTTCTTATACACTGGAAAACAATACTGTGATAAAAAATTTATCGCCACTATTATCCTTTAAACGACGTCAAGTTGCTAGTTCAAATCATTTGTTCTGTTTTATTTTTCTTATAAATCAATATAACTTCATAGTTTTAACAGATAAAAAAGAAAGGTCAATAAACATTGACCTTTCTTTATTTCTAACGCTTGCTGCAACTCGGTTTTATTGAATTGCTCCATTACGGCTAAATGATGGAATTTTTAGACCTGGCTCTTTATGCATCCAAACATAAATTGCATGCCCTGTTAAATTCTCTTCAGGTACAAATCCCCAAAAACGACTGTCGGCACTTTGGTCACGGTTATCACCCATCGCAAAATATTGACCTTTAGGCACAGTCACTTCCCAACTTTGACCATTTGACTTCACAAAGCGATCATTTGCAGTCGCTACATAAGGTAAGTCTTGTTTGTTCTGTGCATAATTGAATGCAGCAACAAGCGGATTTTGACCTTCCAATAAACGAACTAAATGCTTATGGGTACCCATTGTTTCATAGTAGTAAATCGATTTTGGTGTATCTAAAATATCTTTTTCACGACTAAATTCAGCTGGAACTTGCTCTACATTTTTGCCATTAATCGTCAACTGACCTTGATTAAATTCAATATGGTCACCCGGTAATCCAATAATACGCTTGATATAGCTAATTTTTGGATTTTCAGGATAACGGAATACAGCAACATCACCACGTTGTGGTTCACCAATATCCAGAATCTTGGTATTGGTAATTGGTAAACGTACGCCATACTGAAACTTATTGACCAAAATATAATCTCCTGTCTCTAGGGTCGGAACCATAGAGTCAGAAGGAATATTGAATGGCTCAAAGAAGAAAGAGCGTAAAACAAGAACAACCGCTAGAACAGGCCAGAAATCATATGCCCATGAAATAACGACATTTTCATTCCCCTTTCCTTTTGTTGCACGTTGTTTCAGTACAAACTTATCAAGTAACCACAGCGCAAAAAATACCAGCGTTACAGGAACGAGAATTAAATTAAAATCAAAATCCATGACCAATCAGACCTCTAGTTTTTATCTTTCTACTTTTAACACAGCAAGGAACGCTTCTTGTGGGATTTCAACACTACCCACCTGCTTCATACGTTTCTTACCTTCTTTTTGTTTAGATAACAATTTCTTCTTACGAGAAACGTCACCACCATAACATTTAGCCAATACGTTTTTACGCATCGCTTTTACCGTTGAACGCGCAATGATTTGCGCACCAATTGCGGCTTGAATCGCAACATCAAACATTTGACGTGGAATCAAATCCTTCATTTTTTCAACTAAAGCAATACCGCGGTGACGTGCATCATTACGATGACAAATCATTGCTAAAGCATCAACCTTATCACCATTAATTAATACATCAACCTTAACCAGAGATGAACTTTCAAAACGGACAAAGTTATAATCTAAAGAGGCAAAACCACGTGAGCATGACTTCAATTTATCAAAGAAATCCATGACCACTTCAGCCATCGGAATTTCAAAGCTAATCGACACTTGATTACCCAAGAACTTCATATCTTTTTGTACACCACGACGCTCAATACACAGCGTCATCACATTGCCCAAATATTCTTGAGGAACAAGGATATGACATTCTGCAATGGGTTCACGTAAATCTTCTACAGTTGAACCGTCTGGCATTTTAGATGGACTGTCGATATAAATCGTTTGACCATTTTTCATCAATGCTTCATAGATCACTGTTGGTGCAGAACTGATCAGATCTAAATCATACTCACGTTCTAAACGTTCCTGTACGATTTCCATGTGCAACATGCCTAAGAAGCCACAGCGGAAACCAAAACCAAGCGCATCTGAACTTTCAGGTTCAAAGAATAATGCAGAGTCATTGATTTGCAGTTTGTGTAAGGCTTCACGGAATGGTTCAAAATCGCTGGCATCAATTGGGAACAAGCCCGCATAGACCTGTGGTTTGACCTTTTTAAAGCCGGGTAAAGTTTCAACTTCTGGTGTTGTTGCTAGTGTAATCGTATCACCCACTGGCGCACCAAAAATATCTTTGATCCCCGCAATCACAAAACCAACTTCACCAGCCTCTAAAATGCCTGTTTCTGTATGTTTTGGATTGAAAATACCCACTGAGGTAATGATATGCGACTGACCTGTTGATTTCATCAACATCTTATCGCCTTTACGCACACGACCTTGTTTGATCCGAACCAAAGAAACCACGCCCAAATAGTTATCAAACCATGAGTCAATAATCAGTGCTTGGAGCGGTGCATCACGATCACCTTGAGGTGCAGGAATAATATCAACCAAAGTTTCTAAAACTGACTCAACACCTAAACCTGTTTTTGCTGAACAAGTCGGTGCATGTGTTGCTTCAATTCCAATAATTTCTTCAATTTCATGGATTACACGTTCAGGTTCAGCTTGAGGCAAGTCAATTTTATTCAAAATTGGCAGTACTTCTAAACCTTGTTCAATGGCGGTATAACAGTTGGCAACTGATTGCGCTTCTACACCTTGTGCAGCATCGACCACCAATAAAGCACCCTCACAGGCAGCCAATGAGCGAGAAACTTCATAAGAGAAGTCAACGTGTCCCGGAGTATCAATAAAGTTTAACTGGTATTCTTGACCATTTGGGTGCGTGTAATACAATGTTACCGAAGCCGCTTTAATGGTAATTCCACGCTCACGCTCAAGCTCCATAGAGTCTAAAACCTGAGCCTGCATTTCACGATCTTGTAATCCACCACACATTTGGATAAATCGGTCAGCAAGAGTCGACTTTCCGTGGTCGATGTGAGCGATAATAGAAAAATTGCGTATGTTATTGATATTAACAGACTTCTTAGCTACTGCCATAAACTACTCTAAAAATATGTACACCATCATGTACTCAATATCAAAAGTACCTATGGCGTGCAAAAAATGAAATTTCCCAATTGCTGCACAGTATAAGCAGATCAATGTTAAAAATATAGTAAGGCTTTGAGAAAAACTATCTCTACGATAGGCTGTATGTAAGTTTCCCTTTCAATCTATTTCATCTTTTTCCTGCTTTTTATTTGCCTTAGTTTTAGTTGGAAACTGAACATGAGCAGGGATAAATAACGCGATTAAACCACCGAATAGTGTGCTGATGATGATCAGCAAATGCAATTGTACAGCGGCAAATAATAATGCTTTAGCTTCTGAGAGATTAAACAGTTTTCCAGTTGCCAATATTGCGGCTTCATAGGTCCCAAGTCCTGCTGGCGCATGAATAGGCAATACGGAACTCAACTCACCTCCAATACTCACACCCACTGCTTCCCACCATTGCAATGGAATGAACCAGCCTAAAACAGCTGCAAAAACCATAATCTTGCTTCCCCAGCAGATGAGTGTGAATAACCAACTCCGCAACAAACTGTTCAAATGTAATGGCATTGCCAATAAAACTTGTTCAAGTAAATTTTTCAATCGCCCCTGAGTATTAAGCTTTTCTGAATAACGTTTTAGCCTCGGCGTAAAAAATAATATTATTAATGGAGACGTGAACCATAAAACCATCCCCCCCCACAACCATACATTATTGGAGTGTTTTAACAATAAAAGGGTGAGGAAACCCAATCCAAGCAGCACTTGTAAATCAAGTATTCTAAGCAGTAATAATCCCGCGGTCGCATAGCTAAGGCTTACAGTAAAATAACGTCGCATCAGTATAGGAAAACTAATTTCTCCAGAACGAAAAGGCAATAAGTTATTGAGTAGATTATGAATCAGCATGATTCGGCAACATGTCATCCCCTGCCCACGAGTGATGGGTAAAAAGAAATCATAAATTCGCCAACCTCGTATCAGATAAGTCATCTGCATCAGGATCAAAGCCATAATCAAATATTGGATAGGTACATGTGTCCAAGCCTGAATGACTTGTAACCAACCAAACCACCATTCAATCACCGCACCATACAAAACGATGGCAATCATCAGTAACAGTTGTGGCAAATATTTGGGTCGCCTGCCAACTTGATTATTTATATTTAGATCTCTCTGTTCAGACACAGGCGCTACCTTTTGTTATTGTCATTAAAAAATAATGGAATCGTAATCTTTCAGTTAAATTTAACAATATATAATTCAAACACGAACCAATAACAATTACATCTGCTATGCATAACGCATTTTTATTACAACCTGAAGAAGAGCTTTATCTACTTAAGCCCTCTTACTCATCTATTTTTTTCTCACTGATTATTCCTCTTTACAATGAAGAGGAAACCGTTGTCGCTTTAATCGACACCATACAACGGGCTTTAGGCACTCAACAGCAACCTTGGGAATTAATCGTGGTTGATGATGGTAGTTGTGATGCTACTGTAAACACTATTCAACAAAAATTACTTCAAAGCCCTTTGAATGCACGACTGATTCAATTAAGCCGCAACTATGGGCAAACAGCAGCCATGCAGGCTGGAATTGACGAGTCTCAAGGGCAGTATATTGTGACAATGGATGGTGACTTACAGAACGATCCACATGATATTCCAGCCATGTTGCAACAACTGATCGATCAGGATCTTGATCTCTTGGTGGGGTGGCGTAAAAACCGACAAGACGCCTTATTGTTAAGAAAAATTCCATCCTTACTCGCCAATCGATTGATTGGTCGAATATCAGGTCTACGCTTACATGATTATGGATGCAGCCTAAAAATATACCGTGCCGAAATTATCAAACAAATCCGTTTAGTCGGCGAAATGCATCGTTTTATTCCTTTGTGGGTTGCCAGTGTCGTTCCCGTTTCACGTATTGGAGAGGTACCAGTACGTCACCATGCCAGACAATTCGGGCAATCCAAATATGGTATTTCTCGAACGATTCGCGTGATATTAGATTTAATGTCAGTGATGTTCTTTCAACGTTATCTCATGCGTCCCGGTCATTTATTTGGTTCAATCGGACTGCTCTTGGGCTGTATCGGTAGTGTGATGCTGACCTATCTGGCAATTGATAAATATATTCTGGGTCACTCCATCGGTACACGTCCCATGCTGCTCATTGGCGTGATGTGCGTGTTGATGTCACTACAATTTTTGATGACTGGTATTATCGCTGAACTGATTACTCGAACTTATCTAGACAGTAAAAATCATAAAAGCTATCTGATCCGTCGTGTTTACCAGCATCGGAGGGGGCAATGACAGGTCAGACATCAATATTAATCTCCCCGCTTTTTCAATCAACCCAAAAACTTTTTCAATCGCGTTGGTTAATTTTATTGCTCGCTTTGAATTTTTTAATAGGTTTGGGAAGCTCACCCTTATTTGATCTTGATGAAGGTGCTTTTAGTTCTGCGACCATGGAAATGTTAATTCGAGGCGATTATATCACCACCTATATGGGCGGTGAATTGCGCTTTGACAAGCCCATTTTGATCTACTGGTTGCAAGCCATTTCTGTCTTTCTATTTGGATTAAATGAATTCTCATTACGCCTTCCTTCTGCAATCTGTGCGACGCTTTGGTGTTGGGCTGTTTATGAGTTTTGCAGGCATTTTTTAAACACATCGAAAGCGACTACAGCATGTATTTTACTCGCCAGCTCCTTGATCATTTCAATTATCGCACGCGCAGCCACAGCTGATGCTTTGCTTAATTTATGGATCTGTCTTGCGTTATTTGATGCTTATCGTCATTTTAATCAGCAAGACACTCAACAAAGCTCGGCAAAATATGCCTTACGCGCTTATTTATGGGTCGGTTTAGGTGTGCTAACCAAAGGTCCGATTGCTATTTTAATCCCCATTGCCAGCATCACAATTTACGCCTTATTAAGTAAAAAAATTAAAGCTTGGCAACGTTTACTAATCAATCCACTTGGATGGTTAATCTGCCTTACAGTTTTCTTACCTTGGTACATTGCTGAATATCTCGCACAAGGGCAAGCATTTATTGACGGCTTTTTCTTAAAGCACAATCTTTCTCGATTTTCCAATACGATGGAAAATCATGGTGGGAATTTACTTTACTACCTGCCTGTAAGTTTATTGGTTTTTATGCCTGTCACAGGTTTCTTTCTTCAGTTATTAAGTCATCTGCGGCTGTTTCTTTCTTCTTCTGCTTTAAAGCGTCTTGATTCGCTCGATATTTTTTGCTGGAGCTGGTTTTTATTTGTGCTGATATTCTTCAGCTTTTCTAAAACCCAGCTTCCACATTATCTTTTATATGGTGTAACACCAATTTTTATCCTGATGGCAAAATATCGCGATCAACTGCGATCACGCTACTTAGTCGCATTACCCATCATTTTATTGATGCTGCTGCTGATTTTTCTTCCAGAAATTGGACAGTACGTTATTGCACATGAAAAGAAAATTGAAGTGGTGGCAATGGTCCGGGATGGATTACCATTTTTGGATTTGCAATATCGGCTTTCTATTTTTTTCGCACTCCTCCTCATACTCATCATTTTATTCCGTAGTCAATACGTGCTTTGGCTACGTCAGGTTTTAGCCAGCATCATTTTCAGTTTAACCATCATTCATGTAGTGATACCTGCCTATGCATCTATCCAGCAGCAGCCTGTCAAACAAGCTGGAATATTTGCGCAGAAGATTACGCAACCCATTGTGATGTGGCGTCATGACATGCCCAGTTTCAGTATCTACTTACAAAAAGTTGTTCCTATACGAGAACCTAGACCTGGCGAGGTGGTTTTTACAGGTTTAGAAAATCTTCAAGCCTTTCCTAATGCAGAAGTTCTATTCAACAAAGGAGGTGTTGTTTTAGTCAAACTTCCAAAAATGAAAGGAAGTTCATGATGATTCTATTCTTTATTGTTCCAATATTTTGCGTTTTAGCTTGGGAACTTATTCATCACTATTATGCAATCAATACGCCGCTTTTCTTAATGATCAATGGAATGCCACCACACTCAGATTGGTTTTGGCAAAATATAACCTTTATGGGAGATGGTTTAACGGCTTATGTCCTGTTGATATTTTTCTGTCGTCACAACGCTCATCTACTTTGGTTAGGTCTTCTTGCCGTACTCATTACTGGCTTAGGTGTACATGTCGTTAAACAATTCCTTGAAATTGTTCGTCCGATTACTTATCTAGGCATAGACAATGTTGAGATCATCGGAAAGACACTAAAATATCATAGCTTCCCTTCCGGTCATGCCGCAACAGCATTTGTACTGGCGGGTGTATTGAGTAAATATATTAAGCTCAATAGTTTTAGATATCACAGAGCATTTACTTTCTGTGTAATTTCATTGGCAACGTTGATCGCATTAAGCCGTGTGGTGGTTGGTGTTCACTGGCCATTAGATATTGTGATTGGTGCGCTGTGGGGATGGTATAGCGCAACAATCATCCTAAAACTGTCCTCAAAAAACAAACAAATTGGTCGAACTCGTTTTAGTGCCAATATTTTATATGCTTTAGCCGCAATCAGTGCAGGTTTTCTATGGCGTTTTGATGGTGGTTATCCACTTGCTTTAGGTTTGGCAAAATTATTATCTGTCTGTGCTTTGACCTACATTACCCTTATTCTAATCGAGCTAAATTTTCGGGTTAAATTGGTCTTTGATCACAGCTACCGCCCACGATTACGTTCAACGTCAATTCAACTACAGACTGTTGCTTTTGAGAAAAATAAATCTTAAATTTAAAGTTTTCACTCGCACTTGAGTTTTACCTTTTTCTTTAACTTATAAAGCAATATTCAACCTGTAATATTTTATTGGATGAATTAATCCAAACTATTTTAATGATCAAACTCAAAACAAATCATGAGTCTTGATTCAAACTGTTACGATTGAGTTTAAATCATAAGGATCTATGTCTGTATTTATCGGTTGATAAGCCTGTATAAAGGTTGGTGACATGCGCTTTGGGCGACCTGTGGCAATTTCAATGCACGCCCATTTGGTATTGCCTGTAAATAGTAAAGTCTGATCTTTGGCATTAAAAAACGCATACTGACGGAAAGAATACAAGGCGTTAATATCATAGAGCCATGTCCGTAAAATGATCTTATCATCTAACATCGCTGCTTTACGGTACTGCACATGATGCTCCACGGCTACCATAGCATGCTTCATTTCTAAATATTGATCTAAGCCCACACCTAAGGTTTCAATATGTGCTGAAGCCACATCCTGCATCCATTGCACATAGACAACATTATTCACATGACCTAAAACATCGATATGTTCTGGTTTAACTTGAAGAACCAAATCAAATACTGAGCTCATGTAAACGTTCCTTCTCTCTTGATCACTATTTAAAAAATCTGCTGCATTTTGACATAAAAAAGCCACTCTTAGAGTGGCTGATTCACATCAATTCGATTTATTGAATACGTAATCCAATCATCGCATGTTGCCCTTCACGCACAATTGCCACACGTGCAACGGTATTTTTCTGCAACTCTGCTACAGCATCCACGAAATCATTCGGTGTGTTGATTTTCTTATTGTTCACTTGCGTAATCACATCACCTGGCAAGATTCGAGATTGAGCAGCCAAACCGCCTCGTGTTACATCTTGAATTAACACACCACCTTTCACATTTAAACGATTCTTTTCTTGCTCAGTCAAAGCACGAATCGCAACACCAATCACAGGACCTTTGTGAGGCTTAGCTGACGTTGTCGTATTATCAACTTTTGCAGGAGTATCATCAGGAGCAACAGTTAATGTTGCTGTAATCACTCTCGGCTTATCATCACGCAATACTTCAAGTTTCACAGATTGATTTGGTTGAGTACGATTCAAATAATTCAATAATTCTGAAGTACGTGAAATTGGTGAACCATTATATTTTAGGATCACATCGCCTGATTTAAAGCCCGCTTTTTCTGCTGGCGAATTTGGTGCCACTTGAGTAATCAATGAACCTTCGGGTTTATCCAACTTATACGCTTCCGCAAGATTTCGATCGATATCTTGTAACATTACACCAAGATATGAGCGTGTCACCTTACCATTCTTCTTCAGTTGGTCCACGACATCCATCGCGACATCTATCGGAATAGAGAATGACAAGCCCATATATCCACCTGTACCACTAAAGATACGTGAATTTACTCCAACCACTTGACCTTGTTGGTTAAACAATGGACCACCTGAGTTACCAGGGTTTAAGGCAACATCAGTTTGAATAAATGGAACAGAAGTTTCGCCCATCATATTTCGCGATTTCGCACTGACAATACCTGCTGATGCAGAATAGTCAAAACCAAATGGTGAACCAATCGCAAGTACAGGCTGCCCCACTTTAAGTTGATCGACATTGCCTACCGACAATGATGGGAAATTATTTCCTTCAACTTTAAGCAAAGCCACATCTGTACGTTCATCACTCCCCACCACTTTAGCATCAATTTCGCGACGGTCATTGAGCATGATGGTCACTTTAGAAGCATCTTCAACCACGTGATGGTTGGTGAGTAGATAACCATCTTTACTGATAAAGAACGCACTGCCATAAGCTGTTTTTTCTTGTGGCGCTCGCTGTTGCGGAATAATGATCTGATTACCAAAGAAACGTTTCAGAATTTCAGGCACTTGCTGCTGTAGCAATTCTTCCTGAGACAGTTTTTTCACAACGTTTACACTGACAACTGCCGGACTCACCTGTTCAACCAAATTTGAAAAATCGACAGGTGTTGAAGCTTGTACTTGTGATGTAGCCGCAGCGACAGTGAATACTGCTGCATACATTCCTTTTTGCATTAGACCATTACTCATTTATCACGAACCTACATCTGATGATTGTGCTTAAAAAATATTTGTAACATATTATTTGATGTCTTTGCGTAATAATATGTTTACATTTTTTTATAAAACAATACTTTACTTAAAATCATATTAAGAGACTGAGAATAGCCTATTTATACTAAAATCTGACGCATCTAACTATTGTAATTTGTTAAAAAAAAGAGTGTTATTAGCAAACATTTTTCAAATTAGCTGATGGACATGCCTAATTTAAACACAACTCATCAATTCGATGTGATTATTGTGGGTAGTGGCGGTGCAGGCTTAAGTTTAGCCTTATCCTTACCTGAACATTTCAATATTGCTGTTTTAGCAAAATCTACATTGACAGATGCAAGCACTTATTATGCTCAAGGTGGTGTTGCTGCTGTGCTTGATGAAACCGATTCTATTCAACAGCATATTGATGACACTATGATTGCAGGCGCGCATTTATGTGAGCTTGATGCAGTGAAGCATACTGTTGAAGGTGGACGACCTTCAGTCGATTTCCTGTTAAACCACGGTGTTCAGTTTACCTTAGATGAAGATGAGCAACTACACTTGACCCGTGAAGGTGGACATTCTCAAAGGCGTATCATCCATTCAGCTGATGCCACTGGAAAAGCGATTTCAACCACCTTAGTTGAAAGAGCCCGTGAAAAGAAAAATATCGAAATTTTTGAAAACTACATTGCGATTGATTTAATCACTACACATAAGCTGGGGCACAAACAACAACAGAACCGAGCAGTGGGTCTTTATGCCTTAGATGAAAGCAATGAAAAAGTACATACGTTTTTAGCCCCATTTACCGCACTTGCTTGTGGGGGCGCCATGAAAGCTTATTTGTACACCTCGAATCCTGATATTGCGACTGGGGATGGAATTGCCATGGCATATCGAGCAGGTTGTCGTGTTGCAAATATGGAATTTAATCAATTTCACCCAACCTGTTTATATCACCCTCAAGCACGCTCTTTCTTAATCACTGAAGCGATGCGAGGCGAAGGTGCGTATTTACGTCTCCCTGATGGCGAACGTTTCATGTTACGCTTCGACGAACGTGCTGAACTTGCTCCACGAGATATTGTCGCCCGTGCAATTGACTATGAAATCAAACGTCTAGGTATTCGGCATGTCTGGTTGGATATTAGTCATAAACCTAAAGAATTTGTCAAAGAGCACTTCCCTACCCTGTATGCTCGTCTCTTGGAGTTGGGAATTGATATTACTCAGGATATGATTCCAGTCGTACCAGCTGCACACTATACCTGTGGTGGTGTCGTTGTGGATGAAAACAGCCAAACAGACATTGCAGGTTTATATGCGATTGGCGAGACATCCTATACAGGTTTACATGGTGCAAACCGTATGGCAAGTAATTCTCTGCTGGAGTGTTTCGTATATGGCATGAGTGCGGCAAAAGATATTGAAGCCAAATTTGACCACCAATTTAAAAGCCCGAATGTTCCTGAATGGGATGCATCACAATCGACAAATCCAGATGAGGATGTGGTCATCTTACAAAACTGGGATGAGCTGCGCCAAACCATGTGGAACTATGTTGGTATTGTCCGTACCACGAAACGTTTGCAACGTGCCTTACACCGTATTGAAATGCTTAAAAAAGAGATTACTGAGTATTATCAAGACTACCATGTCAGTAAGAACTTGATTGAATTACGGAATCTGGTCATGGTTTCAGAAATGATCGTGCGCTGTGCAATGCAACGTAAAGAGTCACGGGGTCTACATTACACACTAGACTATCCCGAGCTTTCTAACGAGTTAAGAAAAACCGTTTTGACCCCTCCTAACTTTACGGTCGAAACCCCTTTAGTGAATGCTGAAGTTTAAAGAGGACAATTAAATAGCCAGATAATTCTGGCTATTATTCATTTTTTGCATAATAACGCACTTGGGTTTTATTGATTATTTCTCATGATTGTCGCATATAGCTTTTTGGCGATAGATGCATAATTTTCTTAAACATGACGATAAAAGAACTATCACTATCATAGCCCAATTTCATTGCAACTTGATGGACTGAATCCCCATCAGTCAACCATTGCAGTGCCAAGACCACATGTAATTTTCGCCGCCATTGATTAATACTCATTCCAGTATTGTGATGAAAAATCCGTGTCAAACTGCGTTCGCTCATACAGCAACGACTCGCCCATTCAGCCAAATTTAGATTTTGATCTGGTTGTTTTAATAAATCATGCGCGATCTGTAACATACGCGAATCTTTTGGCATCGGTAAATAAAATATTGGGTGAGCAGTAGACTGTATTTCATCTAGCAAACAGTCCATTAAACGTCGATTGTTTTCTACAAATGATGTTTCAGAAAATGTTTCAATCCGTTCTAACATTGCATTCATTAAATGGGTCATTTGTAACATGGTACATGTGTGTGCTGAAAAATGCTGCAACACAGTATTAACAAATGCTACATAACCTGTTGAAATACCGTAACTACTGACTTTATGTAAGGTATTTGATGGAATCCATAAGGCATGCTGCGCTGGAACTACCCAAATTCCTGATGGTGTTTCAACCGTAATCAATCCGCTTGTAGTTGCCAATAACTGACTTTGCTCATGTTGGTGAGAAGCAAGTTCCCAGTCTGGAACTTGCCGATCGATTTTTAATACAAATAAAGGCAAATTATGCTGATCCAATCGTGAATGGAAGGTTTCATTTTGCATCATTATTCGCCCATTTTTCTCCTGAGCACAGCATCAATTATTTTATTCGCTTGTTGATGATTATCGACAATAAACATCGGATAACCTGAGAACTTAATAAAATTATTGGCAAACTTTTGAGTTTCCAAGCGAATATCTGCATCTGGCTCAATATGGATAAATGCTTTAACGTATTGTGCCAAAATCTCACGTTTTGACTTTACCCAAGCAGCAACCTGTTTACGTGCCTCGTGATCCGCCTTTTGTGCAGGAAATGCGCCTTCACTGAGAAAGACAAATGTTTCTTTTCGGCTAAGTAATGATTCATATATGGCAATGGTTTCACTGACTGAAACGGCATCATCGGGTCGGAAGCTCACAGGGATGATTGGAAAATTTTCTAAATTTTGGATAAACATGGCATGGCTCCTCAAATAAGAATAATTATCATTTTATTGTGCTCACATGAATACACATTACCCAATTGAGCCAAAAAATAGGGTAATCCAGCCAAATTTTTATGAATTTTATCTTTATGGTTTTTTATAATAAATCTGATGTGCTGTATGAAAAGTTTGAGCATGTAAATTGACCAAATCCTCAAGCTTCTGATATCCACCTGCCAGCACAAACATCAGTGGAATTCCTTCCCGCTTCGCAAGATTAAATACCATTTCATCGCGTTTTTGAATTAACTCTGTACTCAACCACGCTGAACCGTAAGGATCTGCTTGATGGCAATCCATGCCTGCTTGGTAAATAATTATATCAGCCTTCCACTCATTGGCTCGTTGAAAAGCCTCATGTATCGCCATGGTATACTGCGCAAAACTCCCATGCTTCGTATGTACATGGCGACTTTCGGCACGTTCATACGTTGGATAGCCAAATGCCAAACCATAAATGCTAAAATTATATAAATTCTCTAATCTTCGGGTAAATTCAGCAGTTCCATCACCACCATGCTGATCACAATCCAAAATAAAGATTCGTTTATTCGCAAAATGCTGCGCAATCAGTGCCAAGCCATTGAAGGTACAATATGAACCGCCATAGTCATAATTGGCGTGATGAAAACCTTGTGCAATATTGGCTGCAATACCATGTTGAAAAGCCAGCTCCGTCGCCAGTATTTGCCCACCATTGATGGACAAAACTGCATCACGTAATTGTTCATTCCATGGTTTAAAACCAGCAAAAGTTGCAAGTTTAGTCGGTTGTCCTGTTAAAAATGCCTCCACATATCTTGGAGAATGCAAGGCTTTTAAAATTTCTGGATCTACAGGTTGGGGTTCGTGAAATTTATAATGATTGAATTGTTGTAATTGCTCGGCAACTGCAACAAGTTTTTCCATGCTATTGGTATGTGTTTGAGCAAAATAGCGCGATGAAAAACAAACATTTAACATAAAGTTATCCGAGACTAGCGACTCTCAATTGTGATAATGCAACGTCATTCAGCTGTTTAATTAAGGTTGTATCAGGACTAAATAATCCATTATTCACTTGTTGTTCAAAATGGGTAGTGAACGCTCTTTTTCGATTCTCAGGTGAGATCGCTAAAGTGGTCAATCGTAAAAACCAAAAACCCTGAATTTCTTTATATGGAATGATATAACCTTTGAATTCTTGATTAGGCACTTTATTGTCAATTTGTTCAATATCATATTCTACCGAAAATAAAGAACCAACTGGAATGCGAATACCATTCATGATTAAAGGTTGTAAGTTGATACAGGAATGATCATCCCCCATATTCATTTTTTCAATCAATAATGGGCGGTTTTGTTCATCGATAAAAATATTGATTGAACCTTGTCTCAGCATTGAACGGTGCGCGATTTTCAGGAAAAAATTTTCAGCCATTGGACAAGAACCTACTTTAGGTTTTCCCGCTAATGTTTGGATTTCAACATAACCTGTTTTCTCGGCTGTTTTCGGTAAAATCACATCTTCCAGCATACAACAAATGATTTGGCTTTCTTCAAGTTCAGCCTGCTGAGATAATTTTCTTAAACTTGCTTGGGTTGTAACCTCTTGCTCAACAAGGACTCTAAAATCATCATTTTTTTGTTGCTGCGGGTCAGCGAGAAAGTTTTCAATTGAGCGGTTTTGATCTAGATTATGCCAATCCTCAATATCAAAACCATAGATATTTTTTTGATCAATAATTTTCTTTAATCTTTTAAAGTCATAGTCTTGAAATATTTTTAAATCCGTCGCTTCAACGTTGTCACGAGGAAAATTAATATACTCAGCCAAGACTCGAGTTGCTTGTGTGTATCCACAACCTCGGCGTTCCGTCTGATGCGAATAGTGTTCATTTAACATCTCTGTCAATTTATTTGATAAGGGAAAAACATTTTCCTTAAACAAACGAACGACTTCATGATCTGATGACATATTCTCTATTCCGTTTTATAAAATGATTTAATTTTTAAAAATAAACTATTTATTATGAATAAATTAGCATTATCCCCGAGATAACTCAATATAGCATCTCAAAGCGAATTCCAGCTAGATTAAATGATATATTTCACCTAATAAATGAAGTATTTGTGCTTTTTATACACGTTGCTTATTTTTGTGGAGGAATTGAATATGTTCCAGTGACATGAGCAACAGGATCATCTGAATCTAAAGAGTAAATCCATACCTCACCGACAACTAGAGCTTTACCGACCTTCATTAATTTACAAACACCACGAATATCTACACCGCCAGTAGGCTTACGTAGAAAATTGATATTCATATTGGTCGTTACAGCCAAGCCAATTAATCCGATTTCTCCTAAAATCGCCACATATAAGGCAAAATCAGCCAATGCCATCATGGTTGGACCTGATACTGTTCCACCTGGGCGAATGTCTTGATCACTGACATGCCAAACCAAAGAAGCACCTTTTTCAGTCACTTCTTCGATTTCACAACGCGCTAAGCTTGGTGAAAAAAATTGCTGTAAAAATTCAACGATTTCAGTTTTTGTACTTTTCATCATTCACGTCTTTATATCCTTGACCTAAAACAATATAAAGACTTTTGAGATTGAAAACATCAGAATAAATGAATCAATTACAGTTATTTTAGGTAGCGCAAAGCTTCTGCAAAGACTTGCTCTGGTGTTTGAGTAGCATCTAAACGTTTCATTCTTTGCGCATCACGTAAATGAATTTCAGAAAAGCCACTACGTACAGACTCAAAGAACACCACTTTTTCTTGTTCAAAACGATCTAAAGCGCCTCGAGCTCGTGCACGATTCATCCCAAGTTCAATCGGCGCATCCAACCAAAAAGTAATATCTGGCATTTTAGAAACAAAATTTTGATTTAACAGTTGTAACTTTTCCCGACTTAAACCACGACCAGCGCATTGATAGGCAAAACTTGAATCGACAAAACGGTCGCATAATACAATTTTGCCTTGTGCCAATGCAGGTAATATCACAGCTGCCAAATGTTGCGCGCGTGCTGCATACATCAACAATAACTCAGTATCATGGCTCATTTGCTCTTCATGATTTACAGACAGCAACAATGAACGGATTTGCTCAGCTAAAGGTGTGCCACCAGGTTCACGCGTTAAAACAACTTGTTTACCTTGCTGTTGAAAATGTTCATACAATTTTTGGATGAGTGTGGTTTTTCCTACCCCTTCAGTTCCTTCAAAACTTATAAACATACTCATTCCTTAACTTTAGATCGCATAACTTCAATATATTGTTGTACCGCACGATTATGGTCATTTAAATTTGAGCTAAATTTATGACCACCATTTCCAGTTGCAACAAAATAAATATTTTCAGAATCATCTGGATGCATTGTCGCTTCAATCGCTTTTTTACTTGGTAGCGCAATCGGCGTAGGCGGTAAACCATTTATCGTGTAGGTATTATAGGCGGTTGGCGTACGCAAATCTTGTTTTGAAATCTTACCTGTATATTTATCCCCCATACCATAAATTACGGTTGGATCCGTTTGTAAACGCATTCCCAATTTCAAACGGCGACAAAATACACCAGAAACTTGCCTAAGCTCACTGTCAACACTGGTTTCTTTCTCTATGATCGACGCCATAATCAAGGCTTCATATTTTGTTTTATAAGGTAAGTTTGGTGCGCGTTTTTCCCAAGCATCATCTAAGATTTTCATTTGACGCTGATACAAATCTGTCAAAATCTGCTTATCGGTAGCCCCTTTATCAAAAAAATACGTGTCTGGTGCAAACAATCCTTCTGGATGCTCATAAGGAATACCCAATACTTTTAGCATCTCGCCACGAGGAAGCTGAATGACTGATTTTTCAATCAATGGATCTTTATTTAAAGATTGAATCAGTTGCTTTACCGTTGTGCCTTCAATGACCAAAAGTCGACTCATTTGAGCATTTTCAATATTTGACACCATTTCTAAAACTTGGCGTACACTCATGCCTTTGCTGACTTCATAGACTCCAGCTTTCATGGTATCGTGAATGAAAATCTTACGATACAACTTTAAAATAATTGGAAAATTGACTTTATCTTCTTTGGCTAAATCATCAATAAAACCTGTATAGGTTTCTCCATTTGTAATGGAAAGCTTTTGTTTCGCTCCAGAAACTGGGTAGCTTTTAAAAAGACTCATTTTTAAAATAATGCCAATGATGACTAAAAGAACCACCACAAAAATTGCAATGCCTTTATAGATGTTCGTGCCTGCTTTGGCTTGAGTATTCTTTTTAGATTTGGGCTTAGATTTCGCTTTAGGCATGAGAATTAAACTGACTTAAATTTAAAGTGTTAAATAACTCAACACAAGGTTGAGTGTCTAAATTCAGATGATTCAATGTTGTCACCGCTTTCATTGGACTTAATGCATTACAGAAAAATAAACTCTGAATATACTTAATTTCATCCATATCAATAAAACGTTGTTCACAGGAAACACCATCATGTTGCATTCGTGACAATATTTCAGCACGCATCACCCCATGCACACCATTATAGCGAAGTTCAGGGGTAATCCATGTATTGTTTATTTGAAAAAAGCAATTACTGCTGATCCCTTCGACAATTGAACCTTGCACATCGGTCACCAGCGCTTCTATCCAGCCATTTTGTTGTGCTTCTTTTTTTAGCATGACCTGTTCTAAACGATTCAATGTTTTCAAACCCACTAAATTGGGCATTAATAAACCAATCGCCTGATTTAAAACACCACTTTGAATAAATTCAGGTTGAAAATGACTGGTCACTTTTGGGTAAAACATCAAATAAAAATCAGCATCATGATCAGGCATCGCATAACCACGATCCCCCTCACCTCGACTCAAAACAAGTTTGAGCGTCCCGTTTAAAATACTAAATTGTTGCTTGAGTAACGCCAAGCTTTGATCCAAAAGCTCAAAATCAAAATTTAGATAAAGTCGTTCTGCCGCCAATTTTATTCGTGCACGATGCAAAGACTCCAGTTCAAAATTTCCTTGATGAAATCTGGCTGTGGTAAAGCAACCATCACCATAATGAAATGCTCGATCCAAAAGTGGAATAGAATCAATTTGTTGAGCATTTTTAAAACAGATCATTACACAATTTCCTGTGGCTTTACCCAATTACATTCTGAAACATACATAACATCTATTTCTCTTTTATTCATATAAAATTCGTTTTTTATTATTTTTTATGAATAAAGACTCGCATTATGCTTACACCATCTTACCGAACTTCAGAAATAAATGGGGCAAAAAATGCAGTTCTCTAAACTTAAATTTGCTGTAGCAGCAGCACTGATTTCAACCACATCTTTCAGCGTGGCAGCAAAAGATTTTTTAAACGTATCTTATGATCCAACACGAGAATTGTACGATAACTTCAACAAACAATTCGCGACATTCTGGAAGTCTAAAACAGGGCAAGACATTCAGTTTAAACAATCTCATGGTGGTTCAGGCAAACAAGCACGAGCAGTGATTGATGGTTTACAGGCTGATGTGGTTACCCTTGCTTTAGCAGCAGATATTGATGCGATTGCACAAAGTACCAATTTATTGCCAAAAGACTGGCAAAAGAAATTTCCTCAGAACTCAACACCATATACATCTACTATCGTATTCTTGGTTCGTAAAGGTAATCCAAAAGGAATCAAAGACTGGGGTGATTTGGTTAAGCCGGGCGTAGAAATCGTTACGCCAAACCCGAAAACATCGGGTGGTGCACGTTGGAACTATTTAGCAGCTTGGGCTTGGGCAAAGCATAAATATGGTTCAGATGCAAAAGCGCAAGATTTTGTTCGTCAAATTTATAAACAAACCAAAGTGCTTGACTCAGGTGCGCGCGGTGCAACAACCACATTTGCCGAACGTGGCATCGGTGATGTGTTATTGGCTTGGGAAAACGAAGCTTATCTGTCTACCCGTGAGCAGCCAGGTAAGTTTGAGATCATCACCCCATCATTATCGATCTTGGCAGAACCACCAGTGGCGATCGTAGAAAAGAATGCTGAAAAAGATGGTAATTTAAATCTAGCGAAAGCTTATTTGAACTATTTGTATTCACCTGCGGGTCAGGAAATTGCAGCTAAAAACTTCTATCGTCCTCGTAATGCTGCGACATTGCAAAAATATGCAACCACATTCAAGCCATTGAAATTGGTGACAATTGATAAAGAGTTTGGTGGCTGGACAAAAGTTCAAAAACAACACTTTGACAACAATGGTGTATTTGATCAAATTGTTAAAGCCAATGCAAGCAGTAAATAACTGATCTCAATCAACTTAAACTAAAAAACAGGAGCACCGACATGATTCATACCATTATTGTTCCGGGCGTTGGTGGAAGCGATTACGATCACTGGCAGTCTAAATTACAACGTGAACTCATGTCATGCTCTCGTGTAAAGCAACAGGATTGGAACTTACCTATATTAAAAGACTGGGTTGCTGAATTTGTCAGAACTGTATTGAATGCGCCTCAGCCTGTTCAAATTGTTGCACATAGTTTTGGTTGCTTGACGACTGTTGCAGCTTTGGCACAACATCCTGAAATTACCACTAAAGTGAGAAAAGTTATTTTAGTTGCACCAGCTAATCCTGCACGTTTTGGTGAAGCTGGTTTTGCTCGAAACAGTATTGGCAATTATGAAAATTATTTTCAAACCTTAAATATTGCTGTTCCAGCTGAAATGATTATTTCTGAAAATGACCCTTGGTTAGACTTTGAAGATGCTCAAAAATTGGCGCGTGCTTGGAAAATCAAGCCAAGAAATTTAGGTCAAGTCGGTCATATCAATGTTGCTTCAGGTTTTGGACATTTTCCAGAAATATATGATCACTTAATCATAGAGCAACAAAAAATCTTTATGAGTAATACTGATGATACCAAGTTGTTTTTTAAATTTGCAATTTAACCATTGCCTTTTAAGCTTGCAAAAATCGTTTTAAATTTGCTTATTGATTTCAATAAGCTTTCTCTCTTTTGAGGAGTCATCATGTCGCAGCGATCCCGAGTGCTGCCAGGTTTTGGTCTTTCACTAGGCTTCACCCTAGCGTATCTATCTTTAATCGTACTGATACCACTTTCTGCCGTATTCATAAAATCATTAGGCGTAGGTTGGGATGGTTTATGGGAAATCTTGAGCTCTGAACGTATTTTAAAATCATTACAGCTCAGTTTTACCACCGCTCTCATTGCAGCCTTGATCAATGTGATTTTTGGTTTTTTATTGGCGTGGTGCTTAGTCCGTTATTCATTTCCAGGCAAACGTATAGTCGATGCACTTGTCGACTTACCTTTTGCTTTACCTACCGCGGTTGCAGGTATTGCTCTGACCTCTTTATATGCCTCAACCGGCTGGATTGGACAATTGCTTGAACCATTAGGGATTAAAATCGCCTATACATCTCTGGGTATTACCTTAGCCCTGATTTTTATCGGAATCCCTTTCGTTGTACGCACAGTGCAACCTGTATTGAGCGACCTTGAAACAGAACTGGAAGAAGCCGCTTCTGCACTCGGTGCTAATCGTTTTCAAATCGTGACTAAAATCATTTTACCTATTCTCTTCCCAGCATTGTTAACCGGTTTTGCCTTAGCATTTGCACGGGGCGTGGGTGAATATGGTTCAGTTATTTTCATCGCAGGGAATATTCCTTACGAAACTGAAATTGCACCATTGATGATTATTACCCGTTTAGAAGAATATGATTATGCTGGAGCAACCACCATTGCTGTGGTAATGCTTATTATTTCTTTCTTTATTTTACTACTGATTAACTTGATTCAGGCTTGGGCAAGTCGCCGTACAGGGAGAACTGCACGATGAGCTTAAATACCAACAGCAATGCCTTGGCTGAAAAGCTACAATCTCGTGATGCAACCCGTGAACCAATATGGGTGCGTTATACCCTACTTATTATTGGGTTAATCTTCTTCCTGAGTTGCTTAGTTCTTCCTTTAGTGCTGATTTTTGTTGAGGCATTGAAACAAGGAGTTCAGGTTTATTTCGCATCATTGATCGATCCATACACTTTATCTGCCGTGAAACTCACCTTACTCACCGCAGCAATTGCCGTTCCACTGAATGTCATTTTTGGTGTTACTGCCGCATGGTGTGTCGCTAAATTTAATTTCCGTGGCAAGTCTATCCTCACCACGATTATTGATGCTCCATTTTCTGTATCACCAGTGATTGCGGGTATGATGCTGGTATTGATCTTTGGTTCGCAAGGTTGGATTGGGTCATGGTTAATTGAACATGACATTAAAATTCTATATGCCACACCTGCAATCATCATTGCCACCGTATTTATTACCGTTCCATTTGTTGCCCGTGAATTAATTCCACTCATGGAAGCTCAAGGTACAGAGGAAGAAGAAGCGGCTATTGTACTCGGCGCATCAGGTTGGCAAACCTTTTGGAAAATCACCATTCCCAACATTAAATGGGGTCTGATCTACGGCGTAATTTTGTGTAATGCCCGTGCAATGGGTGAGTTTGGTGCAGTGTCGGTCGTATCTGGGCATATCCGTGGTGAAACCAATACTTTACCCTTACATATTGAAATTTTATATAACGAACCAAATTCGATTAGTGCTGCTTTTGCGGTTTCGACCTTGTTAGCATTTTTGGCAATTATTACCCTTATTTTAAAAACATGGGTTGAATATCGCCAAGAAAAACAAGACCGTGAAAGTAAAGAATCTACTGTTTCTTAAGGAATTGCACATGAGTATTCAAGTTAAAAATATTGAAAAAAACTTTGGTGCATTCCATGCACTTAAAAACATCTCTCTGGATTTTCCAGAAGGTCAATTGGTTGCCTTACTTGGACCTTCAGGTTGTGGTAAAACCACACTACTTCGTATTATCGCCGGTCTAGAATCAGCAGATCGAGGTCAAGTGATTCTTGAGGGTACAGACGCAACCAATATTCACGTACGTGAACGTCAGGTGGGCTTTGTATTTCAGCACTATGCTTTATTTCGCCATATGACTGTATATGACAATATCGCATTTGGTTTACGTGTTCGTCCTAAATCAACACGCCCGAATGAAACTGAAATTAAAAAACGTGTTACACGTTTGCTGGATCTGGTTCAATTGGGTTTCTTGGCAGATCGCTATCCTGCCCAACTGTCTGGTGGTCAACGTCAACGTATTGCTTTGGCACGTGCCTTAGCTGTTGAACCACGTGTGTTGTTACTGGATGAACCATTTGGTGCACTTGATGCCAAAGTCCGTAAAGAATTGCGTCGTTGGCTCAGAACCCTGCATGATGAGTTGCATATCACCTCTATTTTTGTGACCCATGACCAAGAAGAAGCATTGGAAGTCGCCGATCAAATCGTGGTGATGAATAAAGGTGATATCGAACAGATTGGCTCGCCACGAGAAGTTTATGAGAAACCAGCAACACCATTTGTCTTTGACTTTTTAGGTCAAGCGAATCGATTTGAAGGTGAGAACCATCAAGGTATTATTCAAATTGGTGATGATCGAATCCAACTGCCTTCAACGCAAAATACGGCTGATGGTAAAGTGATTGCTTTTGCTCGACCAAATGAATTGAGAATTCACGCACAACCGACTGAAAATGCAATTCAAGCAACCTTCTTACGTGAATTATGGATTGCCGGTAAAGTCATGGCGGAGTTACAAGATCGCCAAGGACAACTGATTGAAATTGCTTTAAATCCAGAAGAAGCAAAATTACATCAATACAGACCAAATCAAACAGTTTGGGTAAGTGCATCTACACTTCACCTATTTGAAAATCAAGTCGCGTAATCGTCGACAGGATGAGTACTCCCCACCTACTCATCCACATTTGAGGTATGGAACATCATGAACTTTCAACAATTACGAATTATCCGAGAAACGGTTCGTCAAAACTACAATTTAACTGAAGCTTCAGCTGCACTTTACACATCTCAATCAGGTGTCAGTAAACACATCAAAGATTTAGAAGATGAATTAGGTGTGCAATTGTTTGTTCGTAAAGGCAAACGCCTATTAGGCTTAACAGAACCTGGTCAAGCCTTGCTCAGTATTGTTGAACGTATGTTGATTGATGCTGACAACATTAAACGTCTTGCAGATGACTTTAATAAAGTCGATGAAGGGACATTAACGATTGCAACCACACATACCCAAGCACGTTATGTGTTACCCCCAATCGTGAATTTATTTAAAAAAGCATTTCCGAAAGTGCATTTGATTTTACAACAAGCCAGTCCTGTTGAAATTTCAGAAATGTTACTTTTAGGTTTGGCAGATATTGGTATTGCGACTGAATCACTGACAACCGAAGAAAACTTGGGAAGCGTGTCATTCTATAATTGGAAACACAGCATTATTACCCCTCAAGACCATCCACTGACTAAACTTAATCCTAAAGACATTACTTTAGAAAAATTGGCTGAATATCCAATCATTACTTATCACGGTGGTTTCACAGGTCGTTCAAAAATTGATAAAGCCTTTGAAGATGCCAATCTTGATGTTGATATCGTGATGTCTGCACTGGATGCCGATGTGATAAAAACCTATGTTGAGCTTGGCATGGGTGTTGGTATTGTCAATGATGTGGCTTACGATACAGAACGTGATCATCGTTTAAAACAAATTGATACTGATATTTTTGGTTTAAATACCACTTGGATTGCAGTACGTAAAGGTCATTTACTGCGTGGTTATGGTTATGAGTTTATATCACTCTGCTCACCAGAGGCTGATATTAAAGCCTTAAAGAAAATCGCCTACCCTGAAGATTAAGTTTATACAAGAAACTTAATCAGCCAAACAGATAAGAAAGAGCGCATTTTTGCGCTCTCTCTTCATTAAATAAAAATATCCAAAAGCACAACGCATATTCTTAAGAAAAACTAAAACTATTGATTTTATTTATTATTTATCAAAAGATAATCTTTTTAGTATAAAATTTAGCCTGAATCATATTTTAATATTGTCATTTTGGGGACAAGGATGAATTATCAGATCTGGGGTTTAGCCATCGGGGGCGTTATTCCTCTATTTAGTCATGCCGCAGGTATGGAAAAATCTGATCAATCCGTCCGTACATTTCTTGAACCGAATCATTACCTAGAACTATCTTATGCTGAGCTTTATGCAGATGTATCTGGGCAATTACCTCAACACGAACAATTAAAACAACAAGGTATTGATGATTTTTCTACAGGCAACTTGGTCAATACTTATCATTTCGTCAATGCAGCAGCAAAATTACAAATCGCACCACAGTGGTCATTTGGTTTAATCTACGACCAACCTTATGGTGTTGACATTGCTTATCAATACCGCCCTCAGACTAATCATGGAAAACAACTTTTAGAGTCTGGTCAATTTAATTTTGATAGTCAAAATCTCACCATGTTGGTGGGTTATCAACCTACTACTCGTTGGAATATCTACACTGGGGCGGTCTATCAACAATTTGAAGGCGAATTAAATATTTTTGGTGCAAACTATTCAGCAATGAGTGGTTATCAGGCAAAATTTAAGCAAAGTGCTGGTCATGGATGGTTAGCAGGTTTAAGTTATCAAATTCCAGAATATGCCTTAAAAAGCTCACTGACTTATCGATCTAAAATCAATCATCAATCAGCAGTGACAGAGTATATTTCTGGGCAAAATTTAACAGTAATTCCGTTTGAAAAAACGCGAATTTCTACACCACAATCTGTCAATTTAGAAATTCAGTCTGGTTTAACAGCAAACAATATTGTTTATAGTCAGCTTCGTTGGATCAATTGGAAAGACTTTGAAATTCAGCCTAGACAATTTGGTGCTGTGGTTGATTATGCTGCCCAACAATATCCTGAATTAATCAAACCATTCAATCTGATTGACTATAAAAACAATCAATGGTCTGCAAAACTCGGTATTGCCCATATGCTTTCAGATCAATGGCTTACCACAGCTGATATATCATGGGATTCGGGCAATGATAATCCTGCTGGAACGCTCAATCCTTCTGACGGCTTTTATGCATTAGGCTTAGGCAGCTTATATAACATCAATAAAAACAGTTTTATTTCCTATGGCATCAAATATTTTCGATTTAATAAAGCAAAAATTGCAGATTTAGATGCCAATAGCCCAATCACTCAAAATTCAACATTATCCGAAGTAGGTCGAAATACTGCATTTGCACATGGAATTCGTATTGGGTACCGTTTTTAGCTTAGTTTGATCATTTATTCTGTACATAAAAAAACGAGCCGAAGCTCGTTTTTTCTATACAAATTCGGAATGAATTACCAGTGGTAGCTTACACCTACTTTACCAACAGGCATCCACTTGTATTTGTCATCATTGACAAGTTTATTAGTTTCGTTTGCAAGCTCTTGGTCAAGATCTTTATTAATATTTGATGTTGCAGATCCTGAAACACGTTGTAGGTTTGCACTAGGATTACCAGTATAGTATGCACCTACTTCACCAAATACACCGAAGTTTTTGTTGATTTTTGGAGCAAAACCAAAACCTACATAGGGTGCAAATTGGTTGTCATAATTCATTTGACCTTCGATACTAACGCCATTTGCTCCAGCTTGGAAATCAGTATTATTTACTGTGAAGTTACGACCTGCGCTCACATTACGTTTGAGACCATATTCATTATCTACATAGCCTACACCAGCAGCAACATAAAGACCTTGAGCCCATACATTTTGGCTTGCACCCCATGGACGAATTTCAGCATTTAAATATGCTAATTTGTTGTCCATGTCTAAGTCATACTTAGAACCATTGATTTTTAAATCATCAGACCAAGAAATATCACCACCATTATAACCCAATGCTAAACCAACATAAGGGTTAGCAGTCCAAAGTAAAGCACCGCCGTAACCAGTTGTACCTACTTCAAGACGAGCACCTGTCGGGATTAATTGATTAGCTTCAAAAGCATAACCTTGATCAACAACAGACCCATCAGCCATTGCTAGACCAGAAGCAGATAATGCAGCTGTTACCGCTAATAGTTTTAACACTTTCATTTATGTCTCCTCAAAAAATAGAGTTTGTTCTTTAATCATTAATGTGTTTGGTTCGAAATGATAATATGTGATTCGATCTACACAATTAATAGAGAAATTGATTACTTTTTGTTATTTTTTGATACAATTAGATATTAATTGTTGTTTTTAAAAGAAATAAATTAAATTAAAACTTAATAATTCACTTATTTGATTGTTTTATTTTAAATTATGGGATGAGTTTTTTCGATTGAAACTAGATTTTATCTCTAATTTGAGTCCAATTTGGTGTAGAATCTTTAAAATTTTTTTGGGAAGGATGATTATGTCTCAGCTTTCAACGATCATTGAACAAGCGTTTGAAAACCGTGCCAACTTTACAGCAGTAGATTGCCCTGCTGAAGTACGTCAAGCTGTTGAAGAAGCTATTGCTGGTTTAGATAACGGCACACTTCGCGTAGCTGAAAAAATTGACGGTGAATGGGTGGTTCACCAATGGTTGAAAAAAGCTGTTTTATTATCTTTTAAATTAAATGATAACAAACCAATCGAATCTTGTGACCTTCGTTTCTATGACAAAGTAGATACTAAGTTTAAAGGTTGGACAGAAGAGCAATTTAAAGCTTCTGGTGTACGTGTTGTACCTCCTGCTGTAGCGCGTAAAGGTTCATTCCAAGCTAAAAATGTTGTATTGATGCCATCATATGTCAACATTGGTGCTTATGTAGATGAAGGTACGATGGTTGACACTTGGGCGACTGTAGGTTCATGTGCTCAAATTGGTAAAAATGTTCACCTTTCAGGTGGTGTAGGTATTGGTGGTGTACTTGAGCCACTTCAAGCGAACCCAACAATCATTGAAGACAATTGCTTTATCGGTGCACGTTCTGAAATCGTTGAAGGTGTGATTGTTGAAGAAGGTTCTGTGATTTCAATGGGCGTTTTCATCGGTCAATCAACCAAGATTTATGATCGTGAAACTGGTGAAATCCATTATGGACGTGTACCAGCAGGTTCCGTTGTTGTTTCAGGCAGCCTACCATCTAAATGTGGTACATATAGCTTATATGCAGCAATCATTGTCAAGAAAGTAGATGCGAAAACTCGTGCAAAGACTAGCTTGAACGAATTACTTCGCGAAGACTAAGCTTTATTCATTCTTGGTTGCATTTTAGATTTATTATCGATCTAAAGCACCAAGCGGAGTCATCAATACTCCCATCTCTACGGTCAACAATGATCGTAGAGATTTTTCATTTTGTAATCTGTGGTAAATCTCATGAGTTCTCTTCGTTCTTCAACTATTCCTGTTTCTGATCCATCTGCGGGGTTGCGTATCACGGAGATTTTCTATTCATTACAAGGTGAAGCCAATACTTTAGGTTTACCTACTGTTTTTATTCGATTAACAGGTTGCCCACTACGTTGCACCTATTGTGATACCACTTATTCTTTTGAAGGTGGCGAACGTCAATCACTTGATCAAATTATTCAAACTGCTTTAGATTATAAAACTCCCTATATTTGTGTTACAGGTGGAGAGCCACTTGCTCAACCCAATGCACTGCCATTAATGCAACGTCTTGCTGATTTGGGCTGTGAGGTTTCTTTAGAAACCAGTGGTGCACTGGATGTTTCCAAAGTTGACTCTCGTGTTTCCAAAGTTTTAGATTTAAAAACACCTACTTCAGGTGAAGTAACTCGAAATTTAATCACTAACTTTGAACATTTGACCCCACACGACCAAATCAAATTTGTGATTTGTAATCGTGAAGACTATGAATGGTCAAAACAGCAAGTAGAACACTATGCTTTAAATCAAAAAGTCAGCACTGTATGGTTCTCACCTGCTTTTGCTGTTGAAAAAGGTGCAACACGTTTACCACAACTGGCACGTGATTTAGCCCAATGGATTTTAGAAGACCATCTCCCTGTTCGTTTCCAATTGCAGTTACATAAATTGCTTTGGAATGATGAAACTGGTCGTTAATCTACCGTTATTTATTAATATTTGGAGAATTGGATATGCGCCCTCGTGCCATAGTTTTGCTATCTGGTGGCTTAGACTCAACAACTTGCTTAGCATGGGCTCAAGCCAATTATGACTGTATCGCATTAAGTTTTATGTATGGTCAACGCTCAACCACAGAACTTGATGCGGCACGTGCTTTAACCAAAAATGCTGGTGTAGAACATCGTGTCATCAATATTGATTTGGGTAATTTAGGTGGTTCTGCACTTACAGACCATAACATTGATGTGCCTGATCATGAAACTGATGGTATTCCTGTAACTTATGTTCCAGCACGTAACACTATTTTCTTGTCTTATGCACTCGCAGCAGCGGAAGTTTTTGATGCCCAAGCCATTGTCATCGGCATCAATGCTGTTGATTATTCAGGATATCCTGACTGTCGTCCTGAATTTATCGAAGCTTTCGCCAATATGGCTCGACTTGCCACTAAAGTTGGAGTAGAAGGAAAACCTCTTAAATTTGAAACACCTCTGTTACATTTATCCAAAGCGAATATAATACGCTTAGGGATCGAACATGGCGTAGACTATAGTCAAACGGTTTCATGCTACCAAGCAGATGACCAAGGACGTGCTTGTGGCAAATGTGATAGCTGCCGACTTCGTAAAGAAGGCTTTAAAGATGCAGGTATTGCAGACCCAACACGTTATATACCGCAATAACAAGGTACTGTTTATGAAAAATTTAAAATCAAGTCTTATTCTTTCTGCTTTATTTTCAGCTTCGGCTTTAATGGGATCTACGGCTTTCGCTGCTGAGTCAAATGCAATTCAACAAGCCTATAAAAGTGCCAATGTTAAATCTGCACTGATTGGTGTTTGTAAAACAGAAACTGCGAAAGGTGGAAAACTCACTGCCGCTGAAGTTAGCAAATACTGTACATGTGCTGTTGAATCTGACGGTAAATTGACCAATGATCAAAAATGGCAAATTCAAAGTGCCATTAACCAAAAGAAAAGCCCAGCAACTTTAGCTTTCGTTCAAAAAAATAACCAAGACCTTCAAACATGTTTTGGTCCTCAGTTAACAGGTAAATTAAAAACCTTAACTGAAGAAGCAATGAAAGCTGCACAAGCGAAGAAATAATTCTTGTTGTGTTCAAGAGCCTGCCTATGCAGGCTCTTTTTATATGTAAATGGTATAAATACGATGCATACTTCATGGAACAGAACTGTAATACAACAGCAAAAGTTTGTTGCATCCTATAGTGGTGGTAAAGATAGTAGTCTCGCCTTATATCACGCATTGCAAACGGGAGAAGCTATTGTTCTGATTGTCATGCTTGAAGAACAAGGACTTAAATCTCGTTCTCACGCAATGCCACTTGATATTATAGATACGCAAGCTGAGTTGATTGGTTTACCGATATTAAAAGCATCAGCAACTTGGAATGACTACGAACAACAGTTTTTAAGCCTGCTAAAGCAAGCCAAACGATTAGGTGCTGAAACGCTTGTAACTGGAGATATTGATCTGATTCAACATGCACAATGGAATCAATCCATGTGTGATCAAAGCCAATTAAATTTGGTCATGCCTTTATGGCAGAAACCGCGGCTTGACATTGTTAGCGAATTTATTGAATTAGGTTTTGTCAGCATAATTGTCACGATCAACTTAAATCTAGGTATGCGAGTTGAAGATCTTGGTCAAACACTAACCGTTGAGTTTGTAAAAGAATTGATTGAGCGTGGAATTGATCCTTGTGGTGAGGCGGGTGAATTTCATACGACCCTTATTGATGGTCCTATTTTTAAAGCACCACTTTTGCTTGATAAAGGTGATATTCTCTATCATGAAAATTATGCCTTTTTAACACTACAACTTAAACAAAATCATCTTGAAGGATAACCTATGACTGAACAAATCCAACTTCCAAATCAAAAGTTTCCAACAACAACTGATGAAATTAACCTTTCTGAACTCAGTACAGATTGGTTGGTTCTATATTTTTATCCGAAGGACTCCACACCGGGTTGTACAACTCAAGCGGTAGGTTTTTCATGCATCAAAGATCAATTTGACGCATTGAACACAACGATTATTGGTGTTTCTCGTGATTCAGTCAAAGTACATCAGAACTTCACTGAGAAGCAATCATTGACCATTAATCTCATCAGCGACAAAGATGAAACGTTATGCAAACACTTTGACGTGATCAAAGAAAAAAATATGTATGGTAAAATAGTGATGGGAATAGAACGCTCAACATTTATTTATCATCAAGGCAAGTTGGTCAAAGAATATCGCAAAGTAAAAGCTGCGGGACACGCTGAACAAGTTTTAGAAGATTTAAAAACCTTGCAAAAAGCTTAATGATGGTTATCCCCCTACTCGCGCTAAAGTTGAAATATTTTTAGGCTTGCAGGGGGATTTAAAATATTCTCAAACATGGATATTTAAAATCCCTAGAATCATAACGATTTTCAATCCAAATTCATTCTTAATCTGTTAGCACATATGGATCAAAGTACCAAAGATAAAGCAATTGCCCACATCACTAACCCAATAATGAAATCTAAAATTTGCCATGATCGTTGATTTTGAAAAATTGGCAATAAAAAACGTGCGCCAAAACCCAAGCTAAAAAAGAATAACCACGATGCAGTCACCGCACCCATTGCAAAATACACAGCAGTAGATTCAAACTTGGTCGATATAGAGCCAATCAATACCACAGTATCCAGATATACATGTGGATTTAGCCAAGTTAAAGCAAGACAAATCATGATCATTTTAAACAGCTGAGACTCATTGTTTTCACTTGGAGTAAGACCGCTGGACGCTCTAAAAGCTTGAATAAAATGTTGTGCCCCATAGACCAATAAAAAAATCGCACCAAAATATTTTGCCCAATCGACAAATTCAGGATGAGTTTGGATAATTTTTGCAAAGCCTAACACGCCCAATAAAATCAAAATCGAATCTGATGCAGCGCAAACCACGCAAATCCAAAATACATTTTGTTTTTTTAAACCTTGTTTAAGTACAAATGCATTTTGTGCGCCAATTGCAATAATCAAACTAAATCCAACTGCCAAACCCTGCATATAGCTTTGCAACATCTCAAACTACACTTTTAACATATTAATAAATGGTGCTATTATCCAAATTTAGTTGATAAAATGAGTATTTCTAAATAAATTTCAACTTAACTAAATTTTTCTTATTTTATGTTTATCGTTATAATTGAACGACGATATAACACTGCAAAATAACAGCTACGAATTAATAGGATAATCATGCTACAAAGCAAACACAGTGAAGCTTTTCTGGCTGTTGCGGAGACTGGAAGTTTTGAACAAGCTGCAATACGACTAAATATCACTGCTTCAGCTGTCACACTTCGAGTACAAACTTTAGAGAAGCAACTTGGACAAGTGCTGATTATTCGAGAAAGACCTTGCAAAGTTACACAAGCAGGACAAGACGTTTTACTTTTTCTACAGCATCATCGCTTAATGGAGCAAAATTTAATTCAGAGTCTACAAGGACAATCTGCACAATCCCAATTTTTTAAATTAAATATTGCCTCAAATGCCGACTCACTTACCACTTGGCTGCTTCCCCTTTTTCAACAAACCTTAATCAAAGAAAAAATTGTGATTGATTTTAAGATTGATGATCAAACCCAAACCCATCATTTGCTTGAGGCGGGACTGGTAAATGCCTGTATATCTACCGAGGCGCAAGCGATGAAAGGTTGTGAAGCCATTCATTTAGGCAAAATGAATTATCAAATGGTGGCAACCCCATCATTTGTGCAAAAGTATTTAGCTCAAGGTCTACATCGGGAAGTGCTTAGACATACGCCAGCTGTGATTTTTAATGACAAAGATCATGTTCATGGCGAGGTTTTACAACAGCTTTTTGGCTTAATGCCAAACAGCTATCCTTGCCACTTTATTCCCTCCACCAATTCATTTGTCGATGCTATTTTGCTTGATCTCGGCTATGGCATGGTGCCTGAAATGCAAATTAAAAAAGAATTATCTACAGGACAATTGGTAGAAATTTTACCTAAAGCCAGAACGGATTTGCATCTTTATTGGCATCATTGGAAACAGCAGTCTAAGCAATTGGATCAATTAACTTCCACTTTGATTTCACATACGCAAGCGATTTTAATCTAATATCAAAAGCCACAAATCAGTTAAACTAATCAATATCATTATTGCGAACTTATATCGTATAGATAAGGCATTTTCACAACCTCATATTTTGAGAAAAGTTTTGAATAATTTGCTTTAGCGATGCCTTACTTTTCAGAGATTAAAAGTGACAACTCATTAAAAAAGCCCAGATACTATGTATTGGGCTTTTCATAGAACAATAAGGCTATGATTTATATCAGATAGAAAATTATTTCAAATAAGGTGTATTATGTTAATTTTAGGAAAAACTTACATAACATCAGGCTATATCTATTTCTAAAATCAGCTATTTTCTTTTATTGTTGCTGCACCAGATACACCACCTGTGGCAACAATGGCATTTACTACTGCCTGTCCTGCAGCCATTCCACCACCACCAGCAGCTATTGACCCGCCACCAAGCGTGGCTAATCCACTAGTTGTTGCTGCTGCTCCAGCAGTACCTGAAGCAGCGCCAATAGCAATTGCCGCATCGGCTACTCCGCCACCAGCTACAACACCGATACCAACAGCTCCTACGACTGTTCCTACTTTTTTTGCCAGTATTACATTTTCTTCAGATGCTCCCATTAACTTTGCAGCACTACCACTTGCATAGCCTATTCCAACACTAACCTTCTGGACTCCATAATCGATCCCTTGACCAGCTACAGCAGTACCTTTTGTAATACCAGAATCAAGTGTTTTTCCTATATTTGAGCAAGTATCTTTTATATTCTTTTTAGTTTTCGGGTCATCTGTACATAAACTAGCCACCACTCCTACACTTTGTGCAGTAATATTCGTCACAGTACCAAGTCCATTACCAGCATGACGTACAAGACCACCGAGGCTTAGATTTTTTCCAATCCATTCCATTGCCTTTGACATATTCTCCCCCTAAGATACTAATTTTTTTAAATTATATGATTAAAACTCTATTTGGAAAATTGATATTTATAACTAAAAATAAATTAATTTTTGATTACATAGATTTCCCTATTTAACATAATCACTGTTACCCAAAATAATATTTTAGAAAACATTTTAAATCAATATCTTAATATCTCATCACCACCCTAAAACCCTCAAAAGCCGATTTAGAAACAAGTCGGCTTTTTTTATGAGCAGATATGATAATTCTTGCTAAGTAAAGCATCGCCTAAGCAAATCTATGGCAACTTTAGAATTAAAGCATGACATTGAGAGCTTTAAGATTTACACAATTTATAAAGCTGTACAAATCATTAAAAGTATAGCTTTTGAAGATTATTTGAGTTAAATAATTCCTTCGTTCTTCATTGCTTTTTGTACCGAGGGATGTTGTTCCATACGATGCATAAATCTTTGTAATGCCTTGAGATGACTCAGATCCAAATTAATAAACGATGCCCAACGAGTGACCACAAATAGATAAATATCTGCAATTGTAAAACCCTGCCCCAATACATTTTCTGAATCAGCAAATTGCTGATCTACCCATGCATATTGCTTTAATAATTTTTCTCTGAAAATATCTTTACTCGCCTCATCAAAACCTTTTTGGAAAAAAGGTGCATAGGATTTATGCAATTCTGAACTTATATAATTCATCCATTCTAATACCTTGTAGCGCTTTAAATCGCCAAATGCTGGTAATAAATCAGTATTTTGCATTATTTCAGCCAAATACTGACTGATAATTGTCCCCTCACTGAGATGCAATCCCTCATCTGTGATCAGAAATGGGACCTGTCCTTTCGGATTGATTTTCAAAAAATCTTGTCCATCTTCCGTTTGATGGTTTTTAAATGAAACATTGACTAACTTAAAATCATGTCCAATTTCTTGTAGCACAATATGCGGAGCCAGTGAACATGCACCTGCGGTATAAAAAAGTCTCATCGATTAATTCCCTGAATTGATTTAAGCTCATGCTATCCTTAACATCATGAACAATAAATACGCATAATATCAATTCACTTATTACATGGTGTATATAATGGATATAGCATTAAATCGAACTATGTTCAGCAATATTGAGATATTCTGTTTAGTTGCTGAAAAACAAAGTTTTTCCAATGCTGCTCATCAAGCAGGTTTGACACCAGCAGCCGTAAGTAGATCCATTGCTCGGCTTGAACAACGGCTAGGTCTGCAACTATTTAGCAGAACCACTCGTAAAGTGCGCTTAACTCAAGCAGGTGAAGAATATTTTTTTGAATGTAAACAGGTACTGAAACAGATTATTGCAGTCGAACAGCGATTAAAGAATGATTCAGCACAACTATCAGGAATTATTCGGATAAGTTTACCTACACCGTTTGGGCATTTTAGAGTACTTCCACTTTTACCTAAATTCCAAAGGCTTTATCCTGAAATTAAATTTGAAATACAACTCACCAATAAAAATGTTGACTTTATTACAGAAGGATTTGATCTTGCCATTCGCGGTCGAAATATTCCTGACTCAAATCTCATTGCCCGTCGTTTAGAAAATGCTGATCTACTTATAGTCGCATCACCAGAATACTTAAAGAAAAATGGCATTCCCTCGAATATTACTGACTTACAGCATCATCAATGTATTCAATACTTATTACCGAGTACGGGAAAAGCACTGCCTTGGTCTATTTTACTCAATCAAGAAATCATGGATATTCAAACACAAGGGTATTTAAGTTGTAATGAGGATATTTTAGCGACCATTACGCTTGCTCGCTATGGGGCTGGTCTATTGCAAACATGCCGATTTGCGATTGAAGATGATTTAAAGCAGGGACGGCTGATTGAAGTATTACAACAATATGCTGGGGCGCAACGACCTTTTTCGCTGTTATATCCTAAAATTAAATATGAACAACGACATATCCGTTTGTTTATTGATTTTCTGATCGAACATTTAAGCACTTCAGTCTAGATTAAATCGAATACGGATACTCAATTACATTAGTGCCCAACTTGGCATTTTTATTTTGCTTTCCATTGCCCAGAAACCTGAATATTGACTTTCTCCCCGACGCCACCTATTGCCTTTTTCATGCCAAAATCACTACGTTTAATGGTTGTTGACGAGGTAAAATCCAATAATTTTGGATCATTGGAATGAGGTTTAATCGTCGCCTTAAATGTTACCGGTTTAGTTACATTTCGTAACGTTAACTGACCTAAAATTAAATATTGATGATTGGCTAATGGTTTAAAAGAAGTGCTTTTAAAACTTGCAGTTGGATATTTTTCTGCATAGAACAAATCTTGCCCCATAATCATATTTTTTAATGATGATTTACTGATACTTAGGCTATTTACATCCATCACAAATTGAGTCGATGCAGATTGAGGAGTGTTTATATCAAAATCTAGTTGCGACTGAACCTTTTGAAACTGCCCTTTAGCAATATTGACTCCCAATGAGTCAATGTGAAAACCTACCTGACTATTTGCTGTCAAAGACCAAGTTGCTGCATAAGTGGAAAGTGCGAAAATCGAACAACTACATAGAGCAATACTCTTTGTTGCAACTGATTTAAAATTCATAGACCGCTCCAAATCTTGTTTTGCTATTTTTTGTCCTGCTCTACAGTGTATTGCATCAGCATCAAAATAGATTAAAGATTTGATTTGTCTTCAGTTTGGTATTTGTATTTTAATTGTTGGTAAATTTCAGTTTTTTGAAATTTCGCTAAAAACTCTGCTGTGCCTAGTGGAAATTCAGCTTGATAAATTTCACCACGATAATACGCCTCACGTAACGGCGTAGCAGAAATAGAACCTACCAAGCTGTCCAGCTCAACCATTTCCCATTCTGGAAAAAGCTTTAAATAATAAGAAGAATCATCTTTAAAATGTCCAATTAAACCAATTTTATCATGGTCTAATACAACTCCATTGACCAATGATTTAACCAATTCAACCCATTTGGCATCATTATAAACATCAATCACATGAACAAATTTAATTCGCTTTTGATCTGCTGCTGAGAAATTTGATAAAATCATCTGTTCCCTTTCTGAAGCCAGAAAAGGATTTTTGGTATTCCGCTCATTCTGTGCCGACCCTAACGCCAAAATCACGAAGTGACTCTGTTGTAATGCAATTTTGATGGTTTGCATGTGCGCTAAATGAAAAGGCTGGAAACGTCCAATATAAACCAGATAGTCAAATTTATAAGTCATAAAGCAAATTTTTTATGAACTCATCAGTTGCAACATAAATTCAAATATGCGACATAATGAGGGCATAAAATCCAATTAAATTTTAAAGCAAGGATAGTACGATGACACTCAGTTGTATTCAACAACCTCATCAACATTTAAACGCAAATTTAGAAAATGGTGTACTGACTTTAGCAATTAATCGACCAGAAGCTAAAAATGCACTGTACGGAGAACTCTATCTTTGGATTGCAAAAGCGTTAGACGAAGCGGATCAAGACAATGATGTACGTGTGGTCATTTTACGTGGTGCAGAAGCAGATTTTAGCGCAGGTAACGATATGAAAGACTTTATGGCTTTCATTCAGCAACCACTTGAAGGCAAGGAAGGAGACGGCCCTCCTTTTGTCTTACTTAAAGCAGCTGCACGTTTATCTAAACCTTTAATTTGTGCAGTACGTGGTGTTGCAATCGGGATCGGTGTAACGATTCTTTTACATGCGGATTTGGTTTACGCAGACAATACTGCGCTATTCCAAATTCCATTTGTAAGCTTAGGATTATCACCTGAAGGCGCTTCAAGCAAACTTCTAATTCAACAGGCAGGCTATCACAAAGCAGCTGAACTGTTGTTAACAGCACAAAAATTTAATAGTGAAAAAGCGTTAAATGCTGGGTTGATCAATAGTATTGAAGACGACGTTTATGGTCATGCACTTCATCAAGCTCAAACACTTGCCGCACTTCCATTGGCATCAATCAAACAAACCAAAGCATTAATGAAGCACAATCTTGAAGAAATTATTCAATGTGTAGACGATGAAGCAGTCATCTTTATGCAACGGGTAAAATCACCAGAAATGGCTGAAGCCGTTGCTGCATTTATGCAAAAGCGCAAGCCAAACTTTTCACAGTTTAATTAATTCATTACATCCCAAAAACCACTGTATTACAAATATTCAGTGGTTTTTTTTATTTCTGATTCTCTAAAATTGAACAAGTCAACATCAAGTAAAAATATTATGTCTCAAGATTCATCGACCACCAAAAAACGTTATTACGAACCTGCTCCGCAAGATATCGATATTGAAAATTTTCGAAAAGTCATCGAAAGCCGTCGTTCGGTTCGTAAATTCACTGAGAAACAAATTCCTGCGGAAGTATTAGATGCATGTTTAGACTTGGCATTGCTTGCGCCTAACTCGTCTAATCTACAACCATGGACTTTTTATGTGGTTCAATCAGAATCAAAAAAGAAACAATTGATTAAAGCGTGTCTCAGTCAATTATCAGCCAAAACTGCGGCAGAATTAATCGTCTGTGTGGCTCGAATTGACCGTATTGATGAAATGGCAAAAATGAACTTAAGCGATTTTCCATTTCCAGAAGCACCAAGAGCGGTCAAGCAATATTATAAGTTTATCGCCTATAACTATAAAACAGGTTATCTCAATGCTCTCGGTAACTTTAAAAAAGTGGCTTTTAAAGTTGCGCGAACTTTAGATAAACAGCTTCCTGTTACTGCATTTAATCCTGCGGATGCTCAACTTTGGGCAAGTAAAACCACAGCTTTGGCTTGTGAAAATCTGGTCCTTGCTTTACGTGCTTATGGTTTTGATAGCTGCATGATGGAAGGTTTTGATGAGCCTTTAGTCCGTAAAATTCTCAACTTAGGTCATAAAGAATTTCCAATCATGGTCATCAGTGCTGGTGAGCGTGCTGAGGACGGTGTGTTTTTCCCACAATATCGCTTTGATCGTAAATTATTCATTCAAAAAGTTTAATTTTAAAGCACAAACTAACCCGCTCTCTAAAGAGCGGGTATATTTCAGCTATATATTGATATCAATCATTTGAATAAATTCAAAAGCAGGTTCCTCATAGGGATGACTTGCTTTTAAAGCTATTGCAACAGCTTTAGCTGTATGCTCTGGAACAATGGTTTCTACACGCCATTCAGGCAGTTGTTCTAAATGACCTAACTCCCCAATAAAAGGCTTCGCTCCCTTTATTGGTTTAAATTGTCCCATACCTAATACTTGCCATGCACAATGCTCGTAGTCCCCAATTCCTCCTGCACCCGCATCAAAAATGGCTTGCTTGGTGATTTCCAAATGGGATTCAGGAACATAATAAATAAGTTTAAGCATAGACACACTCCAGATCAAAACCAATTCGCTTATCTTTAAACGACCATGAGACTACGGTTTAAGTTTAAGGTCATATCCAGTTCTACTCTTGGTTTCAAATGCCTCATCTCGATCGATCTTATATAAAAGTAAGTCTGATAAATAAATACTTCTTGGAAGTTTGATCAGTGCTGTGATCTGATTATAAATATAAAACCCCATTTTAGCTTCAGTATCAAATTTGCGTTTATAAAAAACTAAAGCCACTTGATACAAGATGACCAATAACATGATTGCAAAATATAGATAGGTGAAAAATACAAAGTCAGCAACCAAAGCAAAAAACAACCAAATAAAAAATAAGATTGCAGCCATCACAATGATCATGATTACACATTCAGCCCATCCATGATGTTGACTCAGGGTGGTGGGTTGATCTTCATCTAAGTATAAATACCGCTCTCGGTCGTATAAATACCAAATATAGTAGCCCTTCTCATCTGGAAATTCTGTTAAAACAACATCAACATTTCGTCCATTCTTGACATAAAACTCATCAAAATAACCATAAATCGGTAAGCCATTTAATGTTGCTGTAACCTCAAAAAATGGGTCTGTGTCTTTTGCTGACAAGGGAATCTTTTGCGATCGAATATTGTTAATTTCGCCTTTTTGTGCTTGCAGCTTAAATTTAAGCTCTTGAAACTCAGTTAAATTTTCTCTATTCCGCTGATTGCACATTCTTTCAACCAATGCTTGAGATTGAATCAAATTATGCTTTTTAGAAATATTCAGTACATGCTCCATAAAATAAAGATCTGGAATGACTTCAAAATACGAGTTTGTCATCCTGAAATATTGGAGTTGCTGTTGTTCTAAATTAGGTAGTTGCAGTAATTTAAATACTTGATCTGCATATTGATATTGAGGGTTGATCAGACGATGAACTAAAAAAAAGCAAGTCAATAGTACAGATAAACATAAAATACCGAAAACGTATTGGACAATATCAAAATAATAAACCGTGCTGTCCATGACCAATTGATAAATCACCAATTCTAAAACTAAAATTAAAATGATCCAAAATGTAGAAAACCATGTTTTATATAATTGATTAGATAGTTTTTTAGCGTTCACCTGATAGATTGCATCATTCAAATATAGCAATCCATCATCTAGTTTAAACACCGCGTCTATTTCATCATGTTTTCCATGGAAAATAATTTTGACGCGATCACCCACCTTAAAATAGAAATCACTTTTTAATGGGAATGTATAATTAATTTGATCAATCACTAAGCGAAATTGTTCAGTATTTTTATCATATGACGTTGATGCTATCGTACCTTCGACACATCGCATCGTTAAGTTTTCCAAACGTGTTACCTTTATTGTTAAATTTCTAGAAGTTTGATAAAAAAATATAATTCAAAATAGTCAGTTGAATTTCATTTGCGATGAGTAAAAAGTCCTATGTATATTGATACCTGCAATATTTTTTTGAGTCTGATCTGCTCGAAATGTAACCGTATAGCGATTTTGTGATTTACCATAATCATAAAGATAAGTGGCTATAACAAAATGCCCTTCTCCGACATAATACTGATTGCCAAATGAAATTCTCTCTTTTTTCAATAAAGGATCATAGTAAGGAATATAACTGGATAACTCTAAAAGCGCTGTTTCATCATCCTGCATCTCTTGATAAGCTTTAGGTTCGAGTAATTTTTCTATGGTTGCCACATCTTTGTCTCGAATCGCAATATAGAGTGCCTCTGCATTTTGCTCCTCTTGCTCAGTCAATTCTCGCATTTTTTCATTCATTTTCTGCTCAAGCTTTGCGACGAGTTCTTGCTTTTTTTGATCACTAA
This sequence comes from Acinetobacter sp. Ag2, assembly GCF_001005515.1. Lineage (NCBI taxonomy): Bacteria > Pseudomonadati > Pseudomonadota > Gammaproteobacteria > Moraxellales > Moraxellaceae > Acinetobacter > Acinetobacter sp. Ag2. The sequence continues at coordinate 275,308 of NZ_LBNA01000059.1, forward strand.
AATTTTTCACCTGATCACAAGCACCCAATATAAAAGCACTACTTATCAAAGAAAGTTTATATAATTTTTTCATTGTTTAATTGACTCAACGATCTTTTTTATTGATTTTTAAATGATAAAAAGGACGCCTAAGCGTCCTTCTATGCCGAATAGAATTATTCTTCTGAGGCACCTTCATCAGACTCAGTTTCACCCTCGTCCATGGTAGTTTCCTCATCTACTAATTTTTCAGCATCAATCAACTGCTCTGAACTATCAGCATGATCTTCATCAACAAGTGCAGCTAATTCTTCTTCAACTGCTTCAACCGCAACCACACCGACCAAGACTTCTTCATTACCTAAGCGAATCAAACGAACACCTTGAGCATTACGACCCGTTCTTGCAACTTCCGAAGCTCGGGTACGAACTAAAGTACCACCGTCAGAAATCAGCATTAACTCTTTGGACGCATCAATTGCAACCGCGCCGACCAATTCACCATTACGTTCAGATGTTTTGATTGCAATCACACCCTTACCGCCACGTTTCTTGGTTGGGAAATCATCTACAGGTGTACGTTTACCATAACCATTTGCAGATGCACAAAGCACCTCTCCAGTTTCAGGCACAACAACCAATGAGACAATACGACTCACGATATTCAAATCTGAAGAATCTTCATCATCTGAATCTACATCGGTTTCTGAGTCTTCTTCAGCTTGAGCAGCAGCCAAGCTAACACGCATACCACGAACACCTTTCGCAGTACGCCCCATCACACGTGCATCTGTTTCAGAGAAGCGAATTGCCTTACCTTCATTTGAGAACAACATGATTTGCTGTTCACCATCGGTAATTGCCACACCAATCAGCGTATCTTCTTCTTTTAGCTCAATCGCACGTAAACCATTTGAACGTACATTACTGAATTGTTCTAATTCAACACGTTTAACAGTACCTGATGCTGTTGCCATAAATACATAGAAGTTTTTGCGAACACTTTCTACACGTTCTGCAAATTCTGCAATCAATTCATCATCAAGATCTGAAGCAGATAATTCCAATCCAATTTCTTTCAACTGCTTACGTAAAGCATCTGATAAATCATCTGGGTTTTCGCCTAATTCAGCAAATGCAGCTTTTAATGCTTCATAGTGCGAATCGATAATGGCATTTTCACGAAGTTTTGCGACATTTGTACGCACAAAACTTCTAAACTCAGTTAAACGTTCTGTGAATTTCTTCGGTGCATCAATCACAGGAAGAATCGCTGTAATTGTTTCATCCGCATCTAATGGCAACAAGTTCACCATTGGGCGTCCTTTTGCACCACGAGATGCTTGTGGTACTTCAAATACTTTTAAGCGATATACTTTACCCACATTGGTAAAGCACAACACTGTTGCATGGTTTGAAGTCACAATTAAGTGCTGAATATAATCGTCTTCTTTCATCGTCGTAGCCGACTTACCACGTCCACCACGGCGTTGAGCAGCGTAGTCTGACAATGGCTGAGTTTTGGCATAACCTGACTTAGAAACGGTCAATACCACTTGCTCTTCAGGGATTAAATCTTCACGTGAGAAGTCAATACGAGATTCAACAATCTCGGTACGACGACCATCACCATATTGCTGAAGAATCAACGCTAACTCTTCTTTGATCACGCCCATCAACAAATTAAAGTCATTTAAAATTGCAGTGAGTTCAGCAATTTGAGCCAAAATTTCAGAATATTCTGCTTGTAACTTGTCTTGTTCAAGACCTGTTAAACGATGCAAACGTAATTCTAAAATTGCGCCGACTTGCGCTGGAGACAAACGGTAAACCAAACCATCTAAACCAAATGGACGATTTGGATCTTCACCTTCGATCTCATCTGGGCGAACTGAAATTGCACCTGCTTTTTCGAGCAATGCAACAACATTGCCACCTGCCCATTCACCCGCAAGTAGACGTTCACGCGCTTCTGTTGGATTTGCTGAGGTTTTGATGGTCTCAATAATTTCATCAATATTGGCTAAAGCAACAGTCAAACCTTCCAAGATATGTCCACGTTCACGCGCTTTACGTAATTCGAACATGGTGCGGCGAGTCACAACTTCTTGACGATGACGAATAAATGCCGCAACAATATCTTTTAAATTCATTAATTTAGGCTGACCATTATCAAGACAGACCATATTAATGCTGAAAGAGTTTTCTAATTGGGTATTGAGGAATAAATTATTGACGATAACTTCAGCATTTTCTCCACGCTTTAAGTCAATCGCAATGCGCATCCCATCTTTATCAGATTCATCACGTAGCTCTGAAATACCTTCAAGTTTCTTTTCTTTAACCAATTCAGCAATTCGCTCAATGGTTTTTGCTTTATTGACTTGATATGGAATTTCTGTAAATACGATTGTCGTGCGACCTGTTTTCTGGTCTTCTTCAAAATGATATTTACCACGAATGTGCAAACGACCTTTACCTGTACGGTAAGCATCTACAATTCCTGATTTACCATAAATAATACCACCTGTAGGGAAGTCTGGACCAGTCACATGTTCCATCAATCCTTCAACAGAGATATTCGGATTATTTGCATACGCTAAACAAGCATTGATCACTTCTGTCAGGTTATGCGGCGCCATATTGGTCGCCATACCCACAGCAATACCCGTTACACCATTGATCAATAAGTTGGGAATACGTGTTGGCATAACTTGAGGGATACGCTCAGATCCATCATAGTTATCTTCCCATTCGACTGTATCTTTCTCTAGGTCAGCCAGTATTTCGTGGGTCAATTTGCGCATACGAACTTCGGTATAACGCATCGCTGCGGCACTGTCACCATCGACAGAACCAAAGTTTCCCTGACCATCAACCAATTGATAACGTAAGCTAAAGTCTTGCGCCATACGAACAATGGTTTCATAAACAGCTGAGTCACCATGTGGGTGATATTTACCGATTACGTCACCAACAACACGTGCCGATTTTTTATAAGCTTTGTTATAATCATTGCCTAACTCGTGCATAGCGAATAGCACACGACGATGAACGGGCTTTAAGCCATCTCTCACGTCTGGTAATGCACGAGATACAATAACACTCATGGCATAATCGAGATATGAGCTTTTTAGTTCATCCTCAATGGCAATCGGTCTAGTTTCCGATACGCTCATGCATACTCCTTATTACAAACAGCACTCGTTGCGGCTGTTCATTTATATCATCTAGCTAGTCAAAATTTAGCTCAAAAAAAGTTGAGCCAAAATGTAAAATTCAGTCATACAGTATAGCATAAATTCTATTGCTTTTGTGCCAATCCATCCCCACTATAATCATGATTTTTTGTAGTATTTTTAAGCAAATTTAAGATTTTTTTGAGATTAAAAATGCCTGTAAAATTAGCAGTAGAACAACAAAACTCAAACTGATCAACACGTCGATATTTAAATCACTTATCCAACTTAGATTTGCTGTATTAAGATCAAATCAATAACAGCGAAAATCATCGAGTATGCATGTCTATTTCAAAGCATTTTCAAATAAATTGAGGTAAAATTTGACCTGATTTATAACATTTTTTTGTTAATCTGTAGTTCTAAATAATTTATAAAATACAAAAACAAAATGTGTAATGACCAATAAACTCATAAAAAATACAAAATGAAAAATCACATGATGTAAATAAGTCGGCTCATTTAAAACATATTGATCCATCCACATTTGCACATCAGCATCATCGGCACGATAAATAAATGCTAAATGATAGAGAACAAATCCAATTAAGATCAACAGAAACCCATATGCCAGTAAACCTTGCATCCACATCGAATGTTGCATCTTAAAAAATAGCGGCAGACCGATTACTAAAGCAAAAAGGCAGACGATGAAAATGTAAATTCTACCAAACATTGGATGTTCAGTATTTTTGATTGAACTCATATTAAACGATTACTTAAAAGGATCATGGTCTAAGTATTGGCAGTCTTTGAGCAAATCATCTTCTATACCAATACTATAACACATCCACCCTACAATTTTTTTATGTCGAATTTCAGGTACAGCATAGATCTTTTTTTCTGGTTCCAGTCGAAATAACCCAACGATTGAGCCATTTTGACCCACCGCAAAATATTGATAAGTATAATCACTAAAACCAGTTTCAGTATAGGGTTCTAATTGCTTCAACTGCGTAGGTAGTTTCCCTGTTTTCTGATAATACTTTTCGATATCTTTCTGAAATTCTTCTACTGCGCTATAGCGAGAAAATAACTGATTTTTAATACTATCTATTTCATCATCCGCATTTATATCTTCAGCGGCGGCTGTTGCAACATCTGTCGCCTCAGCATCTTCATCTGTAGCAGAATGATCGACATTTGTAATACCAATCACTGACATTACAGCTGGAATAACGACACTCGCAACGATGCCCAACACGGCTGGACCAAACATAAAAACCGCTAAAAGTATCCATACAATTTTTAAATTTTTCTTTTTCTTCGGATTTTGTGTATCTCCCCAAGTGTCTTTGGCTTTATCCTGCCAAGAATCTAAAAAAATCCGTGCTTTATCCTCAATTGAAACATTTTTATCCATTAAGCTTTCTGTTAATGATTTTGACTCAGGTGGAGTGCCCTGTTTTGGTGGTGTTGGTGCTTTTTTATTTTCTCGGCGTACGGACGATTCAACATTGCTGCTCCCTGTAAATATATTATTCTGTTTAATATGTTTTAGGCGAGCACCACAAATGCCGCATTTGACAGCTTCATTAATATTTTCAGCATTACATTTAGGACACTTCATATTTTTTCTATTTTAAAGTTAAATTATTGAGTCTGCGGTAAAGTTTTCTGTGCAGGTTGAGATTCAGATTTTTTTCGTTGTTCCGCGGTCTGATGAATACCTTCACGGATCACAGATACTGTTAAAATTTGAAAAGGTAAAGTCACTACATCCAACGCGCCTGCCAATACCATATTAAAAGTATTGTCTAGCGCTTGTACAGCATCAAATGATTTCTTTTGCTTAAAGAAGCTAATTTGTACAGGAATTTTCTGTAATGTCCCAGTATAAGGCTGAAAATTTAACTGTGTTTGCGCTCCAATTTTATAAAATTTAAAATCAGATTTGAAAGTTTTACTCCAATTAGGCTGTATTGTAGTTTTGCTAAAACCGTTCTGCTGTAGTGTTTGGCGTTCTTTTTCAGATAACGTCTGATCAGCTTTTTCATAACGTAATATAATATTTAACCCTTGCTGTTGTTGAGTTGCAATATTCACGTTCACTTGCAAAGGCTGATTTTCATTAATGATTATTTTTTGTATGTTTAAACCAGATTGTAAGCTCTCAAGATTCAATTGTTTCTTCGGTATTTCAAGAATATAGTGCTGTCCAATAAAATAGTATTGCTGTTGTCGCTGTGCCAAACCAACCAATACATCATCCGACTGAGAAACAACAATATTCTCAGTATTTACAGCAGATTTTTTTAACATTTGGTGTGTGATTGAAAAGCAACCTGTGAGCATCATAGGCAAGATCAATACTATGACTTTTTGTGCCGTGATTTTTTGTGTAATGTTTTTTTGATTAGAGATTTTCAAAGTATTTCCTATTCAATTTATAATATGTTGACTCCACCTTTAGAGTTTTATTTTTAAAATTAAGTTTAATTAATTTTAAATGTTAACAAAATCACAAAAGTGAACACTAAATCTAATAATATCACAATATTTTATTTAATTTTATCAAGTTATAAAGCAAAACTAAACAAATGACGTACTTGTTTTAAATTAAAAAAACAATAAACCAGTTAAGGTTTGAGTTTACTTGTTTAAACGTATTTTTGCGCTGCAAACAAAGCAGTGCCTGGTTTTTTTATCGTATCAGCCCACTCTCTATGGCAACTTCTATGTCGCATCACGATTCATAGACAATTTATAATTCAAAAATGCAAAGCAAATTAAATCATCCAAAGCTTCTAAAAATTCGTATAAAAGATCTACAGTTCATTTGAAGTAAATAATTAATATTAAATCACTTATATGAATAATAAGACGGTTTAAGCATAGCAATTGAGAATGCCTTTTGTGGACAGATCACTAAGGCAATGATCTATTGATCTTAAATTATAGTTCTTTAAGATATGTATAAAAAAGGCTATTGAAGCCTAAAATTCAAAATAAACGTTCAATACAAACGCTTAAAATACCCATGTTAATGATCTGATTTATATTGTGTTAACTTCAATCATTCAAAAACTAAAAAAGCGCTCAGGTAATCCTAAGCGCTTTTTTGACACTGAATTCTAGAATTAAAGTTTAGAAACTAACTCTGGAACGACAGTATTCAAATCACCCACTAACCAGTAATCAGCTACTGCATTGATTGGTGCTTCTTCATCTTTGTTGATCGCTACGATCACTTTAGAATCTTTCATACCTGCCAAGTGCTGAATCGCACCTGAAATACCAACAGCAACATAAAGGTCTGGTGCAACAATCTTACCTGTTTGACCAACTTGCATGTCGTTTGGAACGAAACCAGCATCAACGGCAGCACGTGAAGCACCTTGAGCAGCACCAAGCTTGTCAGCAAGTGGATCAAGTACTTTATGGTAGTTCTCACCAGAACCAACACCACGACCACCAGAAACAACAATGCGAGCTGCTGTTAATTCTGGGCGTTCTGATTTCACGATTTCTTCAGAAATAAACTTAGAAATACCAGCATCACCTGTAGAAGCAACTGATTCAACCGCAGCAGAACCGCCTTCAGCAGCAACTGGGTCAAATGCAGTACCACGTACAGTTGCAACAACAATTGCTTCATCAGATTGAACTGTTGCAATCGCGTTACCTGCATAGATTGGACGTTTGAAAGTTTTTGGACCTTCAACAGCAATGATATCAGTAATCATGCTTACGTCTAAAAGTGCAGCAGCACGTGGAAGAATGTTTTTACCAGTCGTTGTAGAAGCAGCAAGGATATGGGTATAGCCTTTACCTAATTCAGCAACAAGTTTCGCAACATTCTCAGCCAACTGATTTGCATAAGCAGCATCATCAGCAAGTAAAACTTTGCTTACGCCAGCAACTTTTGCAGCAGCATCTGCAACTGCTTGAGCACCAGAACCTGCAACCAATACAGTGACATCACCACCGATTTTTTGAGCTGCAGCAACAACGTTTAAAGTTGCACCGTTAAGTGTCTTATTGTCGTGCTCAGCGATAACTAAAATACTCATGATTTTATCCTTCTGTATTAGATCACTTTCGCTTCATTTTTAAGTTTTTCAACAAGCTCGTCTACAGACTTCACTTGCACACCAGCTTTACGCTCTGCAGGCGGTTCAACTTTAACTGTTTTAAGTTTAGAAGCTGCCGTAACGCCATAATCTGCAGGAGATTTCGTATCAAGCGGTTTTTTACGTGCTTTCATGATGTTTGGAAGTGCCGCATAACGTGGCTCGTTCAAACGTAAGTCAGTAGTAATGATCGCAGGCGTGTTAAGCTCTACAGTTTGTAAACCACCGTCTACTTCACGAGTAACTTGAACTTTGTCGCCATTTACAGTTACAACAGAAGCAAATGTACCTTGACCTGCATTTAATAATGCACCAAGCATTTGACCTACTTGATTCGAGTCATCATCAATCGCTTGTTTACCTAAAAGGATCAGTTGTGGTTGTTCTTGTTCAACTACACCTTTAAGAATTTTAGCAACTTCTAAAGCACCAATTTCATCTGTAGTTTCAACCAAGATACCGCGGTCTGCACCCAAAGCCATTGCAGAACGAATTTGTTCTTGCGCTTCTTTAGGACCAACAGAAACAACAACGATTTCTGAAACTGTTCCTTTTTCTTTTAAGCGAACCGCTTCTTCCACTGCGATTTCACAAAATGGGTTAATTGACATTTTAACGTTAGTAAGGTCTACCCCACTATTGTCCGGTTTAACGCGAACTTTAACGTTGGCATCAACCACACGTTTTACAGCAACAAGAGCCTTCATGTAATCCTCGGCTGTTTTAGCAAAAGTAAATGTTAAGAAGAGTTATAATAACGCTTCATTTAAAATTATTTAGGTGTCCTATCTTGCAATGTGATTGGCATTTCGGTCAAGTCACAATTCACAAAACAGCGCTAAAAAGTCTTAAAAAAGCCTGAACGTACAGTTCACATTTTTTCTAAAAGGTTTAACTAAGACGTACAAGAATACTATTTCGACAATATTTATATATTGATAAATAACATTATTTGTATAAATTCTGTATAAATAATCAAAATGATTAAGATAAATTATCAATCAATCAACGGGATGCCAACATAAAAAAATTTACAAATGTAGGCTTTGTCATTTCAGACAGATTCAGCAATTTTTCTCACTATGTTTATTCATTAAATTTGTGATTATTTAGGCATTAAACTTGTAACAAAATACAAAAAAAGATAAAACGGGCATGATTTTGAATCCCGTCTTATCTTTATGGTTTTATGAATTTACGATTAGCCAAGCTGCCGCAAGGGTCAATAAAGTTCCAGAACCGCCATCAATCCATTTTTGATTACGTTCATTGATCTGTTGTTTTTGCGTCACTTTGGCAACAACCAAACTCAAACTGCAATACACCACAAAGATCAAAGCAATAAAAATAAAGGACAATGCAAAACCTTGAGTAACCGTATTTCCTGACTTATCAATAAACTGCGGTAAAATTGCAAAATATATCAGCATTCCTTTAGGGTTCAATAACGCTGTAAAAAAACCTTTATGAATAGGATTCGATACCGCTTTTTGCTCAATCTGTATTTGTTTAGTATTAAATACAGACTTAATTAGATGAAAAGCTAGATATAACAAGTAAGCAATTCCCAAATAGCGAATGGTTTCGAACAAAACTGGAAATGACACAATGATTGCCGCAATTCCGAGTGCAACCAATATCGAGTGAACCAAGTATCCCGAACAAACCCCAAGCGTCGCCATCATGCCTGATTTCGCATCTTTACCTATCACTTGTGACAGGATAAATAACATATCAGGTCCTGGTGTGAAAATTAACGGCAGCACCGTTAAGGCAAAAAGTACAAATACAGACATCTCAATTTTCCTTTCTGTCTGAATGAGAGAAGAAAATAGTATCTTTGAAAACGCTTAAAATAGGATTTCAAATATTCTATAATTCTAATTATTTTTCGAATTAAATTCTATTTTATGAAAATTTCATCTAAGACTATTCTAATAAAGTTAGATCGTATTGATAAAAATATCATTCGAACCTTACAAGCCAATGGTCGAATCCAGAATAACGATTTAGCCCGTGAAATTGGCTTATCACCTTCCTCTTGTCTTAGACGCGTTCGTCTCTTGGAAGATGCTAAAGTCATTCAGAATTACACTACTGTGGTAGATCCACAAAAAATTGGGTTTCAATTGATTTTATTTTCACGAATTTGGCTGTTGGGACAAGATGCTGAAACCATTGATACATTCATTGAAGCCATGAAAGAGCTTCCTCAAGTCATGGAGTGCTATATCATTTTGGGAGAGTGTGATGCGATGTTAAAAGTAGTCGTTCCCGATCTGGAAAGTTACCGTAAATTTCAATCGACCCATTTGACCAAGAAAAATGGTATCACCAGTGTCAAAACGGATGTACCCAGTCAGATCATCAAACAAAGTTTTCAGCTTCCCTTAGAAGACCTGTAATCATTAAAGTTGGTATGAATGATCTAAGCACCGATTAGGCAATTATAATCATTGAAGGCAACACAATGAAAAAATTTAGTTCTCCGATACAGTTAGAAACACCGAGATTAATTTTAAGACAATGGCAAGCGAGCGATTTAGATGCTTTTGCACATTTAAATGCAGATCCAGAAGTGATGTTGTATTTTCCATCTACACTGAGTAAACAACAAAGCGATCTTTTAGCAGAAAGATTTCAACATCTTATCGCAAGTTATGGCTGGGGTATGTGGGCTGTCGAGTTAAAAGAAAATCAACAATTTATTGGTTTTGTTGGATTAGCTGACCAACCAGAAAAGTTCAGTTTTTCACCCTGTGTTGAAATTGGCTGGCGTCTTGATCGACCTTATTGGAATAAAGGTTATGCAACAGAAGCTGCTAAAGCTTGCTTAACATTTGCATTTGAGCGATTGGCTTTAAAACAGATCGTCGCATTTACAGCTGTATCCAATCGACCTTCTGAAAAAGTGATGCAGCGATTGGGAATGCAGTATGTTTGCTCTTTTCAACATCCAGCTTTAGATGCGCAACATGCGCTAGCAGAACATGTACTTTATCGTATAGCCACCCCAAACCTTTAAAAAGTAAACATGCTAAGATTCAAGCATCAGCTAATAATAAACAAGTAAGGATGCCCATCAACGATGATTTATGAATTATGTACGGATCGACTCTTGCTTCGACAATGGCAACCTTCTGATTTAGAAGCTTTTGCAAAAATAACCTCCAATCCTGAAGTGATGCAGTTTTTCCCCAAAATATTAAATCGCCAGCAAAGTGATGAATTAGCCAATCAAATCAAATACCTTATTGAAATCAAAGGTTGGGGGCTTTGGGCTGTTGAACTATTAGAAACTCAAGAATTCATCGGCTGCATCGGGCTACATCCACAACCTTCAAAGTTTGATTTTTCACCGTGTATCGAAATTGGATGGCGACTTGATCCTAAATTTTGGAATCAAGGTTATGCAACTGAAGGTGCTCATGCCTGTTTACGATTTGCTTTTGAAGAATTGGGTTTTGAAGAAATTGTTGCTTTTACTGCAAAACATAATTTTTCTTCACAAAAAGTCATGGAAAAAATCGGAATGCGTTTTTCACATGACTTCTTGCATCCTGATTTTGATGATCATCATCCACTACGAGAGGAAAAGTTATATCGAATTAAAAAACAGGATTTTCAAGACTAAGAGATCTTACTTGGCAATGCTCTCTAAAAAATCACGATGGATATGACTTAAATCAATCAAATCTTGCTTTTCAAGCTCCAACACCTGCCAAATTTCAATAAAATCTTCTTTTAAATCAATATGGCTTGAAACAGTATGAGCCGCTTGCCATTGCTGATCTGATATCCATAGATAAGTTTGATTGGTTTGGGTATTGATTGCTTGGACTTTTCCTTCAGCATTAATTCCCAAGACCTTCCCCGCTTCAGGCAATGTCGCCTCAATTTTGGGTAAGCTAAATTCTACAAAATGCTTAATTTGACGTAAGCCATAGCCCTTAAAAATCTCTTTTTGAGCTTCAGTCAGTTGCTTATATTTTTGTTCAAGTTCGGGGATCATTGAAAGACCTAAATTTTTTGCAAAATTGAATCAATAAAAATGTATTTGATAAATACGAAACTTAGATATACATGAGAGCATTTTTAAAAACAATTATCTATTCGACTTTTTTCTGTGCTAAATGTGTCTAATCTGTGTGCATGTTCTCAAAGATGAGAAGTTTTTAACAACTTAGATGGACTTCCGTCATCAATCAAATGTACTCACGAACATGCAGCTACTCTTCTTTTCCTCAACAATCTATTTATTAGAATAAAGAATAATACACAAGTTAGGATTAGATATATATTCCCTTGAAAAATATGAGAGTTATACCCTTTATAAATAAATGTAGGTAAAAATTCTTGCTGTGTATACCCTATGGATGATCTTTCGAAAAAATAACTTAAAATTAAAGAATATAGCCCCGTAAAAACAAAAAATGCTAAGATTTTATTGAATTTATCTTTAATCCAAGTAATAGAATTAAGGCTTAAGGATGCAATCAGTACACTAAAAATTATCGAATAAAGGGTGACCCAATAGTTATATTCATCCATTTAACCACCTAATGCCTTTTTGATAAATGGTTTATTTATAAATCAATTTCTGAGTATTATTTACATCAATGATATACTTAAATACTCAGCATTCTTATTTTCTATCAAGCTAAATATTTACAAAATGTTTAGTTATTCTTACCAATAAACCAACTTTCACATAAATTAAAAACTATTCAACGTTATTTTACTCATTTTTATTTTATTTTTGCAGCTGATGCTCTTGGGTGTGCTTGATCATAGACTTGTGCCAAACGATCGAAATCGATATGCGTATAAATTTGAGTCGTGGTTAAATTACTATGCCCTAACATTTCTTGAACCGCTCTTAAATCACCACTATTAGACAACATATGACTGGCAAAACAATGTCTAAGTAAGTGAGGGTGTAAATCAACATTTACTCCTGCTCGTAAGGCTTGATACTTCACACGATTTTCAATTTGTCGAGGTGTAATACTATTGCCACGTTGCGTAATAAAAACAAAAGCATCTGGACTAAATTCGCCTTGCCAAATTCGATAAACTTTCAACCATTCGACTAGACTCTCACGCGCCTTAGAGCCAAAAGGAACAATTCGAGTTTTATTGCCTTTCCCTGTAATTCGTAATAAATGTCGAGTGAAATCAATATCACGAATCGTTAAACGCTGAATTTCTGCAAGCCGTAAACCACTGGAATAGAGCAACTCAAGTATCGCTTTATCTCTCATCCAAAGTTGCTTTTCTACTGGTTTTTCGGGTTCTGCTTGCTCCATGATTTGATTGATCGTTTCTATATCAATCATCCCAGGTAATGGTCGAGGTTGACGTTTCAATTGAAAATCATCAGCAGCATTGATTTCCAAGTAACCGCCTTGTTTTGCCCATTTCATGAATTGACGAATCGAAGTCAAATGGCGCTGTAGACTACTGGTGGAAAGCTGATCATTTTCAACACGATAAGCCACATATTCACGTAAGTCTGATGCTTCTACTTGTTTTAATTCAAGCTGTTTGTCATAGCAGAAATCAATAAAATTCGATACATCTCGAAAGTAAGCATCCAATGTATGCTCAGACTGATTTTGAATTTTGCGATCTTTCATCCACATTGAGAGCAATTGCATTGCACCGTATTGCATAAGCTCTCCTTATTTAAAGTAATTTTGACTGATGAAAAACATACCTAGAATTAGTCTTTTAACAAAGTATTGACTAGACCATCAACCACATCAGCCATTTTATTTAAATTAAGCTTTTCAACCGTATCCTCTGGAGTATGGTAATGCTTATTTCTAAAAAATGCCGTGTCGGTAATCATAATAGCAGGAATATCGAAACGCCAATAATTCAAATGATCAGAAAAATCCACACCTTTGACAAATGATGGTGCAATGAGTCTTTGACAATCCAAACGCTTTAGATTTTTCATAGACGAACAATATTTTTCACCTATTTCGCGTGAGCTAAAATTACTCACAGCCCCAATAAAATTTGCATGTTTGGGATAAAATGCAGCCAATCCTGATGGGTAATCTTGCACATTTTTATGATCGAAATACCCGATCATTTCCAAAATATAGACCGCTTGAATTTGATCTTTCTGTTTTAATATTGACTGGGCGTGGATAAAACTGCCCATGTGTTCTGTACGGAAGTAAGGCGGCTCTTCCAAGGTATAAAACACAAAATCAATATTTTGCTTTAACTGGCGTCGATTTGTTGCCAAAATTCGAGCCGTCTCTATCAGTCCAACTACGCCAGAGGCGTTATCATCTGCACCTTTGAAATTTCCATAAACATCATAATGCGCACCAAGAATTACTTTTTTGGCATGTCCCATTTGCAAATGACAAACCACATTACGATAGTTTTTTCCATCAACCACATAAGTTTGATATTCACATGGAATAGAAAACTGTTCGATTTGTTGTTTAATAAAGGCAGCAACGCGATCCAGCTCTTGTATATTTTGATAATTTCTAAAAGCTTGAGGATGAATCACTTGTTTTAGGTAGCTATTAAGCCGATCAGGTTCAGCTTGCTGAATATTGAGAGGCTGAGCTGCCATAGCCCATATTGGGAGTATAAAGCTCAGTACAAGCATCAGGATCATTTGTTTTAAAATTCTAGTCATTAGACAATGCATCAACATATATAAGCTCAATAAAAGTTATGCAATAAACATCATTAAAAAAACAGCAATAGGAAAAACAGTTTTTGTTGTATGCCTGAGGATAACCAATATCACGTTATAATGGCGTAATTCCAGCGTTTGAAATTGTTAATATGAAAATCCGTATTCTGACTATTGGTCAAAAAATGCCTGCATGGGTACTGACTGGTTTTGAAGATTATTTCAAAAGAATTCAGCCTTTTGTACAGACTCAAATTATTGAATTACCCATGGCTAAACGTGGCAAAAATGATTCAGAAGCAGATATTTTAAAATACCGTCAAATCGAAGGTGACAGTATTCTTGGTCAACTCAAACAAGGGGAAACATTAATTGCACTTGAGGTAGGTGGTCGTGAATTCAGTACAGAAAAACTGGCTGAAACCATGAAAAGTTGGATGCTCGAAGGTAATGATGTCGTGCTTGCAATTGGTGGACCCGATGGTCATTCAGAAGCAGTTCGCAAAGCAGCGGCGTGGCACTGGTCGCTTTCTAAACTAACACTTCCTCATCCATTGGTGCGTGTCATGTTAATCGAACAACTGTATCGTGCGATGAGTATAAATCATAATCACCCGTATCATCGTGCAGGTTAATTTTAGGAATATCGATTTACACGCCTAAATATCTCGTCATCGATAATTTCAGCTTTAAAGAATATGTTGTATTCATGCAACAGGATATTGAAGTAGAACACTGACGCCCAATTATTCATTGAGTTAGAATGGACTTTTGATTTATTCAACGATCATTTAGGCGCAAAGATATGAACTTACAAACACTTCCCGGTTTATTTATCTCACATGGCTCACCCATGCTTGCACTAGATCCCGAACAAGTTGGTCCTGCTTTACATCGACTTGGGCTAAATCTTCCCGTACCACAAGCGATCGTTGTGATGTCAGCACATTGGGAAAGTGATGCACTGGAAGTAAATACAGGTGTACGACCTGAAACATGGCATGATTTTAGAGGTTTTCCTCAAGCACTCTATGAGATGCGTTACCCTGCACCGGGAAATCCTGAACTCGCCGAAGAAATTTTACATTTACTGGCTGAAGCTCAACTCCCTGCGCATGCAAATAGTACACGTCCACGTGATCATGGCGTTTGGATGCCTCTGTTACACATGTATCCTGATGCAGACATTCCAGTGATTGAAATTTCCCTACCGATGACCATGAATGCTGATCAGATCTATGCAATTGGTCAGGCGCTTCGCCCATTACGTGAAAAACAAATTTTACTGATAGGCTCAGGTAGCATTACACACAATCTAAGAGAGTTATCTTGGCAAGATCAAAATAACCGTGTTCCTCAGTGGGCTTCAAGCTTTAGAAATTATGTCGTAAGTAAATTAAATCATAGTGATTATGATGCAGTATTGCAGTGGGACGCTTTACCCTATATCGAAAAAAACCACCCTACGCTTGAACATTTTGCACCACTCTTTTTTGCAATGGGAACTGGGCATCGCTTTAGTATTGTACATAGCAGTTTTTCGATGGGTGCTTTAGGTATGGATATTTATCGCTTCGACTAAATTGCTGAATTGGTTCAAATTCATTACAATTAATAACAATTTGTTAAGTATTGTTTAATTTTTAGTTATATGGATACATTTTGAAACCGAACTAATAAACTGTCTCCATATCTTTTTATGGACAATGCTTTATCCTGTGCCTAGTTTTCAATAACGTGAATAGAATATGAAATTCAAATATTTAGCTTTAGCTGTACTTCCTTTAGCGCTTGCTGCTTGTCAATCGGGTGATATTCAAAAATTAGGTGATACCGCTGTGAAAGTATTACAACAACAAGGTACTGCTCAACAAACTTTAAATGCTTATCAGTGGTCATACCAACCAGCTGAAACTAAACAACCGATTGTGCTTAACTTTGCTGATCAACGCTTAAGTGTCGCTACAGGTTGTAACCGTTTAATGACAAGTGCAAAAGTTGAAAATGGCTTGCTTGTTACAGGCAATATTGCATCTACAAACATGATGTGTTCACCTGAATTAATGAAGCAAGAAAGCTTTGCTGCTTCATTGTTCCAAGCAGGCAAGACTGCTTTTGTACTTGACACAGCCAATACTGAAAGCCCAACTTTAACTTTAGTGAATGCGACAGGCGGTAAAGTTGTGTTTACAGGTAAAATGACACCTGAAACGAAATATCAAAGCCAAGGCGAAACTATTTTCTTAGAAATTAGCCCAGAAACTAAAGAATGTTCTGCTGGCGTGATGAAAATGCAATGCCTTCAAGTACGTGAAATCAAATATGCTGACAACGGCGTAAAAACTCAAGTAGACAAAGATTGGACATATTTCTATGACCAAATCGAAGGCTTTACACATAATCCAGGTGAACGCCAAGTTGTACGTTTAAAACGTTATGAAATTAAAAATCCTGCTGCTGATCAGTCTAAATATGCTTATGTGCAAGACATGATTATTGAGCGTGAAACTGTAAAATAATTTAATGAAAAGCTGAAGTTAAACTTCAGCTTTTCTTTTTGAGTTAAACCTATTGATATAACACCTAACTTAATTTACTTATTTAAAAGATTAAATTGTTTGATTCCTTATTTAAAAATCTAAAATTATTCAGCAGGCTTTTAATTGATTCACCAACATACTCAATAACAACTGATTCAAGTTATCGCTGATCTACCTTTGTAATCAATACTTTTACTTAACATCAATACATGGTAAATACGATGAATTATAAATTAAGCCCTGTTATACTCTTGCCTTTGTTGATGATTGCATGCACAAAACAACCTCAAACTGAGTCCAAAGCCCCTGTTGAAACTCAAGTTACACAACAGCATGCAACTAAAAAACAGCCAACGACAATGATTTTTTTAGAAGTTAGTCCAGAGACCAAACCGTGTGAAGGCGTAGCACCACAAACATGCCTTTTAGTTCGCGAATTAACTATCAATTCAACAGGAGAAAAAACATATCTTGAAAAACAACCGAGTTATTTCTATGACAGCATTGATGGTTTTACACACAATCCTAAATTAACCCAAATTATTAAAGTAAAACGTACCGAGATTTTGCATCCAGCAGCAGATCAATCTCAATACCAGTATACGTTTGATTCAATTGTTGAAACGACAGCTCAACCTTAAAGAAAAATTGTATCTTGATCAAATAAAAACCGAGCTAATCACTTAACTCGGTTTAAGAAAAAATTTTGATCTAATTCGAAAAATCGCTTCTCTATATTAGAATACACCTTGCGCTAACATTGCATCAGCAACTTTTACGAAACCAGCAATATTTGCACCGTTTACATAGTTAACTGTACCGTCTTCTTGCGTACCATATTTCACACAATTACGATGAATTTCTTTCATAATGGCATGCAAGCGCTCATCAACCTCTTCAAAAGTCCAACCCAAACGAATTGAGTTTTGAGACATTTCAAGTCCAGAAGTTGCTACACCACCTGCGTTCGATGCTTTACCTGGCGCATAAAGAATTTTAGCTTCAACAAATTTTTCAACAGCTTCAAGTGTAGAAGGCATATTTGCACCTTCAGCAACACAGATTACACCGTTTTCAAGCAACACTGTGGCATCATCTTCATTCAATTCATTTTGTGTTGCGCATGGCAAAGCAATATCACATGGAATTGACCAAGGACGTTGACCTTCTAAGTATTCAAAGCCATGTTTCGAAGCAAATTCGGAAATACGTCCACGTTTTACATTTTTAAGCTCCATCACTTCTGCAAGGAGTTCGTTGGTAAAACCATTTTTTACATAGACTGTACCATTCGAGTCAGAAAGAGAAACTACTTTTGCACCCAAGTACATTGCTTTTTCTGCTGCAAATTGAGCTACATTTCCTGAACCAGAAATAGCGACAGTTTTGCCTTTAAAGCTATCCCCACGAGTTTTAAGCATTTCTTCAGCAAAATAAACTGTACCAAAACCTGTTGCTTCTGGACGAGCCAATGAGCCACCAAAAGACAAGCCTTTACCTGTAAATACACATGAAGTGTCATTGCTGAGTTTTTTCATCATCCCAGCCATATAACCCACTTCACGTCCACCCACACCAATATCACCCGCTGGAATATCGGTGTTTGAACCTAAATGGCGATAAAGTTCGATCATCAATGCTTGACAGAAACGCATGATTTCGCCTTCTGACTTACCTTTAGGATCAAAGTCAGAACCGCCTTTACCACCCCCCATAGGTAATGTGGTTAAAGCATTTTTAAATGTTTGTTCAAAACCTAGGAATTTTAAAATCGAAAGATTTACAGATGGATGAAAACGCATACCGCCTTTAAATGGACCAATTGCAGAATTGTATTGGACACGGAAAGCGCGGTTAACTTGTGTTTGACCTTTGTCATCTACCCAAGAAACACGAAATTGAATAGCACGTTCAGGCTCTACAAGACGCTCAAGCAAACCTTGTTCAGCATACTCTGGGTTCTTTTCAATAAATGGCCATAAACTGGTCATCACTTCTTCCACAGCTTGCAAAAACTCTGGTTGATTCGGATCACGTGCTTTTACGTAATTTAAAAAGTCATTCAGGCTACTATATTTCAACGTTCATTCCTCAGCAGAAAATGATACAAAAAAGGTCAAACTTTTCAATAAAATGATAAATTTTGGCGCAAAGTATTTAATCGCTTTTGTGGACAATCCACAACCTTTTTTCAAATGTTTTTTCAAATAATATTTAAATTCAATATGATAATTTCTAATCAAGCTATAAAAAATAGTCTAATTATTGGCATTTTATTCCATAAAATACACCTTAATTTTGATCTAAATTAGCGCATTTTTAGCGCTAATTTAGAGCAAAGATTTTCAGCATAAAACATGCTAAAATCCGCATCATCGCTACGCTTTTCCCCAGCTCTTATTTATTTTTGCTTAAAGTCTTTAGTCACATGAATTCATCTCTCTCCATCATTCAGCAAATAGATGCAATTTTGCCTCAGACACAATGTGGACTCTGCGGTCACCGTGATGGATGTTTACCCTATGCCAAAGCCATTGTGGAAGGTGAAGATGCCAATAAATGTGTTCCCGGGGGACAACCTGTTGCTGACGCTTTGGCAGAATTGCTTCATCGAAATAAACTGATTGCAGAACCGAGTGTGTGGCCAATTCAAAGCGATGGTCGCCCGCAACGGATGAAGGCAGTGATTCGTGAAGATGAATGTATCGGATGTACAAAATGTATAAGTGCTTGCCCTGTAGATGCCATTATTGGTTCAGGAAAATTAATGCACACCATACTGACAGATCTTTGCACAGGCTGTGAGTTGTGCATTGCGCCCTGCCCTGTAGACTGCATCGACTTAGTTGAAGATATTCAACCCATCCCAAATAATGAGCAACGCCTACTCGAACAAAATGATTTACGCAGTCGCTACTATGCGCATATTCAACGTGAAGAAAAACAGCGTATTCATCGTAAAGGTCCTGTAGTTCGTGCAGAGATTGATACAGAGTTATTTGCACAGATTACTCAAAACAGTCAGTCTTTACCGACGATTGAAATCGTAGAAGCACCTCAAAAGAAACCCATCGTTACAGATGCGAAAACCACCATTGAACTGGCTAAACTACGTACACAAATTAAAAAATTAGAAAAACAGCTCAGTGTTCGAGCCGATCAAAATAAGCAAGATCAACTTGACCAATTATTACGACAATTATCTGTTTTACAAGGAGAAAGTGAATGACTGTAAAAAATATGACAAAAAAACAGATTCAAATTTTCTTTGAAAGACTTCGTGAACAACGTCCAAATCCAAAAACTGAACTGAATTATTCCACACCATTTGAACTTTTGGTTGCTGTAACACTATCAGCTCAAGCAACAGATGTCAGTGTCAACAAAGCCACCGATAAATTATTTCCTGTTGCCAATACTCCTGAACAAATTTATGCATTGGGTGTGGAAGGCTTAAAGGAATATATTAAAACCATTGGTTTATATAATTCCAAAGCAGAAAATGTCATCAAAGCATGTAAAATTTTGATTGAGAAACATAACAGCCAAGTTCCTGATAATCGTGCTGATTTAGAAGCATTACCCGGGGTGGGACGTAAAACAGCAAATGTTGTCTTGAATACAGCCTTTGGTCAAGCCACTATGGCTGTAGATACACATATTTTCCGTGTAGGTAATCGCACAGGGCTTGCAGTAGGTAAAAATGTGCTTGAGGTTGAGCATCGTCTGATCAAAGTCATTCCAAAAGAATTTATCATCGACTCACATCATTGGCTCATTTTACATGGTCGTTACTGTTGCATCGCGCGCAAGCCAAAATGTCATGAATGTGTGGTATCAGACGTTTGTAATTGGCCTGACAAATATGAGTTTGGAGCGACAAAAGAAATCAAATCGGCTTAATTCAACCAGCCGCACCATTGATAGCATCGAAGATTTGATTAATCATTGCTTTATTATCACCTGAGTTCGATAAAAAATCCTTGATGAAATATGATACTCGGAAACGTCATCCGCAACTGTTCGAGGCAGGACTACTTTTATAAGATATTGTTTCTGCGACTGATTAAATATCTTGCTGGTGGATGACGAGTTTTGCGGTGAGCCGCAGGCTGATCCAAAAAATGGATGAAAACTCAGCAAGACTCCGCACAGATTTATTTTTTTCAATAAGTTAAAGGTATGGTTGCATCGAACTCACGTTATTATAAAATTTTTATGCTAAAATAATGACTTAGTATAATTTCTATTAAATTTGATTGAGTACCTCTAACGGCACCCAACCTGATTGCCCATCAGACGATCTACTACACCACATCCAACCATTTAATTGCTCTTCGCCGACCAATAGATCGCCCTGATCTACATTTAACTCTTTCGCTGTATAATCCGCTTTTGCATAGCCTTGAAGCTTATCAACCCATTCAATGATTTGTGCAGGAACCCAGCCCTCTAATCCGTCATCAACTTTGCAGAAATACCAATTGTCCCAATTCTCCGAGCCTTGATATTTTTCTCCTATCTTTAGCAAAGTCCCCTTTGAAAAAGTAATCGGCGCTATATATTCACTTCTATGTTTGGCTATGGCAATCCATTTCATTTTGATCGTCTTTTTATAATAGTGTGCTTTAAATATAACATGTAGCTTGATAGAAAAAGTATTTATAATTATTTGCTTACATCTTTCAATCAGCAAAACTCATCTGTTTTGCATATTGAACATCCATGATGGATAAGAATGTATTTACCCCTTAGCATTTGTCCTTGATGCTTTATTTTTTATTTTCCAAATCTTTCTTCATTTTTTCGAGTCGTTTCCATTCCTCTGCCACTTGAGGATGAACTTGGTATTCACCTGTTTTTCTCATCTCGCGGCGTTGTTGCATTTCTTCTTTTTGCGCTTTGCGTAACAATTTAAAGCTCATATACAACAAGCCCAATAAAACCAGAACACTGATAATGACCAAGGCAATTAATAAAAGCTTCATGCTAAATGTCACGCTAACAAAAAAAGAGACCTAATATGAATCAGGTCTCTTCGATTGTCAAAACTTTAAGGTCAAGTTTTAACTTAAAGGATTATTTATCTAAAATAGCAAATAAATCTTTTTGAACGTCTTCGATTCCACGCAAGCCGTTTAATTTATTATAAGTCGGTGCATTTTCTCCAGAAGCTGCACGACCTTGATAGAAACCTACCAATTGTTCAGTTTCATTGTGATAAGAACCTAAACGCTTGCGAATGGTTGCTTCTTCATCATCTGGACGTTGAACAAGATCTTCACCTGTCTCATCATCTTTACCTTCCACTTTAGGTGGATTATAGATCGTATGATAAACACGACCAGATGCTGGATGTTGGCGACGACCAGAAAGGCGTTTTACGATTTCTTCATCAGGCACTTCTATTTCGATCACATGATCGATCGTGATGCCTTCATTTTCCAAAGCTTCAGCTTGCGGAATCGTACGAGGGAAACCATCGAAGATACAACCATTCACGCAGTCAGGTTGTGCAATACGTTCTTTTACTAGACCGATAATAAGCTCATCAGATACTAGACCGCCTGACTCCATTACACTTTTAGCTTTAAGACCTAATTCAGTACCTTCACGAATCGCAGCACGGAGCATATCACCGGTTGAAATTTGTGGGATATTGTAGCGCTTACAGATCAACTGAGCTTGTGTACCTTTACCTGCTCCAGGTGGTCCGAGTAATATAATGCGCATAAAAAAACATCCTCATTTAAAACAATATTTATGATACCGTTTGCCATGACAAATTAAAACTTATCATCGTAATGGCATCAAATTTATAAGAAAGCCACAAATAAATGTATTAAACCAGCAAAGAATCCAGTGACACCACCCAGTACAATCAAAATCCATTCGTCTTCCTGAAATGCAGGACGTAACAAATTTTGAAACTCTTTCGGCGTTAACTCTCTAATCCGCTCTTTAAACATTTGAAAAATTTTCTGTGCACGGCTCGCATTAAACGCTGGGTCGCAAACAGGCACCATCGTAATTTCAATTGATCGATCAATCAAGTCTGTCTTGAGTTTTGCATACTCTTTAGGTCCCAAAGACAATTGTAAAGACGTACGAACCAATGGAGTTTCCATAATTTCGTTAATATGACGCTTCACAATACGGCGCGTTTTATCTTTCTTTGGACCATACATCATTTCTGTCATGATCGATTTTAACGTAATGAGGTCTTCAGTCACTACACTTGCAAAGACTTCTGACACTTCTTCTTGGCGTTTCATAAACGCGCCCTGAACATTATATGTGCCTATTCGAGGAATAACAGGTTTAATCCATGGAAATTTTCGATTTTTTGTACGTTCAAAAAATTGTGGGTAACGAATGTAATGCGGTTCTATAGGGTTAAATACCATCCAGATTGCAATCCAGTTGGTGAGAAACCCCCACACTGCTGCAAAGAACGGAACAGTCCAATGTTGTGGTACAAAAACGTACACAAACATTTGAAAAATACCAAAAAAACTTCCAATAACAGCACTAATATGCCAAATAAAATTAATTTCTTTCTGACCGACTTTTAAAAACATACGCACCATCAAACGGCGGTCACCTTCCATTTGATTGACCACCATATCACGCATATTGACCAGTGACTCAACGTTCATGGTCAGTTCGGTCACAAGTTCTTTTAAGGTACCTGGTAATTGCTTATGTGCTTGACCATAAATACGACGCTTGATGGAATAAGGTAAATTTTCCCATAATACAGCATTGCGATCCAACATCACTTCATCGATCAGATGCTCAAGTTCAAAACCGACTTGCTCACCGATGATGCGCGCCATATCTTCTGGATCCATTGCATCCAGGAACTCACGCAAAGAACCCAATTTAGATAAGGTATTGTCGGTAATAATGCCAGAAATTCGTCCAGCTTTACGTGGCACAATGCCTTGCCAACCTACGGGTAAAGGACCTAAATGAAATCCCCAAAACGTAATTGGATAGAATACCATTTTCAGTGCCATCCAAACGTGTGCCCAAGTTACAAAGGCAGTCACAGGAATGATACTTAAGATAGCAAGATGATCGGGTCTAGCCGTAAAAGCGTGCCACAAACCATTAACGTATTCCAACATGCATGACTCTCGTATTTATTTCTATTGGCGGTCGAAGGATCTGTATAAAATCATAAAATTTTAAAAACCTACACTTAAAGTATAAGCGAATTGTATCTGAGGGCGAGTTTCCAAGATCATATCTCCATTTTTATTATGAAGTTCACTTCCTGCACCCATACCCACACTGAATGTACTTATACGTTCTTTATTCAATAAAACATAAGCGATATCAGCCCCACCACCATATTGAACCTCATCACTTCCGTCTACTTTTTTACTTTTAAGTGAGCCACCATACAGTCCCACATAGAATCCATTTTTGTCAGTGCCATTTAATGCAACAGGAATTCGATAACCAACTTGTCCAGCAAATGCATTGTCACCATTATAAAAAGCACCTAATTTGGTATAGGCAATTCCATAAGGGTTGACCCACTCAGCATTGAAGTGAACGATTTGTTGAGTCACACCTGCACCAAAGTTCCATTTAGATGCATCCTCAGGCTTAATCTTCGCCTCTGGTAAAATTCCCTTCAAATCTGGCAAATATTCTTTAACATCAGCATGCGCGAAGTTTCCTACAGCAACTAATATTAATAAGGGAAATATTTTTCTCATTATTTTCTCCATTACCCCTAACGTTAACTTGGGTCGAGTTCTTTATCCTTAATGCTCGACTTTAACAGAATTATTTTAGCACTCATATACAAAACACTATAAATTTAATGTCGCTAAGGTCAAATCCGCACCATGTGATCGAACATGATTTGTTCGAGTATTTAGTTAAAATAAATTTTTACGAGTTATTTGTGTTTTTTACTTTTTAATCCTCAATCTAGGGTAAAATGTTTCGCCCTCGCACTCTCCAATTTCAGTATTCAAAGCCGACGACGTATGAAGCAGCAGTTTCCTTTAAAAAATGTCCAACAAGAAAAACGCATCTTTCGCAGCCGTGTTTTTTTTGCGATTGGTATTGTTTCATTTTTTATGTGTCTACTGATTGCTCGTTATGCTTATCTGCAAATTTTTCATCATCAAGAGTTTAGCGAAGCATCGGATAAAAACCGTATACGCTTACAGCCGATTGCGCCTGCACGTGGTTATATCTATGACCGTAATGGTATTTTATTGGCTGACAACTACCCTGTTTTTACTGCAACCTTGAGTAAAGCTGATGTCGAAGATATTGAGGGTACTGTTCAACGTTTAATTCCTATTTTAAATCTGAGTCAAGAAGATATTGACCGTTTTAATAGTCGTATTAAAACCTCTAAAAAAACCGAACGTGTCACCTTAAAACTGAATTTAACTGAGCAAGATATTGCACGCTTCAGTGAAGTTAAATTTCAGTTTCCTGGGGTAGATATCGAAACACAGATGACACGTTACTATCCACATGGCGAGTTATTTGCACATGTGATTGGTTATGTGGGTCGTATCAATGACAAAGAACTTAAATCCATTGATAAAGACAGTTATGCAGGAACCAACTTAATCGGAAAAATCGGTGTAGAGAAATCTTATGAAGATTTATTACACGGAGTTCCAGGTTATGAATCTATTGAAGCCGATGCGCACGGGAATGTGCTACGCCATTTAGGTCGTAAAGAATCAACGCGTGGTAATGATCTCTATCTTTCACTTGATTATGGTTTACAAACCGTAGCAGCTGAACAACTGAAAGACCGTCGTGGCGCTATTGTTGCTATTGATCCTCGTACAGGTGAGATTCTAGCACTCGTCTCCAGTCCAAGCTTTAACCCCAATTTATTTGTCACTGGGATCGGGCATGATGACTATACTGCCTTGCGTGATAATCTCGATCAACCGCTTTATAACCGTGCTGTTCAAGGAACTTATCCGCCGGGTTCAACCATCAAGCCAATGGAAGGATTAGGGGGAATTCACTTTAAAACTGTGGATTGGGGCACTGCTATTTCTGATCCAGGTTATTTCCATTTACCTGGCGACTCGCATAAATTCCGTGACTGGAAAAAAACAGGACACGGCTCTGTCAATTTACATAAATCCATCGTCGTTTCTTGTGATACCTATTTCTACATTTTGTCTTATCAAATGGGTATCGACCGTATGAACGAGTGGATGCGCCAATTTGGTTTTGGCGAAAAAACTGGAGTAGATTTACCGAGTGAAAGTACAGGACTTTATCCAAGCCCAGAATGGAAAATGCGTACCCGTAAGAGCAAATGGCTCAAGGGTGAAACGATTTCTGTGAGTATTGGACAAGGTGCATTTACTGCAACACCTTTACAGCTTGCTATGGCAACGGCGATTACCGCCAATCATGGTGCGCATGTAACACCACATGTTTTACGCGAATCCAAAGGTGCAAAAAAACATCCTGTGCATAACGCACCTACAGGAAAAATCAATTTTAGCGGTACCGATGATGACTGGGTCAAAATGCGTGACGCAATGGTGGACGTGATTCAATCTGGTACAGGTCGTGGTATTCGTACACCAATGTATCAAATTGCAGGTAAAACAGGGACAGCGCAGGTCAAGAGTATTGCTCAAGGAAAACGTTATAACGAAGCTGCACTTACAGCTCGTCAGCTCGATCACGGTCTATTTGTTGGCTTTGCGCCTGCTGAAAATCCTGAAATTGCCATTGCAGTGATTTGGGAAAATGGTCGTCATGGGGGTTCTGCTGCAAAAATTGCCCGTCCAGTTTTTGATTATTGGCTATTAACACGTAAGAAAAATCCAATTGCTCCACTCAATCATCAGGTCAGTGGCGGTTTAATGACTGCTGGGATCAAGCCGGGTGAATTGCCGAGTGGTGATGTTTCACTTGCAGCTGATCCAAATGCAATGCCTAAACCAAAGCCAAACTCAGCAACCAATTCAGCGCAGAATCATAGCAATACTCAAGGGCATAGAAACAATACTCCGCAACCAGCTACCGCACCATCTAATGAGGCTGATATCAGTGAATAATAAAGTGAAAAACCAATTAAGAATTATTGGTGGAGAATGGAAACGACGTGTTCTCCCTTTTGCTGATATTGAGGGTTTGCGCCCTACACCTGACCGTGTTAGAGAAACTTTATTTAACTGGTTGATGTGGGATATTCAAAATACTAAAGTGCTGGACCTCTGTGCAGGTTCAGGTGCTTTAAGCTTTGAAGCATTATCTCGTGGTGCGCGTCATGTGGTGATGATTGAACCAAATCTTAAACAGGCAAAGTTTTTAAAAGATAATATTCAATTACTCAAAGTAGAAAATTGCCAACTTAAAATTCAGACTGCACAGCAAGTGTTGTCCAACCTGAATGAACAATTTGATTTGGTGTTTTTAGACCCACCGTATAGTTTAAATTTGTGGGAAGAATTGGCTCAAAAAGCTGATCCATATTTGTCTAGTGACGCATTGATTTATGTCGAAGCAGATCGTGCTTTAAATCAATTGAATTTACCTGCAACTTGGCAACTGCAAAAACAAACCAAAGCTGGTGTGGTACAGGCAGGCTTGTTTAAAAAAAATAATATGGTGGAGATTTGATCAATTGTGATTTATACATCATTTTGTTCTATCTAGCACAAATTTATTTAAACTTGAGAAGTAAAGCATGGCAATAAAAGCTTTATATGATTAAACAATAAATTCATCGCATGAATTTGATTGATCAATTTGCGTATAAAAAAATGGGCATTTACAGCCCATTTTTACAATCAATAATTAACGCGTTTTCCAATTCCAGTCACGATCATTGCGATCTCGATCATAGCGATCGCGGTCACGATCATGACGATGATCCCAACGGTCACGATCACGATGATCATATCGACCATGCCCACCACGATGATCATCATCGTATGGTGCAACAATACAGCCTGTGAGTGAAACACCTAAAACACCGAGTAAAATAATTTTCTTCATCATGACAGTAGCGCCCTATTCATCTTATTTTCTAAGCTTAACTGTGTAATGTGAAGTTCAACGCAAGCTTGTGTTTCAACGTGTAGTTATTTCAACATGATTTATTCACACTACTTATTTTTAGATAAAAAGCTATTTTAAATTAATAGGTTAATGTATGAATCCAAAATAGTCGTATGAGTTGTCCTCGATCATAGGGAAAACTGGAGATATATTCATAACCCACTCTATTTAAAGCATTGATCTTAAACTCAATTCCATAACCAAAGGACAGATAAAGTTCATTTACAGAGGCACTATTTGAGTTTGGGTTGATCAATGAAGTTTTTAATTGCTGTACATTATAAGCTGTATAATTAAAGATCCGAATTCGATCATTTTCATAAAATTGGTTACTCAGAATTGAATAATCTGCCAATTGCTGCTCATGCTCCTCAGCTAATTTTTTCTGAATTTCACTTTGTTGTAAAAAATCTTCATTTTGATCTGTAATTTCATCAAGATAGCTTAGGCTATTTTCTGGGTTTTCAATATGAAATAAAGTCTCTTGTTCCAATTCAATATCTGATTCTTGAGCGTTTTGCTGACCTTCTAAATTTTCGATCGCAGCAGATTCAGGCATAACGATCACTTGATCCAAAGCATAGAGCTGTGAATTCAATCCAAATAGAATAATCAGTATGAAGTAAAACTTGCAGAAAAATCGCATAAGTAAGGTGATCAATTTACGATGAATTTTGTGGTTAATATAGATGCGAAAAATATGTGATAGGTTATATTAAATGTATCATATTTAAAGTTAAGTTAAAGCATATACTCAATTTGATTTTTGCAAGAAATTAGAGAATTATAAATAAAAAAGAGCTGCCAACATGACAGCTCTTTTAACTAAGCGAACTTAACCAATGATAATCTGATGATTCGCTAACAATGTTTCCAGTTCAGTATTTACACCATTCAGTGTAAGCAGATTAGTCATAGCATATGCACCACCTACACCATCTCGATCAATACTCAGCACAGTATTGCCACCACTATGAGACACTTGTAAATAACTGCCAATATTGTCACCAGAATCAAGCGTTGCAATACCATTCACATAATGTGCAGCGCCATCACTATCAGCAGTATACCCAATCAACAAAGATTTCAGATCAATACGGTCTGCGTCAGCTGTGGCTTCAACTGTACCCACTTTAAAGCCATTCACACTATCTGTACCATTGCCACCCGTTGCGTCGGCTAACAATACTTTATATAACAAAGTATCTTGACCACCGTTGGCAAGATTAAAGGTGTCATTACCACCACGCCCATCAAACTGATTATTGGCTGTATTGCCTGTAAACGTGTCATTCCCATTACCACCAGCAAGAGCTTCAATGTTCTTAAAGCTCGCTGTTCCAAAACCAGTGTTTTGAGCACTCATATTAGACAAATCAATGGTCAATGCAGTGCTGCCTGCCAGTTTATAGTCAACAGTATCCAAACCTCCAGTTGCACTCCAATTACTGTTGCCAGATAAATCCACTGCCGTTCCACCACTACCGTCATAACTGTCTGTCCCTGCTGTTGCAAAGAAAATATCGTTATAACCAGTACCGATGAATTTACCATTCGCAACGTTGGTCGTTGCTTCACCTGATAAGACATAAGCTTGGGTCGCTGCACCAGCGGTTAAACCTGCCCAGCTGAGGTTAATATTTTCAATGCTGTTTCCGCCTAGGCTTGCTGAACCACCCACATCCTGAGATACACCATTGACACTCTTAATCAATACAGCGGTGTAGCTGTCATTCGCATTCAAGCCGTAGAAGTTGACGATACCTGAACCATCTGCACCAAATACACCTGATTGTGGATTCAATATTTGTGATGCGACTAATGTACCCGCACTATTGTAAAGCTGTGCAGTGTTGCCATAGTAGACGTTTAGACCATTGGCATCCAAAATACGTAAATGCAAACTGGTACCATCTGCAACAATATTGTTGTTTTGCAATAAGATCGTATTGGCACCGCCTTTATAAGCCAATACATCGACTGCACCATCCCAATTATAATCTACTGCTAAAGCTCCATTCACACCTGTAATTGCAGTTCCCAGTGTACTTTGCGTAAAGCTTCCTGCCCCATTGTTGGTATATAGGTTTGGTACTGCACTGACGCCAGAACGCGGCAATTCCACAATATCCATTTTACCATCATGATTCCAATCCACTGCGACTGAAGCACCACCATCTAAAGTATCTGAAAGGTAAGTTGCCTGACCGCCCGCAGTCCCAGAAGCTGTTCCCAACAGACTTCCTGTGCCACTATTCCAGTAAACACGGCTCGCTGTACTATCCGCAGTATTTGCAGCATTTCGACCAGCGCCAAGGAATAAATCCATTTTACCGTCATTATTAAAGTCAGCCCATGTCATCGCGGTCGCAGAAGCTGGATCACCTGCTGCTCCTGTTCTAAATACGCCTGCAATATTTGTCTGGACAAACGTATTAACAGCACTTTGTACATTGGTCAATAAAGTCAAGGCATAAGCACCACCTGCTGTTGGTGTCGAGGAAGAAATTGTATGCTGAATCACATCTACAGCACCATCATTGGTCAAATCAACTGCAGAAACCTCAGAATCAGTATTCCCTGTAATTCCTACTGGTCTACCTTGTGCTCCACCAGCCATTAAGGATAAGCTTCCAGCCGTATTGGTAATGAATGTCATTGAATCACCGCCAGTATCACCATAGGCAAAATCAAGATAACCATCACCTGTTTTATCATAAGCAACCACAGCACCATTCCACATAGATGTGCCGCTTACCAGTATCTGATGGTTATAATTGATACCATCGGTCGTGGTCCATACACTTTGCGATGAAGCACCTGTACTGGTATTTGTGAAAATATCCATAAAACTATCACGGTTAAAATCAACAAATGATGCACCTGACAATCCACCACTTCCGCCAGTCACACTGACATTGGTATAGGTATTCAACCCAGTACTGTTATAGATCGTTCCAACATCACTCGTTGTACTGGTTTGGAAGAATGACCATAAACCATTTTGCCCCAGTGTCATGGTTGCACCACCAAGGACATTACCAACATCAGCATCCCCCCAAGCAGGCGTCAATGAACCTGAGGAACTGAGCACTTCCAATTCCATACGACTTGCATCACTCATGATTATCGAGCCATTCGCATCCACGATGTTTGCCACTACATCATAGCGCCCGACATTGACTACACCGATAGGCAATTGCACATACCAAGTGTGATTGATAGGATCTACGACCACAGTATTGTTTGCCGTACTATAGGTCGTTCCATTTACGGTTATTTGTAAAACCTCACCAATATTTAAGCCATAAGGAATGGTTCCACTCACGATTGGCGTAGTATCTGTAGTGGTTTGCGCATTGATATGAATTAAAGCGGCAGTTGAAGAACCCAGTAACAGTTGT
The DNA here is from genome assembly GCF_001005515.1 of Acinetobacter sp. Ag2. Classification (NCBI taxonomy): domain Bacteria; kingdom Pseudomonadati; phylum Pseudomonadota; class Gammaproteobacteria; order Moraxellales; family Moraxellaceae; genus Acinetobacter; species Acinetobacter sp. Ag2. The sequence goes on from NZ_LBNA01000059.1 coordinate 306,295, forward strand.
CCATTTGCCAATAAGTATTCCAGACTTAAGCTGATGTTCTTGAGTGTCAATAAGGGAGTAGTGAAGTTCCCATTACCCGCTAAATCAACTGAAATAACTGTATCGTTACCCACTGTACTGACTTGCAAATATTTATACAAACCTATAGACGCTCTATCCAGCATATAACTTCCAGTACCAGCATCAAAGTAGACATAGGCTGTGCCAGTATAAGCTGTCAATAAACCGCTCAGATCAATGATATCTGAATCAGAATTCGGCGCAAAAGCTAAACTCCCAGCCACAAAACCATTGATCGTATCAGTGCCATTCCCTCCAGCAACATGATCCGCAGGATTGATCAGGTTATACACTAAACGATCATTTCCAGCGTTAGAACCTAGGTTAATAATGTCATCCCCACCACGACCTTCAAAGATGTTATCAAACGCATTACCGCTCAATGTGTCGGACTGTGCACTACCTCGCACTCCTTCAACATTGGTGATATTACTAACCGTCCCCCAACCCGATACCGTACCAGCTTGCAGATTAACCGTTACACCTGTAGATGCATTACGGAAATCAATAATATCCATACCCCCTGAAGCGACCCAAGTTTTGCTTTCGCCTTTCATAACAGGTAAATTCCAGCCACCACCGCCGTTATAAGCTGTGGTGCCCCCTACCACATTAGAAACCACATAAGTATCGTTATAGCCAGTGCCTACCAATGTTGTTGCATTGGCAGTGGTCACAGCTGTTGTGGTCAACACTTGTGCATCAACCGCACTGCCTGGAGTAACGTTCCATGAGTACGTCGTCGTGACGCCGTGATCATTCGCCAATAATTTGACTGTGTAGCTTTGTGATGGATCCAATCCGAAAATGTTGACCAAAGCAGAACCATCATTGACCCAATTTCCTGATTGTGGATTTATGATTTGGGTGGATACTAAACGCCCCGAAGAATCGAACAACTGGACGGTATTACCATAGTAGACGTTATGACCTTCTGCATTCACAATACGCAGATGCAAAGCTGTTCCATCTTTGACTTGATTGGTGTTGCTGATTAACTGTGTCTGTGTACTCGTATTAAAACTGGCTAACAGGTCAATATCACCATCCCAATCATAGTCAGCAGCGGCGATACCATTTAACGTGCTATTTCCCATATCAGCTAATTGAGTAGTCGCCCATCCCGTAGCCACATTACCGTTATTGGTATATAGATTCGCAATACCCGTCGTATAATCGACCTCTATTGCATCCATTTTGCCGTCACCATTCCAGTCGACAGCAACAGATGCTTCTCCAGCTAGGCTATCATTTGCAATTGCAATTCCATTGCTTGATAAGCTACCACCGTTATTGAGGAAAATTTTGCTATTGGCGGAGGTTCCTGTTTGAGTTGTATTTAAATATAAATCGAGATAACCATCACCATTAAAGTCTGCCCAAGTCATCGATAATGGGGTGGTCGAATCATCTGCTCTAGCGGCTCCGAACACATTGGTAATGACCTGTGTTTCAGTCCAGTTCGCACCCGTTGCACTGCTACTACCACTATTTAGCAACAAACTTAATGTATAAGCGCCTGTCACCCCAGATTGGCTAGTGGTGGCATGCAAAGCAAGGTCGACTTTACCATCATTATTTAAATCTACTGCTGAATTTTCTCGATCCATGGTCAATGTACTTAGACCAGTGGCTGTCGGGTTACCTGATGCCCGTCCATAGACACTGAATACACCACTATTATTTTTCAAAAATGCTGAGGAGTCGTTTCCTCTATCACCAACCACAGCATCCAAATATCCATCACCATCCATATCCAAGAATACAGAACCACCACGAGCGATAAGCTGTCCAGCATTTACATTACCAGCAGTAAAACCTCCGCCAGCAATGCCCGTCCAAATCGGGGCAGTCGAAGTTACAGCACTGTCTGTGCCGATGATGTCAATATTTCCATCCAGATTGTAATCACCGAAAGAATATGAACTGACCGTACCAGATGTGAGTGTCAAAGCTGTGGTGGTATAACTTGTCGTTGAAGCACCAGCATAAACCGCTTGGTCATTGACAAAAGTCCAGTGTCCATTCGTGTTAATGACCATACTGCTACCATAACCCAATGTTGCATTGGTACCAAAAGCACTGTTGGTATATGGCGCATTACCCAAGTTGTTCACGACATCTATATCAGAAGTCATGCTTAGGCGACTACGGTTCCCTGCTGCATCCCAAATGACATAACCCAGATGGTACTGACCTGCTGTCAAACTCAATGACATATTCCATGTTCCACCTGCTGCGACTGTTGCAACATTGAGGACACTATCGACACCTTCTGTATAAATACCATCGTTGTTTATATCATTGATCAGCGCCACAACACTGCCAACTTCAGCTGTACTATCTACACTACTGTTAAACTGGACCGCACCTGCAAGAATTGTTTTGTCACCATCAGCATCGATCGAACCAGCATTGGCAAAGTCTGGGTTACTCAAAGTCATCGATGGTGCTGTTAAATCAACGGTATATGTCGTTGTAGTGGTTGAGCCATGCGTTCCATTCACGGTATTTTCAATCCGTACTTGTAATGGAACAATTGTCGATACTGTATAACCAGATGATTGTGGAGTATATGCCCAACTGGTTGCACCCAAAGTCGTTTGTACCACAATCCAACTGTTCCCACCATCCAGACTAATCGTCACTTGCTCATTCGCTTCCAAAGCACGACTGATGGTACCATTCAATATTGGTGTACTATCACGAGTGATCAAATCAGTATTGACTGCATCATTATTGGTAGAGTAATTGCCTGCCTGACCATAAGCGGTATCGGTCATGATGGAACTGAGTGTGGCTGTTGCATCAACAGTTAAGCTAAAGATCGGACTTGCAGTGCCTTCATTACCCGCTTGATCTGCAACTTTGACATAGTAATTATATGTGCCAAAACCTAAGATATTCGGTGTATAACTCCATGAAGTCTGACCATTTGCTAATACGATTGAAGTGATTAAAACATCATTCTGATAAAGGTTAATGGTATAACCAGCTTGTACGCCTGCCGTGACCGCCCCAATCAAGGTTGGGGTGGTATCATCCGTCGTAGTATTGCTCCCCATCAATCCAGTAACAGCACCCGAACTATCAATATAATTGTTAATATTGGCTGTTTGTGAGGTGGCGATGGTATCAACGATTAAATTAAAGGCGTTGGATATCGGTCCTTGATTGCCCGCAGCATCCATCACACGTGCAGTAAAATCATGACTACCGTTGCTTAAAATGTTTGTAAATTCAAAAGTCCAATTTAAACCTGTAACGGTTGCAATACCTAAAAAGGTTGAGCCTTCATATATACGCAATACTTCATTGGCACCTAAACCTGTGTTGAGTGTACCGTTTAAAACAGGCAGCGTATCATTGGTATAACTACCTGATCCATAATCACCAGTGTTCATGATGACATCATCTGTAAAACTATTAATGATCGCTTGTTGAGTTGGTGGTGTTGTATCCAATATTAATGTGAAGGCAGCTGACTCAGGTCCTTCATTACCAGCCTGATCGACCACAACAGCGGTATAGGTATAAGTACCATCTGTCACTAACGATAAAGGTAAAGACCAAGTTGTGCCTGTGACTGAAGCAATACCAACCAAATTGCCATTATTATCATGGATATGTAAACTTTCGCCTGACATTAACGCAGTATCAAGTGTTCCTTTTAAAAGCGCGTGCGTATCATCAGTCGTTGTACCACTGATAAAATCACCTTGAAATAATCCTACAGTATCATTATAAACAGTGATTGATGGAACCTCTGTCGGTGCAATCGTGTCTACAATCAAGTCCAGTAAATTGGATTGTGCTAACACACTATTAAAACTGTTCACCACCTCTGCACGGTAATAATAACGACCATCACTTAAGCCAGAGAGCACGTAACTCCAAGACGTTTCAAAAACATCTGCTTCCCCTAACAGTGTTGGTGTACCCAGTACTGGATCAACTTGATACACCAATACTTTGTCTCCAGGGTTCAATGCAGCGCCTAAAACTCCTATTAATTCTGGCGAGGTATCATCAGTCTGACTACCTGATGAATAATACCCCATATTTTCGCCATAATTGTCGTTAAAAGCATTAATATTGATAGCTTCTGGCACTACAGTGGAGTCAACTGTCAGGGTAAATGGTGCTGATGCTGGAGATTCATTGCCTGCTTCGTCTGCAACTCTGGCTGTATAAGTGTGGGTACTTGGATCGGCTAATGTAGGTAATTCGAAAAACCAACTTGTACCACCTGTAGTCATAGCCACACCAATAAAAACAGAACCTTCATAAATACGAATTTCTGTACCCGCTGGAATTAAGCTACTCAGTGTACCATTCAATGTAGGCTTAGTATCATCCGTTGTTGTACCATTGCCAAAGATTCCAATAACAGGACCAGCAAAATCAACATAACTTGTGATGCTTGCGGTTTGTGTTGGCGCCACATTATCAACAATTATTCTAAATGCTGGAGATGAAAAAGTTCCTAAATTCCCCGCCGCATCCGCAACAACTGCTGTATAATTTTTATTGTCACCATTCACTAAACCTGCAACATCAAAGGTCCAAGCTGTGCGACTGGCATTTAAGGTTGCAACACCTATTTGTGTTGTCCCTTCATAAACGAGGACAACATCCGTTGCAGACAATGCACCACCACTGATGGTTCCATTTAACCGAGGCGCTGTATCATCGGTATGTGAGCCACTTGGATAATCTCCAGTATTCGTGCCCAAATCATCAGTGAAACTGTCAATAGTAGTGGTCTGGGTGGGTGCAAGCGTATCAATTGTCAGTGTGAAGTTCGCAGAATTTGTCCCATGATTACCTGCCGCATCAACAACGACTGCATAATAAGTGTAACTTCCATTGCTCAGTGATGGTAATTGGAAACTCCATCCTGTTCCTGTAGCATCAACAACAGCAACACCTAGCAGCGCATTACTATCATCATAAATTTCAACAACCTCCCCTGAACTTAAAGCACTACTCAAAGTACCTTTTAAGAGCGGTGTGGTGTCATCCGTTGTTGTATTGTTATTATAATTTCCTTGAAAAAGACCTACATCATCTGTATAGCTGTCGATACTAACAGTTGTAGTCGGCGCCATAGTATCAACAGTTAATGTAAACGTAGGTGACATCACACCTGTATTACCAGCAATATCAACAATACGAACAGTATATTGATAAGTCACACCGTTGCTCAAACCAGACAATGAATACGTCCAAGTGGTATCACCAGCACTCAATGTAATCGATGCGATCCATGTACCATTTTCATATAACTCAAGAATATCGCCCGCTTGCACCCCAGCAGAGACCGAGCCAATTAATGTCGGGGTAGTATCGTTGGTTTCTGTATTGTCTCCCATTAATCCTGTATTAGGGGCAACTAAATCTATATAACTATTAATAAATGCATTCTGTGTTGGAGCAGCCGTATCTATTTGTATTGTTTGGCTGTCTGTTGCACCAATATTACCTGCAATATCAACAATACGAACCTGATAAGAATAATTACCATCGGGACTTAAAATTCGAGGGTCTTGATAACTCCATGTGCCAGCTGTAACACTTAAGTCTACCCAATTGATACCATCCACACTTATTTGAACTTTTTCATCTGTAGCCAATGTACCGACAACACCATTGACAGTAATTGATTGGTCATTGGTGATAAAATCCGTTGAACTTGCCCCACTGTCTGTGCTGATAGATGTAATATTCAATAAAGTGCTGACTGAAGGTCCTGTTAAATCAACAATCACTATCTGATCATCACTCTGACCAATATTTCCAGCTGCATCGACCACACGTACTTGATAAGTATATTCTCCTTCTAAAAGTGTCCGAGTATCCTCATAACTCCATATTCCTGCATTTACAGTCAGATCAATCCAATTTAAACCGCCATCAATACTGATTTGTGCTGTTTCACCCACTGCCAAAGTCCCAACCGTACCATTAATTGTCAAACTGGTATCATTGGTAATAAAATCGGTTGTATTCAGCCCAGTGTCATCAGTAATCGAAACGATATTAATCGTTGTACTTGCTGAAGGTGGGGTTGTATCTATGTTCAATACATATGCATTTGATAAATTCGCCTGATTACCAGCGCCATCTTCTACACGTGCAGTATAGGTGTAACTTATGCCATCACTTAAACCACTATCATCAAATACCCAAGTTGTGCCAGTACCTGTAATGGTTGCCGTTCCAACTCTAATATTTGTATTACCATCATTCCGATAAATCGCAACGACTTCTGTTGCACCTAAAACAGCACTAATTTCACCTAAAATTTGTGGTGATGTGTCATTACTATATCCAGCGTTATCTATATGACCCGTATTTGGGACGACATTGTCATTTACACCTGTAATCGTTGCGATTTGTGTTGGCACAATGTTGTCAACGTAATTGGTACTGGTACTTGGTCCAATATTGCCTGAAGCATCGGTGACTGCACCACTCACAGCACCTGTCGGTTGGTTGATTGCAGAGGTCACCGGTCCATAATTGCCTGAACTG
>NZ_LBNA01000025.1:0-45994 GCF_001005515.1 Acinetobacter sp. Ag2
GATCTGGTTTGAGCTAGTACAATTTATCATTACTGTCATAATCAGACTGATACGCTCGAATCATTTCCATGTTTTCTACAGTCCAATCATATAAGGCATTAAAAGGCGCTTTCAGCGATTGACCAAGCGGTGTCAGAGCATACCCCATGCAAAAAATTTCAATCGGATGGATTAAAAAATCATCTTACTCAATGGTTTTTTAATCATCCAAAATGCCTAAAAGAGTTTTTAACACTTAAATTAGAATCAAATATACTGTTATAATTGTGAGATTGCATTTTTTGCTGTTCTTTACTTATTTGTATTTTATATTTTATGAATAAATCATTTGAAACAGTGTCTTAACTAAGGATTTTTTAATGTTGTCTATTTATTTAACAGATGTCCAGAAACATGTTCAGTTTAAAGATTATCCTGGTGAACATCCTGTTAAATTTATTTTAAATTTCAAAAAGATTTTTCCTAGTGTGATGGAAATTTTACTTCCTGTACTCCCAGAAGATGAAGATCTAGAAAAAATGACATGGGAGTCGACCAGTGAAGACTTTGAAACCTTTAAAAAACTATTGACAGGTTGGGGCGTGATCGAACTAAGATTACAGGCAATCAGTCAATATAAAACCAAGGATTTTGCTGATCAACTGCTTAAACAAGCACAAGCCAAGCGTAAAGAATTTGCCAAACAACAGCAGCAATTGTCTACGGTTGAGCTAGATTATTTATTTATGCATGAAACACATGCCTTGATTGATGCTGAGTTGGTTGATCTTGGTGAAAAATTTTATTTGCCGACATTACGTGAGCTTTGGAAAAATACCGTATCAGCAAAGGTATTAAATGCACATTTTTAATTAAATCTCGGAAGTACATCATCGTTCACAAGGACAGTCATTACTGTTCTTGTTGAACTTATAACGGTGTCATTTCAGGGTCTGATTATATTAAGTGGCTATAATGAATAGATAATAAAAAAAGAATAAAGATTGAACTGAGTAGACCCATTAAATTTAAGACTTTCATTTATAACTCATTGATTTTTTAAAGCAGTATAAAAACTTACAACTTTTGATTACAGAAGATTATAAGTACACTATTTAAAAATAAGATACTTATGTGTAATAAAGATGAAAAATTGTATAAATAGCAAACATGTTGTTCTGATAAAAATCAAATGGATCCATTAAGAAAACATTGGTGTGTGATCGAAGAGTAGTTAATGTTGATGATTTGTTTTTATTCAAAGTTTATATTGAAATCAGATATTCTTAAGCCATTTATTTATGTTGTAATACTTCAGATTTTATCAATTCATTGAAATTGATGATTTTTTAAAATATCTTCACAATATTTTTAGTGCTATCGGATTTTCCCGAGGATATATCCAAGGATTTTAATTCATGTCGAATGTCTTTTTAGATTTAATTCATAAACGCCGTACCATTTATGCGATTGGACGTCATGTCAATCATTCTCCAGAATATCTTTCTGATCTCATTCAACAAGCAATCAAACAAAGTCCATCGTCTTTTAACTCGCAATCTTCTCGAGCGGTGATTTTGTTTAATGCTGAGCATGAAAAATTTTGGAATTTTGTCAAAGCCCAACTCAAAACTTATGCTAAAGATGAAGCAAGTGCATTAAAAACCGAAGCAAAAATGGATAGTTTTATTGCAGGGTTTGGAACAGTATTATTCTTTGAAGACCAAGATGTCGTGAAAGATTTGCAAGCGCAATTTCCTTCTTATGCCGATAACTTTCCAGTATGGGCAGAACATTCTACCGCGATTGCACAGTTTGCAACATGGACCGCTTTAAATAGTGATGGCTTAGGTGCTTCTTTACAACATTATAATCCTATTGTAGATGAACAAGTTCATGCTGAATGGGATATTCCTAAAAATTGGAAACTTCGTGCGCAGTTGGTGTTTGGCTCAATTGAAGCTGACGCATCAGAAAAAACATATATGGATGATGCTGTGCGTTTTAAAGTGTTTAAATAACTTAAATACCTATTAAAAAAGCACCTTAGCTGTGCAGTTAAGGTGCTTTCATTAAACCGCTTTGAATTTAAAACCAGTCATTTTGCATCATTGAACATGTCTCATCGAAGCTGATTAGAAGTTTGGCTTGATGTTCAATTTCAGGAAGTTCCCACATTATAAAATAACGTGCTGCTTGAATTTTTCCAGCTAAAAAATCTATATCCTCTTGATGCGTTGATTCTTTAAACGCTTTTACTGCTTTATTGACCATCTCAAGCCATAACCAAGCAACCAGTAACTTTCCAAACATATCGAGATAGAGTGCTGAGTTGGCAAGGGCTTGTTTGGTTTTGCCTTGTCTAAGTGCAGCGCCGAGTATATTGGTGGTTTTTTTAATCGTGGCTAAATGCTTACAGAATATCGTAGCAATTTCGCGGGCAGCATCATCACTGACTTCATCAAGCGTTTGATGAATACGTTGCAACAGTAATTTTAAGCCTTGTTGATCATGTTGCCATAGTTTACGCCCCAATAAATCCAAGGACTGAATGCCATAGGTTCCTTCATGAATCGGATTGAGGCGATTATCACGGTAGCATTGCTCGACAGGATAGTCTTTTGTATATCCAGCACCGCCAAGCACTTGTATTGCTAAATCATTGGCTTTGGGACCATAGGCGGAGGGGAATGACTTCACGACTGGTGTAATCAAGTCTAAAAGAATCGCGCTGTCTGTGTTGTCCGCTGCCTGATGTTCATCAATCAAACGTGCAGCAAATAAGCATAAAGCCAATCCACCTTCTACATAAGATTTTTGTGCCAATAACATTCGTTTTACATCACTGTGCTCAATAATATTGACAGGTTTGCTGGATGGGTCTTTTTCCTCAACCAATCGACCTTGAGGTCGATTTTTTGCGTAGTTTAAAGATTCTAAATAGCCACGATAACCAATCATCGCTGCACCCAGACCTACACCAACGCGTGCTTCATTCATCATTTTGAACATGTATTTTAAGCCATCACCAGCTTGTCCAATAAGATAACCTTGGCATTGATCATTTTCACCAAAGCTAAGCACAGTCGAAGTTGTCCCTCTATAGCCCATTTTATGTAATAAACCACTCAAATGGACATCATTCGATTCTGCTACAGAACCATCTAAATGCGTTTTAAACTTTGGCACAATAAACAGTGAAATTCCTTTAACGCCTTGCGGCGCACCTTGAATTCTTGCTAAAACCAAATGGACAATATTTTCAGTAATATCTTGATCACCACCAGAAATAAACATTTTCTGACCTTTGATCAGATAGTTACCATCTGCTTGCGGAATCGCTTTGGTGGTCAAATCACCCAATGAAGAACCGACATTTGGTTCCGTGAGTGCCATTGTTCCAGCAAATCGACCATCAAACATTGCGGGTAAAAAGATTTTTTTGTGTTGAGGTGCAGCAAAGGCTTGAATCAGGTTCGCTGCTGCAGCAGTGAGAAATGGATATGCTGCTGTAGAAGGGTTGGCGGACATAAAAAATGCATGACATGCCATATGTATTAGAGTGGGAAGTTGCATCCCACCATGCTCATAATCATGCTGTGCAGACAATAAACCTGAAGCTGCATATTGTTGCCATGCAATTTTAACTTCAGGAATTGTTTTGACGTTGGTGCCATCAAAAATAGGCTCATTTTGATCGGCTTTGGCATTATGCGGTGCAAAATAGTCTGTTGCGATACCTTGTGCGGTATTTAATATGCTGTCAAATGTGGTTTTATCATGTTCTTTGTAGCGGTTTAATTCAGTTAACGTTTCAGCTTCGAAAACTTGATAGAGCAAGAAGTTGAGATCTTTAGTATGAATCAATGACGACATAAAAATTCCTTTTTAAATACTTTTATTTTGAAACGAGCTTAATCAAAAAATATCAATATAAGACTTGTCAAAAATGACATCATCAGTGCTATAAATGACATTATTATTCTTACAGCATTTTTAGTCATGATTAAAATCACCGTGGTTGGGTTTGATGGTGCTTTGGCTTCAGCTTTGACCTGTATTGTTGATTTATTTTCAATGACTGGAGCCAGTTGGAATCGTATTCAGAACCAAGATGTTCAGAGACTCTTTCAAGTCCAAATTGCCAGTTTAAACGGAGATGCTATTCAATGTATAAACGGTATACAGATTCAGACTGACATCGCCTTTCATGCGGTTCAAGCTACGGATGTTATCGTTGTTCCGACGATAGGGGCTTCTATTGAACAGATTGTTAGCCAACAGCAAGGAGTGATAGACTTTATTCGATATGCAAACCAACAACAGTGGATGATTGTTGGTATGTGTACGGGTAATTTCTTTTTAGCAGAGGCTGGGATTTTAGATCAACGTCTAGCTACAACACATTGGGGCTTTAAAGATTTATTTGAGCGCCGTTATCCAAATGTTAATTTAAAGACTGAGCAATTAATTACTCGCTCTGAACATATTTATTGTGCTGGTGGAGGATTGGCATGGTTTGATATGGGCTTGCATTTGATTGAACATTTTTATGGTTTTGAAATTGCGATTCAAACAGCGAAGTCTTTTGTGATTGATTATCGTCGTAGTAGTCAACTGTCTTATTCAATTCTACAAATTTCTAATCTTCATCATGATGAATTGGTGCAGCGTATACAACAATGGATAGAAGTTAATTTTGCAGAGCCGATCAGCATCGCTTTTTTAGTACAGCAGTTTAATGTGACTTTGAGGACTTTGATTCGCCGTTTTAAAACAGCTTTAGGTGTACCACCGAATAGTTATATTCAGGCGATTCGTATTGAAGCCGCGCAAAAGCGTTTAGAGGAAACAGAACAATCCATTGACATGATTATGCAAAGTGTTGGTTATCTTGATCCAAGTTCCTTTAGACGATTATTTAGAAAGAAGACAGGATTGACACCACTGGAGTATCGCCGTCGTTTTAGCCGTTGCTAAAATCCGCTTTATAGAAAGACTGACTATCATTTATCTAATGTAGTTTATAAATTAATCAATGTATCTATTCGAGTGATGATTTATATAGAAAATCTAAATGAAAAAAAGTGCAAAGTATTGCTAAAATAGTGCTAAAGAAGCTTTGAATAACAAAATAAATGTACTATAGTAATATAAGAAAAGTTGAGTAATGTGCTTGGTTTTTATTCAGTCATTATTGACCACAGATTAAGAATGACTGCATCAAGTGACATTTTCCTTTTTCGTATCTCTGTCAATATGAGCAATCAATTGTGTTAAGACGCAGTGGTTTGTTGCTAGCATTTGCAACAGTATTTTTACAGCTTGCGGTTTTTTTACAGCCGCTCTTGCCTGAACAATATCAAATTGCTCCGGTCTGTGAAGACATCACTCAATCTTTGTTACGTCCAACACATGCACATAGTCATCATGAGCAAGAATCCAGCTTTATTCATCACTATTTACACTTAGATCAGACACAACAGGCAACATCTTCAGGTCATGATCATCATGATATGAACCATCAATGCCAGTATTGCGTGGTCTATGGTAATTTGGTGATGCCACCTGAAATTGGCGTAAAAGAAATATTGGTGCGTATACAAATACGCTTATTGGCTTATGTTGAAGCCTTCCAACATGTCTATTTTGAATTACAGCGTTTATTTCTTATTCCTCAAGGGCGAGCCCCACCGATACGCTATACATAAACATATTCATCCATCCATTGCTTTGAAATGTTTAATTTTAAGCATGTAAAACAATCGGATGCTATTTCGAATTTATGATGTAGAGAATCACCATGATGTATTCAATTTTCCTCAAATGGCAGGAAACGATCCCTTGCATGCAATTTTTAGGGTTAATCGTTCAGAATGAAAACATAAAGCAACAGACTATGGCTAAATTTCAGGCGTATGCTGATCTGGCAAAACAAAAAATATTGCGAGAAGCATTCAATACTCAACCTTTATCTATGCATAAGGTGATGTCATGAATTTAGGATTAACAGCTTTAGAATTGGCACGTATACAGTTTGCCTTTACAGTGTCTTTTCATATTATCTTCCCTGCGATTTCAATCGGATTGGCAAGTTTCTTGGCAGTTTTAGAATGGCGCTGGCTCAAGACAAAAAATCCTGTATATCAAGATTTATTTAAATTTTGGGTGAAAATTTTCGCTGTAGCTTTTGGGATGGGCGTCGTATCAGGCGTTGTCATGAGCTATCAGTTTGGAACCAACTGGAGTGAGTTTTCCCGTGTTGCAGGTTCTGTCACAGGTCCTTTATTGGCTTATGAGGTGCTCAGTGCATTTTTCCTTGAAGCTGGTTTTCTTGGAATTATGTTGTTTGGTTGGGGACGTGTAGGTCCACGGGCGCATTTTTTTGCAACTGCAATGGTTGCGGTGGGTACCTGTATTTCAATGTTTTGGATTTTGTCTTCAAACAGTTGGATGCAAACGCCACAAGGTTTCACGATTGAAAATGGCATTATCGTTCCACAAGATTGGTTCGCCATTGTCTTTAATCCTTCATTTCCATATCGCTTAGCACATATGGCAGCTGCCGCATTCCTAGTTTCAGCATTGTTGGTTGCTGCGACCGCTGCATGGCATTTACTCAAAGGTCGCCGTGATGCTTTGGTCAAAACCTCATTTTCTATGGCAATGTGGATGATTTTAATCCTTGCGCCATTGCAAGTTTTAATCGGTGATAACCATGGTCTAAATACCTTGAAGCATCAACCTGCTAAACTTGCGGCGATTGAAGGACATTGGGAAACCAATAAAGGTGAAGGTATGCCTTTATATTTATTCGGGATTCCTGATATGCAGGCTGAAGAAACTAAATATGCAGTCGGTATTCCAAATTTGGGTAGTCTGATCATGACCCATACGATGGATGGTGAAGTCAAAGGCTTAAAAGAATTCGCACCTGAAGATCGTCCTAATTCGACCATCGTGTTTTGGAGCTTCCGAATCATGGTTGGGCTAGGAATGCTGATGATTTTACTTGCAGCATTTGCTTTGTTCTTACGCAAGGGCGGTAAGCTATACGAAAACAAATGGCTACATCGTTTTGCTTTTGTGATGGGACCATCGGGTTTTATTGCCTTGCTTGCAGGTTGGTTCACCACTGAAGTTGGTCGTCAGCCGTGGGTTGTGTATGGCGTGATGCGCACGAAAGATGCTTTATCACCTGTATCTGCTGAACAAGTCGGTCTAACACTGATTATTTTTGTAGTGGTTTACTGTGTTGTTTTTGGAATTGGCATCTACTATATGTTGAAACTGATGCATAAAGGTCCGCAATTTATTTATTCAACACCTGAAGGTCAAGCACATAGTGAAGAAGCTGTAATTCTTGCATCGAAACGACCACTGACCAGTGTAGATGAAAGTGTTGATTCAAACGAACAGGAGCCTAAATAATGATTGATTTATCTCTGATTTGGATTGTCATTATTGCCATTGGCGTATTTATTTATGTGGTTCTGGATGGTTTTGATTTGGGTATTGGAATTCTGTTCCCATTTTTCAAGGATCAACAAGAACGTGATGTGATGATGAATACGGTTGCCCCTGTCTGGGATGGTAATGAAACATGGATGGTTTTGGGTGGGGCGGGTTTATATGCTGCATTCCCGATGGTCTATGCAACAGTATTATCCGCACTTTATATGCCAATTATCTTGATGGTGGTGGCTTTAATTTTCCGTGGCGTGGCTTTCGAATTTCGTTTCAAAGCCAATAGAACCAAACATTTATGGGACAAGGCTTTCATTGGTGGCTCAATTCTTGCCAGTTTTTTCCAAGGTATGATTTTAGGTGCCTATATTCAAGGGATTAAAGTTGAAAATCATATGTATGCAGGTGGTGGATTAGATTGGTTGACGCCGTTCACGATTTTTACTGGGTTTGGTGTGGTTGTACTGTATGCTGCTTTGGGTTGCGCATGGTTGATTTTTAAAACTGAGCTTGATTTGCAACATCGTATGTATCAACTCATGCCGAAGTTAGTGATTGCATTATTACTCATTTTTGGCGCTGTCAGTATTTATACACCAATGGCACATCCTGAAATTGCCGCACGTTGGTTTAGTCAGCCTCAATTGATGTATTTCAGCCCTGTACCAATTTTGGTGGTGATCTTTACTGTTCTGATTTTACGTGCATGTAAACAACATAATGAACTCAGTCCTTTTATCTATACCTTAGCTTTGGTATTCCTTGCTTATACTGGATTTATCATCAGTCTGTGGCCCTATGTTATTCCGCCATCTATCACGATTTGGGATGCTGCAGCGCCACAAAGCAGTCAATTGTTTGCCTTAATTGGTGCTTTAATCTTAATCCCCATTATTTTGATCTATACCGGGCTTTCATATTGGGTGTTTAGAGACAAAGTGCGTATTGGGGATGAGGGTTATCACTGATTCATTCAGTAAATCTTTTAAAAGATTAAAGACTCAGCGATTTAAATTGATCGTTGGGTTGATTGAAACCAGATACATTGTCAGTAGCGAGGTCGTGAATTTTGAAACTTTCTCAAACACAGTGGTTTATTTTGTTATGGCTTGGTGGTTTTTTAACGTTAGCCATCATTGCAGGTTTTTTTAGAATGTTGATTCAATGGGCATATTAAATTTTAATTTTTAGAACAAATGAAAATGAGGAATTTATTCCTCATTTTTTATTTAAATCAATAGATCTTTTTCATATTGTTAAGCCATTGAAAGACTCATGCAGTAAAATATAATTTCTCTTGATCAATAAAATCTATCCAGTAAAGCTATTGTTGAATGATATGAACTTTCCATTGCCACGCTTTATATCTAAAGTTTAAATAGATTTGCGTAGGTGATGTATCACTCATGCGCTACAAACCAATTAGTGCTTTGTTCTTTTTGTTTAGATAAAAGATGGCAAAAATTTTTCGTTAAGTGAGACGCCGTGAATATCAAGTTAAATTTTCGTTAATTAACCAATCTGAAAAATTGATTATGATTGCTCAATAAAAAAGAGGTCTTGATAGACCTCTTTTAAATACTCAGGAAGCATTATCTTTGATTGACTTCTTGTGTGTTGGAATGAGTATCTTCATTTTCAGTTTGATTTGCTGCTTCAGTGCTTTGTTCAGAATCATGTGCTGATTGTTCGATCTCATCACTTGTTTGTTCGAGCTCTTGAGCTGCTTGCGCAAGTTCTTGTTCTAAGTTAGACGTATCATGCTCAGTCATTTCCATACTATCCATGCTTTGTGGCATGCTGCCTTGCATTGAAATCATCCATACTGCAATCGAACCATAAGCCACAATAAAAATAGCTAAGAAAACAGCATATAAGCTACCGAGTAACTTTTCTGTTTGTTCGGTTTGTCGTTGCGGACCATAGTTATTATTGCCCTCAGTACCTTTGGCGCACATCACATATATACCAAAGAAAATATTCACAAGAGGAATTAAAAATAACAACCATAGCCAGCCGCTTTTATTTAAGTCATGGATACGTCGGATCGCGATACAAATATTGACTACGGTAAAAGCAATAACCACAACAACAGCGAGGAAAATAACAAAATAGCCTAAGCCAGATTGCAATAAAGCAGCTGGATTCTGACTTCCTGTTTGCATGAGCGCGACAACAGCAATACCAGCAATAATAAACAGTACACATGTATAGAGCATACTGATAATAAATAACCAAGCAAGATAAGACAGGCGACCAAAACGCCCTTTAGGTGAAAATGGGTTATCTTTATTGGGGGTAAACGAAGCAGGGTGGGGTTGAGACATTGAAGTCTGAGTTTCAAGAGGATTCATAAGTTTCCTATACGTTGTTTTTATTAAGAATGTTTAAATTTTCGGCGCTATTTTAGTCAAAAACAAAAATATAAACAAGGGTAAATAAGCAATGCTAGTCATGTTGATCTAAATAACCTAAGCATTTTAGATATAATATTAATCGTATTAAACTGTATAAACGACTAAAAATACTCAGTTTTTAATCTGGTTAATTAAAAATAATTAAAAATTTACATTCTCAACGATAAAACGTGTACAGAAAAAAACTGTACGGTAAAAGCATAATTTTTGATTGATGATTTTTATCTTCTCTAAAGTGGCTGCAAAGCAGCGACCACTATGTACTTAATTATAATAATTAAGTACATATGTTTAAAACACAAAATTTTGTTTTTTGTAGTTTTTTTATTATTTAAATCAATAGTTTAAAAGGGTGTGTTTGTGCACCAACAACGATAATCAATAATAACTATCATTATTATTTGAGTGAATTTAAATTTTGTGTTAAGTTTTTCTACATTAAAAATAAGGTCATAATAATGTTGAATAATATTCTTACTATTCTAGATAAAATGGGATATGGGACACAAAAACGAGCAATTAGTGTTCAATTTTCAAACTTGGAACTCAGTGCACAAGTGATGTTACAACGAATTGATGGTTTTCATGCCATCAATGAAGGATTGTCAGCAGAACTGATTTGCCTGTCTCTCAATCCATTTATTGAACTTAAAGCGTTTATCGGTTGCCAAGTCTCTGTAGATCAAGTCACAGATTCAGGTAAGCTGTTTAGAACTACAGGGATGATTACTGGGGCGAGTCAGGGACAATCTGATGGTGCTTTTACGCTTTATCGTTTGACCCTGCAAGATGCAACAAGCTTATGGCATAAGCGTCATAATAGTCGGGTGTTTTTAGATAAAAGTGTTCCTGAAATTTTTGAAATAATTTTCAATGAATGGAGAGCCAAAAGCGCTTTATTTGCATCCAGTTTAAAACTGGACCTCAGTGGTCTCAGCAAGAGCTATGATGTACGCCCGTTTTCTATGCAACTTAACGAATCTGATCACACATATTTGACTCGGATTTTACGCGAGGAATCAATTAATTGGCTGATTGATGAATCTGATTTTATTGCTTTAAACAACAATCAAAGTATTGAACCACAAAAACTTAGATTAATAGATCACAATGATCAGTTTAAGGCACTTGAACGTCGCAACATTCGCTATCATCGATCAAATGCGACTGAAGCTTATGACAGTATCACCAGTTTGATTGCTGAACGCAATTTACAGTCAACAGCAATCCATGTACAACGTTGGCAAGCAGACAGTTTAGTGCAGGAAGATGGCAGTGGTTCTATTCTGAGTGCACATAAACACAGTGCAAATAGAGACAATGAAAGTTTAAGTTTAGAACAAGCGTGGAGTATTTCTCCTGCTTGGATTCGTGATCTTAAAGGTGAAGATCAAGCCACAACATCAGGCAATCATCAACTAGAGAAGTTGAGTACCCAACTAAATCAATACCAAGCTTTGCAAGCCAAATATTTTAAGGCACAGAGTAGTGTGCGTGATATACAGGTCGGCTATTGGTTTAAGTTAACAGGTCATCCAGAGCTGGATAGAAATCATATCGAAAACAATGAGATGTTGATATTAAGTAAGCATTTTTATAATCAGAACAATTTTCCCAAAGACATTCAAGATCAAATTGAAAAACTCCTCAGCCTGAGTCATTGGCAAACGACTAAAGACCTTCAACAAGAGCGTCAAGGCAACGAATTAACTTTGGTACGACGGCATATTGCAGTTGTACCTGAATATCATCCATTGGCACATCGCCCCACTACATATGTTCTACGTGCCATTGTGGTGGGAGATGGTGAAGAAATCTATGTCGATGAATGGGGACGAATAAAAATTCGTTTCTTGTTTACCCGAACAGAAGACCATGCTCATGATGGCGGTGCAGGAGCTAATGATAATGACACGGACTCTGCATGGGTGGATGTGCTTACCCCTTGGGCGGGTGAGGGTTATGGCGCAAGATTTCTCCCGCGTGTCGGAGAGATTGTCGCGGTAGATTTCTTTGAGGGAAACCTTGATCGTCCATTTATTACTGGACGGATTCATGAAGGACATCGAAATCCAACCCAGTTCGATATTAAAGGCAAACTACCTGACACCAAAAAGCTCAGTGGTATCCGCTCAAAAGAGGTCGCTGGGGAGGGCTTTGGGCAACTCAGATTTGATGATACGACTACACAAATAAGCACACAATTACAATCAAGTCATGGCGCGAGTCAACTGAATTTGGGCAATTTAAGTCACCCTAAAGAAAGCGCAGAGAGTGAAGGTCGTGGAGAGGGTTTTGAGTTAAGGACAGATCAGTGGGGGGCAATGCGTGCACCCAAAGGTATCTTGATTACCACAGAAGAAGCTGAGAATGCTTTAGGAAAGCAACTCGATCATCATCAGTTGCAACAGAATATCGAAAAATTTTTAGCAATAAATAAAGCGATTCAAACGGCAACGTATAAACATCAAACAACTGAGCCAGAACTTAGCTTGCAAGAAACAATTAAAACAAATTTACCTCAATGGAATGAATCAAATTCAACACCTTATATCGCGATTGATGCCAAAGAGTCGCTGATTTTAGATGCAGATCAAGGAATTATTGCGCAAGCCAAAGAAAATATAGATTTAAGCACTGAACGTAATGTTCAAATATTTTCTGGTCGGGGATTTTTAGCAAATGTTTTAGATAAGATTTCACTCTTTGCTAAAACTGCTGGAATCAAAATTAAAGCTGGGCAAGGTCCTGTAGAAATTGAATCGCAAGCAGATCGTTTAAAAATTGCCTCAGAAGAACTCATGCATCTGTATTCGGTAAATGATTTTGTCAAAATCGAAAGTGGTAAAGGGATATTGATCGCATCTGGCGGCAGTTTCTTCAAAATGGAGGGCGGGAATATTGATATTGTTTGTCCTGGCACTTTGTCGTTAAAAGCTGGTCAAATCAAAACCATGCCAGGAGATACTTTAAATACTGATTTAACAGCGATGCCTAAACTACAAGTGGACTATGATGAATTTTTTGTGTTACGAAATAAGGCAGGTAAAGCAATGCCGAATATGAAGTATAAAATCAAAACTGAAAATGGAAAAATCATTGAAGGTATCACAGATGCAGAAGGTAAAACTGATCTAGTGACCTCGCTTGCCATGACCAAAGCCAAGGTCACATTACTTGGATATGTCGATGATTAAACAGTGTATTTTAATGACTTTTTTGATTATCCAAGCACACAGTATATGTGCCAATTCTGTCGCTAATGATAGTAATGCCAATATACTTAATTTAGATCAAACAAAACCTTATTGTATTGGGCGCTATATCGTTGATATTCCAGCCGAAGCCCATCCACTTGAACGTTATGATAAATACGATTCATTTACGATTAGCTCGCAAAGTAAAGCCACGAGACAGGATTTTGATAAGGCGGTTCAAAAATGGAGAAATGATTATACCAAAGGCAATCGTAAAATTTTTGAGGATCCAGAAGTACAAATAATTGATGGACGATTAACTAAGATTTTTAAAGGAAAATTAGCTGACAAAAAAAACCTACCATATGATGTTTTTGGATTTGTACTTGATAGAAATACACTTTTTTTGATTGAAGGTATGCACAGTGATACACCACAATGGACAGCCGAAAGTAATGAAGCTCTTCAAAATCTGGTTCGAAATTTACGTTATCGTCCTGAACATGAAGTTCCCAAAGAAATAGGGCAATGCATCTATCAAGGTTTTATCAAAGATGAAACTCAGCGCTATCGTTATAGCATCCAAAAACTTGGTTTTAGATTTAAAAACTACCCAACAGTTGTGTTACGTTTTGAAGCAGAAACCAATGATGAATATATTTTACCAATGATTCCACGCATCGAAAAGAAATTAAAAGAAGTAGGGCAAAGTCAGCGTCAAATAGACAAAGGCAATATTCGTAAAGGAGAAAAACAGACTAGTCACTTAACCGGTCAAGAGTGGATTTCAGTGGAAAAAATGAAAGGTAGAGATGGCATAAGTGCATTGTGGGAACATACAGGTACTGCCAACCATAATCAAGACCCTTTAATTAGCTTTGAGGTAGATACTGCACGTTCATCTCCGTTGACCGAAAGTAGCAGTTTACAGCAGATCGATGCATTAAAACTCTATGAATCAATTTTAAAAACCATCCGTAAATTTTAAGCATGTCAGTATTTAAAAAATAATCTAGCACTCAAACACATAAAGTTAAAAGAGACTACCAATGAACAAAATATTATTTTTTTTATTATTAAGCACTTGCTTGATGAGTGCAGGCTGCATTACTGCAAAATCTGAAATAAACAATACTGGAAATAACATGATCAATTTAGAAAAAACAAAACCTTATTGTATTGGACGCTATGTCGTTGATATTCCAGCCGAAGCCAATCCACTTGAACGTTATGATAAATACGATTCATTTACGATTAGCTCGCAAAGCAAAGCCACGAGACAGGATTTTGATAAGGCAGTTCAAAAATGGAGAAATGATTATACAAAAGGCAATCGTAAAATTTTTGAGGATCCAGAAGTACAAATAATTGATGGACGATTAACTAAGATTTTTAAAGGAAAATTAGCTGACAAAAAAAACCTACCATATGATGTTTTTGGATTTGTACTTGATAGAAATACACTTTTTTTGATTGAAGGTATGCACAGTGATACACCACAGTGGACAGCCGAAAGTAATGAAGCTCTTCAAAATCTGATTCGAAATTTACGTTATCGCCCTGAACATGAAGTCCCTAAAGAAGTAGGGCAATGTATCTATCAAGGTTTTATCAAAGATGAGACAAAACGCTATCGTTATAGCATTCAGACTCATGCATTTGATTTTAAAAACTACCCAACAGTTGTGTTACGTTTTGAAGCAGAAACCAATGATGAATATGTTTTACCGATGATTCCACGCATCGAAAAGAAATTAAAAGAGGTAGGTCAAAGTCAGCGTCAAATAGACAAAGGCAATATTCGTAAAGGAGAAAAACAGACTACTCACTTAACAGGTCAAGAGTGGATTTCAGTGGAAAAAATGAAAGGTAAAGATGGCTTAAGTGCATTGTGGGAACATACAGGTACTGCCAATAACAATCAAGACCCTTTAATTAGCTTTGAAGTAGACACTGGATATGATTCCCCGCTGACTCAAAGTAGCAGTTTACATCAGGTCGATGCAATTAAACTTTATGAATCAATTTTAAAAACCATCCGTAAATTTTGAGAATAACATGTCCAACAATATACACAGCCATGAACCATATGAAACGCTATACGAATCAGGAATGATATCCTATGTTTCACAAACCACTCCGAGTAGTGTCAAAACTGAGTGTGAAATTCTTGCACCTTCTAAATATGTGGTCCCCATTATTTTTATTCCAGGCATTATGGGATCAAATATTAAGGATAAAAAGAAAAATAAAGTTTGGTATCCCCGAATTTCACTGAGTACAATTATTCAGTACAGTAAACGCGATGCTCGCGCGCGACAAATTGCATTAAATCCTAAAACCACTGAAGTGGGCTATGACGGCAATGTTAAAATCAATAAGAAGGATCTGCCGTATCTTACCCAAGAGCTTGCTTTAGCGCGAGGCTGGGGATCAGTGATCACTATTGGTTATGCTGATTTGTTGATTTATATGGAAAATCAGTTAAATCGTCCATTTAAAAAATTAAAAGATCAAGAAAAGGATAAGTTTAATGGTACAGCGGAATGGGAAAAAATAGTTCAACATGCAAATCAAGACACTGAAAAAAACCTCAACCATTGGTCTGCTCAAAATACGATTGATTTATTAAACTTGGCACAACATGAGGAGTTGGCAGATTATGCCTTTCCAGTGTTTGCTTGTGGCTATAATTGGTTACAGACCAATATGAAGTCAGCGGATCAAATTGCTGATCGGCTTAATAATGAAGTCATGGCACAAGTGAAAAAAGAATTTCCGACAGCAAAATTTAAGAAATTCATTATTGTTAGCCACTCTATGGGGGGATTGGTGACTCGTGCATTAATCCAAAATGATAAAGTCAAAGATAAGATTGCAGGAGTAGTGCATGGTGCAATGCCGGGTAGTGGTGCACCAGCAGTCTATCAACGCCTTACTGTAGGTTGGGATGGATGGAAGGCTTCTACAGGGTTACTCAATAGTGCATTAGCTTGGGCAACTAAATTTATGTTTGGCGATACCTCTGAACGCTTGACTGCAACATTAGCAAGTGCGCCAGGTGGTTTGGAGTTGTTACCTTTTTCAAACTATTCAAACAGTGTCGATTTTCCGAAAAATTCAAGTGCATGGTTGGTCATTAAAGCTCAAACACCAACAGGAGAAATCACAGCAACATTGCCAAAAAGTAATGACCCTTATACTGATATTTACCAACGTAAAGATTGTTGGTGGGCAATGATTAACCCTGATTTTATTGATCCGGCGGGATTAATTGCACTACAAATGAAAAAAGAGAAGCTTGCTAGTATTTTTGACGTTTATATGAAAAATATCGAAACAGTTAAAGAATTACACGATCATATTAAAGATGTTTACCATAGCAATACTTATGCGAACTATGCTGCTGATGGAAGTTATAAAGCATTTGGACAGGTGGTTTGGCGTTGTAAAGAAGTCCTGAACATTACGAGTGAAGAAGAACTGATTGAATTAATGAGTTTATATGGCAAGAAACAGATCATTGAATTCCCTAATATCAAATACCGTACAGATATTAACGCAGCAGAGTCGAATCAAATTGATGAAAACGAATCGGTGAAAATAGATGGAACCAAGGCGCATAATTTACAAGACAATGCATATAAAAAAGATGGTGTAAGAGAGATTTTATTGGATGAAAAATTTAAAATTTCAAAAACCAATAAAGCGACATTTTATTTGGATTTAAAACCGACTTGTGCAGGAGATGGTACGGTGAGCTATCAATCTGGACAAGATGTGCGCGCAGAGGGGAGAAGTCCTAAAGAAACTTTTATTATCAATGGCTATGAGCATTCAAAAAGCTTTGAAAATAAACATGTTCAACTGAATACCATCTACTGTATTGCACATATTGTGAATATTTTAAAGCTTGGTGCTGAAGCTGAACAATGTAATAAGCAAACAACTCAACATCCATAAATGATTTAAATTTTAAATTTATGTTAAGGACCAAAAATAATGGAATAACTAAAATGAACGAGATCATGACTTAATGAGTATGGGCTAGTACATCTTAATGATGTTTATATAAAATTTTCATTACTAAAATAGCCTAAGCAAAAATTTTAAAAATTTCATCTCTTAAAAAAGTATGTCTAGAATTTTCACTTAAAGCTTGATGCCAATATATGCCCATATTTAAAACAGGTAAATCAACTGGAATATCAAAAATATGAATACAATCTTCAATATTCAGATGCGACAAAATCTGTTTGGGAATTGTTAAAATCGCTTCAGGATATTGTGCTAAAACTTGTAACGCAGTTGAGTAATGCTGACAGCGTAAAAAGATTTGTCGATTATACTGTTCTTTATTCAAATATATATCTTCCAAGAGCACACCTGTACGGCGTGAAGACACTCCAATATGCGGTGATGAAAAATAAAGCTTACGATTCATTTGCGTATGTTGGCTACACATCACAAACTGATCTTGAACTAAGTTTTGATAATTAATTTTTTCACCATAGTTTTGTTCTAAATCAATCACAAAATCAACTTGCTGTGTAGCCAAATCTACAACAACATTTTTACGATCTAATTTCGTGCTTAAAAATTGGATGTTCAAGTTCAATTTCTGAAAATGTTGAATTAAGCGGGGGAAAATTATCGGTTCAATTTCATCATGTACAGCAACCCTCAGTGTTTGTATTGAATTAGGATCAAATATTTGTTTTTGTTTAGAAATATCTTGAAAAGAAAATAATGCATTCTGCACAGTGGGATAGATCTGTTCAGCAAAAGGTGTAGGTAACATTTTACTGCCTACGCGTACAAATAGATCATCTTGCAAATGTTGTCGTAATCTTTGTAAGGCATGACTTGCAGCGGATTGTGTAATAAACAAGACTTTTGCCGCTTTAGAAATACTTTTCTGCTCATAGATGGCGATAAAAAGTGGATATAAATTAATATCAACATGATTGAAAATTGATAGGTCTAGATGCGTATTATTATGAATCATATTCATAGTCTGATATTGAATTAAATCATTTGGTTCATAATAAATTTTCAGCTAATGTAAAGTAAAGGTCGTTATCCAAATATTGATCAAAAGATTTTACAGGAAGATAAAAAATGTTTGAGCTTTCAGCACGTGCAAAAGAATATGTCGAACGGACCAAAGCGTTTATTGAAAATGAAATTGAACCTGTAGAAACTGAATTTTGGAATGAAGTTCATCACCTTAACCAAGGCGGTGACTGGACAACGTGGCAATGGCCAGCACAATTAGAAGTTCTTAAAAATAAAGCAAAAAAAGCAGGGCTTTGGAACATGTTTCTGCCAGATCCAGAACTAGGGGCAGGCTTGTCAGTGCAGGAATATGCCCATATTGCTGAACTGTCTGGACGTAGTTTACTTGCACCAACAGTCTTTAATTGTAATGCTCCAGATAGTGGCAATATGGAAGTGCTTTGGCGCTATGGTTCAGAGCAGCAAAAACAACAATGGCTTCAACCTCTATTAGAAGGCAAAATTCGTTCAGTATTTTGTATGACAGAACCTGCTGTTGCTTCCTCTGATGCAACCAATATGCAGGCAACAGCTGTGGTGGATGGTGACGAAATTGTCTTAAATGGTCGTAAATGGTGGTCTTCAGGTTTAGGCGATCCCAATGCCAAAATTATTATCTTTATGGCGCATACGCCTGATGTAAATAAAGACCGTCATCATCAACACTCAATGGTTCTGGTCCCAGTAGATACACAAGGTGTGAAGATAGAGCGTATGTTACCTGTATTTGGTGACTATGATGCACCACATGGTCACGGTGAAATTAGTTTCAATAATGTCCGTGTGCCTGTCAGTCATTTTATTGGCGGAGCGGGACAAGGTTTCGAAATTGCACAAGGTCGTTTAGGTCCTGGTCGTATTCATCATTGTATGCGTTGTATTGGCGCTGCAGAAAAATCCCTTGAATTGATGATTGATCGAGGTATGAGCCGCAGTGCTTTTGGTAAAGAAATTTTGAAACTGGGTGGAAATTTAGAACGTGTTGCAGAAGCGCGAGTAGCGATTGATCAAGCTCGACTATTAACGTTGTACGCAGCCTACAAAATGGATACTCAAGGTAATATGGCAGCACTTACTGAAATTTCTGCAATTAAAGTGGTTGCTCCCTCAGTCCTTGAAAAAGTGGTGGACATGGCGATCCAAATTCATGGGGGAATGGGCGTTTCTCGCGATACCCCTTTAACTGGCTTTTTTGCACAAGCACGAAGCTTACGTTTAGCAGATGGACCTGATGAAGTTCATAAAGGAATGATTGCAAAATTAGAATTAAAAAAACGAGGATATGCTTCAAAGAAAAAGTAACAGTTTAATGATTGAATGCTGACTGTTTTATCTTAAAGATGTTATACATAAAACGGTCAGTACATAAAATCAAACTTAGCTTACGGTTCAAAGTTTTTTTGATTTAAAACAGAAAAAATTCAGGGAAAAAGCATGTCAGTTATTGATGTTGGTGGAAAAGTACGTGAAGGTGAAGAACTTGACATTCGTGCAGTTGGCAATTGGTTGATCGAGAATGGCTCTGAAATTATCGGTCCAGTAGAAGTTACGCAGTATTCTGGTGGTGCTTCGAATTGGACCTATCGCTTAAAATATAGCAATGCAGATTTAATTTTGCGTCGTCCACCTAAAGGAACAAAAGCGAAATCTGCACATGATATGGCACGTGAGTATCATGTACAGAAATGGCTCGCAGCTTATTACCCAGTCTTGCCTGAAATGGTCGCACTTTGCCAAGATGAATCAGTAATTGGATGCGATTTCTATGTGATGAAACGTATTGAAGGAATCATTCCCCGTGCCAAACTTCCGCCTGAACTTGATTTTAATGAACAACAGGTTCGAGAGCTATGTATCAATGTTCTTGATAAGCTGATTGAATTACATCAAGTTCCTTTTAAAGGTACTGAGTTGGAAAAGCTAGGGAAAGGTGATGGTTACTGTCGTCGTCAGGTTGAAGGATGGGATGGACGTTATGAAAAAGCACATACCATCAATGTACCAAGCTTTAAATTTGTTCGTAAGTGGTTAAATGAAAATATCCCTGCTGATTCGACCAGTTGTGTGATTCATAATGATTGGCGTTTTGATAATGTCATTCTTGACCCTCAGCATCCGACACAGGTGATTGGTGTACTGGATTGGGAAATGGCTACCATTGGCGATCCTCTCATGGACTTAGGTTCTGCATTGGCATATTGGGTTGAAGATACAGACAATCAAATCTTTAAGTCTACTCGCAGACAACCCACTCACCTTAAAGGTATGTTTAGCCGAAAGGAAGTGGTTGAATATTATTTAGAAAAAACAGGTCTAAAACCTGAAAATTGGGCTTTCTATGAAGTCTTTGGTATTTTCCGTTTAGCAGTCATTGCACAGCAAATTTACTATCGTTATTACCATAAGCAAACGGATAATCCAGCATTTAAAGATTTTTGGATTGTGATCCATGCTTTACATATTCGTGCTCTAAAGTTGATTGGTATGCAGAAAATTGAAGCCAATGAAGTTGCTCAGAAATACATTGAAAAGTTTAAGGAAATTTTAGGGAAATGACCACAATCTATTTGGTACGTCATGGCCAAGCATCATTTGGCGCTGAAAGTTACGATAAGCTCTCTCCAAATGGTGAATTACAGGCAAAGGTATTGGGTCAATATTTCGATAAAATTTTGAAAGAAGCGCCTTATGTGATTGCAGGTTCGATGCAAAGGCATCAACAAACAGCGCATTTTGCTTTAGCTGAAAGTTTTCCAGATGTTGCCGTTGTCACTGATCACAATTGGAATGAGTTTAATCATCAACAGGTTTTTGCTCAATATGACCCACGTTTTAATGAACCTCATTTGCTTAAACAAGATGTGGCTAAAGAAAAAAGTCCTCGTGCTTATTTAGCCAAGATTTTTGAAGGGGCAATCAATCGTTGGACGGGTGGTGAATATCATCATGAATATGACGAATCCTGGCCAGATTTTAAGAATCGAGTCGAAGGTGCATTGCAAAATCTATGTGATGATTTAGCTAAAACCAAACCTCGTTATGCAATTGTTTTTACCTCTGGTGGAGTAATCTCAGTTGTTGCGGGCAAACTTTTGGAATTAAATCCAAACAAAACATTCGCACTGAATTGGGCAATTGCCAATACCAGCCTGACGACATTACGTTTGGTGGGTAATGAACCGCAATTGCTCAGTTTAAATGAACATCATTTTATTAAGGTTGAAGATCCACAGTTATTGACATGGATTTAAGACCACACTGAGAAATATAAAAATTATTCAAGGAATTTATCATGGCAAAAACGATTTTAATTACTGGCGCAAGTTCAGGAATCGGTGCAGGAATGGCACGGGAATTTGCACAAAAAGGCTATAATTTAGCAATCTGCGCACGGCGTTTAGAAAGACTTGACAGTTTAAAACAGGAATTGGAATCTAAATATGGCGTCAAAGTCATCACTAAAGTCTTGGACGTGACCAATTATCAACAGGTTTTTCAAGTCTTTCGTGAGTTTAAACAAGACTTTGGAAGCTTAGACCGAATCATTGTCAATGCTGGTGTTGGTGAAGGACGACGTATTGGAAATGGCAAGTTTGAAATTAACCGAGCGACTGTTGAAACCAATTTTATTTCAGCTTTGGCACAGTGTGAGGCAGCAGTCGAGATTTTTCGTGAACAGAAATTCGGGCATTTGGTGGTGATTTCTTCAATGAGCGCTCTCCGCGGCATGCCTAAACACTTGACTGCTTATGGTGCCAGCAAAGCAGGAGTGGCTGCCTTGGCAGAAGGCATTCGTGCTGAATTAATTGATACCCAAATCAAAGTCTCTACGATTTTTCCAGGTTATATTCGTACTGAAATCAACGAAGGTGCAAAAAAACTACCTTTTGAAGTTGATGTTGAAACAGGCTCACATTTACTGGTTAAAGCGATTGAGAAACAACCTGTTAAAGCTTATGTTCCACAATGGCCGTGGTTACCAATAGGACTCGCAATGAAAGTGTTGCCATTAAAATTGGTGAATAAATTAGGTTGATTCATTTTACTTTTAAACTGTGATTAGCATTCATTACTCAAAAGACCCTAACGGGTCTTTTGAGTTTATCGTTAAAAGAAAACAAGTGTTCATCAGAACTGGATTACTTTAATTTACTTTTAAACCTATGCAAGAACTAGGACAGTATAAATTGCCTTTGGCGATGATGGATATTCAATCTATTGAATTTTATGGGTATTGTTATGTTTTTGAAATTTTCAACATTTGTACTGGTGCCTGCTTTACTTATTCAGGGTTATCGAGTCAAGAAAAACACACCAAGATTACCTGAAGCTCAAGGGCTGCGAAGTGGCGTTTTGGGTACTGGTCAAGCTTTATCGATTTTGATTTTAGGCGATTCTGCCGCAGCAGGTGTTGGTGTTGAAAATCAGCAACAAGCATTATTGGGTTCAATTTTAAAGGAAGTTTGTACAGATTTCGAAGTGACTTATCGACTTGAAGCAA
Source organism: Acinetobacter sp. Ag2 (assembly GCF_001005515.1). NCBI lineage: Bacteria > Pseudomonadati > Pseudomonadota > Gammaproteobacteria > Moraxellales > Moraxellaceae > Acinetobacter > Acinetobacter sp. Ag2. Next base: position 22,620 of record NZ_LBNA01000025.1, read on the forward strand.
AAACAGGGGATACCACTTTACAAGTTTTGCAGAGAACCAAGCAGTTACCAAACCAACAATTTGATGTTGTGATTACATCTGTTGGCGTCAATGATGTGACAAAACTACGTTCCCCGAAAAAATGGATACAACAGCAAAAACAGTTTTATGCCACCATTGAGTCCAAATTTACACCACAATTGATTTTGGTCACTGGTGTACCGCCAATGAATTTATTTCCAGCTTTGCCAAATCCATTGGCATGGTTGTTTGGAAAATACTCAAGCAAGATGAATGAAAAATTAGCCCAATTTATTGAAAATAATAAAAATTACCAGTTGATTCATTTTGATTTAGCCCATTTTAAAGCCTTAAATTTGCAAATGGCGAGTGATGGGTTTCATCCAAGTCAAGACATCTATCAACTTTGGGCAAAAGAGATTTCACAGCGTATTTTAAGCAAATTTAAATCAATGATTGATTAAAAAATCGAAAATATTAAGGGCATTGAATATTTTCTTTTTCCTTGTAATAACTCAAAGCGATGTCCAAATCGGATAGCAATTTGGCTTGTGTGTAATTTTCTGGATTCAATTTGAGTAAACTCGGCATGTAATTTGTTTTGTATTCCTTAGGATAATCTACACATACGATTCTTTTTTTATCATCTAATGTAGTATTTGGATCATCCAACTGATCAAGATATTTACTAATCATTTCATCTGATTGTTCAAATTGTGCAGTCACCGTAGGGCGATCTGTTTGCTTAGACATATTTTGATCAGGCTCTTTGCTACAAGCGGAAAGAACGAAGATCATCAATAATGTGGTAACGAATTTACTGTTCATAATAGATTGATTTTTAATGTGAATAAGAAATTATTGATAAATATTCAGTTAACTAGTCTTTCGACAATTCTTTAAAAACTTAACTATTAAATAATTTACCAATTTGTGCAATGATTTTTATTACCATAACTTGAATTTGTTACAAATTCAAGTATTTTGACTATATTATTGGAAATTTCATATTATGAGGACATGACGAGCTAAATTGATTTGATTTATTTGAGGTTAAATTTCACTCAAAAGCATCATTCGTGAAGAAATTTCTAAGCAAAAGTTTATTTTTGAGTTAATTGTGCGTATCGTATTCCCCAAAAGATTAAGGGGGATATTTCATGAAAAAATTATTAATGATTGCTATAACAACTTTAGCATCAAATGTTTCTTTTGCAGAAAATTTACAATGCGAAAAAAGCTATGAAATTTTTAAGCAGCAAGGTGATAAAGAAATTGAAATTTTAAAAAATGGCACACTTGATGACATCATTCATTATTATGATCAGATTGAATATGATCGTAAACTAAAGCCTAATCATCAAGGACAAACCTTTTCATCTGGTGAGTGGATCAGTGATGCTAAATATAGAGAAGATGTAAAAATTCAACAGGATTTAGCTAAAGATGATTCTTATAAAAATATTGATTTTTCATTGCTAAAACCAAAGTTAAACTATATCTCTAGCGTTGGGGAAGTTTGTGTGGTTCCAATGCGATCGCAAGATGAAATGTTTAAAAAAAATATGCAGACCCAAGCAGATGTTATCTTTGTTCGTGATCTTAAAACTAATGATTGGAGAAGATTTATTTATCTAGGGATTGAAGATAAAAAGGATTTTAATGAATTTTTTCCAGATTTCCCAAAGAATATAAAATTATCTAAGACATTGATCAATAATCAAGATTTTGCTGAAAGTGCTTCTGAATTTGCATTGTTAATGTTAGAAGAAATGGGTGCTGAAATTACGCCTGAACTAAAAGAAGCAGTAGAAGCTCAATCAGAGCCTTTCAAAGTTAAGTTAAAAGCGAATGGTTATTGAGCTTTATTGTATATTTTGTATTTAAACCACCTACGGGTGGTTTTATTGGATAAGTATAACAATTGATAAAGTTGCTTTATTTAACAAAGATAGATACATATGAGATTGTTTTTACTCCTAATTGCACTACTGTTAAGTGTAAATGTTTGTGCTGGCGCCGATGGTTCAAAAACGGAATTTGAGTCAATAGAGGCTATTGAAGCTTTATTATTAAATGCGGGTATTATCAACCAAGATTATAAAATTGTAGATAATCAGGCTTTTGATGACTATCTGCGTCAAGTATTTTTAAAACAAGCCAATCAAGGTCTACCTTATAGGATCAATAAATATGTTGAATTAAAGAAGATTCGAATAGAAGGGCGAAATTTGATTACTTATATTGAAATTGATGATGATTCAATACAGTTTATCCCTAGGTTTTACTCTGATGAAATCCAATCTACGCTTAAATGGGGTGCCTGTAACGATGACATAGGTTCAAGTCGAGTTTTTAAACAGGCAGAAGGATTCAAAAAAATTCAAATTTTGGGGAGTAAGCAGGATCCTGAATTGTTTAAATTTGAGATGTTTTTAAAGCAATGTGATGACGTATATAATTAGGGGCTGAGCAAGTAATAATGTTAAGATCTCAGCAGAATCCTTAAATTATTTCTTATTTATAAATGTCTGAATTAACAATAGAAACCCATCCACTTAAACCTTTTCTACCTTCAAACGCAAAGCTATTGATGCTCGGTAGCTTTCCACCGCCAAAAGAACGTTGGAAAATGGATTTTTACTATCCGAACTATCAAAATGATATGTGGCGAATTTTTGGTTTGATTTTCTTTGAGAATAAAGATCACTTTTTAGATTTGCCCAACAAAAACTTTAAAGAAGCTGTGATCCGTAGTTTTTTAATGGAAAAAGGCATTGCAATTTTTGATACGGCTTATCAAGTTATTCGTTTAAAAGGCAATGCTTCGGATAAGTTCCTACAGATCGAAACACCAACAGATTTATCTCAACTTTTGGAAAATATTCCTGAATGTAAAAGTATTATGACCACAGGCGATAAAGCAACAGATACTTTGATGTTATCAATGCCTAAAGGAACTGAAAAACCTCAGATCGGACAAGCTTCAAAAGCACGATACTTAGAAAGAGAATTAAATTTATACCGAATGCCGTCTTCATCAAGAGCTTATCCTTTAGCGTTGGACAAAAAAGCTGAAGCATATAAATGCTTATTTAAAGAAATAGGCTTACTTTAAGAAAGTATTGAGAAGTTAATTTTAAAATCAATATTTAGAGGATGGATTATTCTGCAAGGCTTATAAACAATCTAATTCTTAAATGGTATTGATCAAAACGCATATCAATTACCCATGATAAACATAAGCTTAAAGTCGATTGAGGAAAATCAATCGACTTAAACACTAATAAAAAAGATAAAATAGTTATGCGAATTTTTTTGCCATCGCTACACACAATACTACAGCAAAACAAACCAAAACCATTGCCAAGCTTACATGTTCACCCAATAAAAAGGCTGAGAGTATTAGTCCAATAAATGGTTGTACCAGTTGAATCTGACCCACTGATGCAATTCCACCAAGAGCTAAGCCTTTGTACCAAAATATAAAGCCAATCAGCATACTGAATAGTGAAACATAGATTAATCCAAGTGTTTCTGACCAATGAATATTCTCAAAACTTTGTGGCAAATAATAAAAGCTTCCAATGAGCATTAAAGGTAAAGATACCACCAAAGCCCAGCATATGACTTGCCATCCTCCCAGTTCTCTAGAGAGTTTTCCACCTTCAGCATAGCCCAATCCACATACAATAATGGATGCAAGCATATATAGATCACCTAAACTGAAGCTTAGATTGCGATTCTCATAAAACATAAAGCCAATCACAATGGCACTTCCCAACAGCGCAAATAGCCAGAATTGTAATGCAGGTTTTTCATTGCCTCGTAATACCGCAAATATTGCAGTCGATAGGGGGAGTAATCCAACAAAAACGATGGCATGTGCTGAAGATACGGTTTGTAATGCCAGTGCTGTAAATAATGGAAATCCAATCACTACCCCGCAAGCAACAATCATTAAAGATTTAAATTGAGCAAAATTGGGTTTGGTTTGACGTAAAAGTAACAGACAGAGCAAGCCAATTATTCCTGCAATCGCTGCACGGGCTGTGGTAAGAAATTCTGGGCTAAATCCCATCACTGCGACTCGTGTTGCAGGTAGCGAACCTGCAAATATTGCAACGCCAATAAAACCATTAATCCAACCGAGATTTGTTTTATCCATGATAAATCACTCAATAAATTTATACTGATTAAATGCCGATTTATTGAATAAACACATATACAGTCCAATACAATTTTAAATAACTGTTATGGAAGTAAAACCAGTACAATGAGGAATATTTAGCTTTGAGTGTTGATGGGTTAGGGGAAAATTTTTGTGAAAAAAACTAAAATAGAACAAACGATTCAACTCATTAACAACCAAATTTCAAATAAAAGTTTAATTGTAGGTTCTCGTTTGCCTTCAGTAAGGCAACTTGCCAAACAATTACACTGTTCGGTTTCCACCATCGTGGAAGCGTATGCAAGACTGATTGCGGAAGGTGTTATAGAATCACGAGTCGGTTCTGGTTATTACGTACGAGGTAAATCAGAGCCAATGCCTGTTATTGAGACTGACATACATTATCAGCGTGAAATTGACCCTCTATGGATTTCAAGGCAATCACTTGAAGCAAAAAATGAGGTGCTTAAACCGGGATGTGGCTGGTTGCCAACCAGTTGGATGCCAGAGCAAACCATACGTAAAGCTTTAAAAATAGCTGCAAAATCAGAAGCTGTAATGCTCATTGATTATGCAACACCCCATGGTCATATTGAATTGCGAAAACTGATTGCGCGAAAGAAAGAGCAATATCAAATAAAATTTCAACTTAATCAAATTCTTATTACTGACTCAGCTACACAGTCAATTGATCTAATTTTTCGACACTTACTGGTCGCAGGGGATGTGATTTTAATTGATGATCCTTGTTATTTTAATTTTCGTGCACTCATTAAGGCACATCACCTTCAAGCTATTTCAATTCCTTTTACCGAAAATGGACCAGATCTAGCAAAATTTGAGCAAGCGCTAAGCTTAAAACCAAAAATTTATCTGACAAATTCTGGAATCCACAACCCAACAGGTGCGACAATTTCATTACAAACTGTTTATCAAATTTCAAAACTGGTTGAACAAACAGACTTAATGATTATTGAAGACGAAATTTTTGCTGATTTTGAATATATTCCAGCACCCCGTTATGCATCTTTAGCAGGTTTTCAGCATGTCATTCAAATAGGAAGTTTTACTAAAACACTTTCAGCAGCCGTTCGCTGTGGCTATATCATCGCTGATCCTAAACTTATAGATGATTTGATTGATCTAAGAATCGCGACAAATTTCAGTCCGAGCCATTTAAATGCTGAAATCATTTATCAAGCATTGATGGATAGTAGTTATCCTCGACACCTAGATTGGTTAAAGAAACAATTACTAAAATTGAGCAATGAAACAATTCAAAAGTTAAAGACATTGGGAATAAAGCCATGGGTAATTCCAACAGCAGGAATTTTTTTATGGTGTACTTTACCTCATGGTGTGCAAGCTGCCGAATTGAGTAAACTGTGTTTAAAGCATGGTCTAATTTTGGCACCCGGAAATTCCTTTAGCCAAGCAGAACAAAGTGAACAATTCATGCGGTTTAATGTTGCACAATGTATTGATAAAAAGGTTTTTGATATTTTACAGACAGCTATTCAACAGCTACAAAACAGTTCAATAGAGAATTCTTGATACAATATACGATGTAATGAATACATTGAATTTATAGCAATCAAAAAAGTAGTTTTGCTGTAAAACGATATATTCTAGAAATCATCAAAAATATTTTTTGGATAAGAACAATTACAAACTTTTATCGAATCATTTTCCCTATTGTTTAAAAATATGCCTAAATAACACGCAATTGCTGATTATTTTTAAGGAAAAAGGACAATGAATATTCAGGATGTACCTAGTCCAATTGATTTAAGAAATCCACAAGATGCGTTGCAATGGGCTGAAGAAGTGAATCAGAAACGACCATGGCGATATGAGTTTTTTGATTATTATGTCAATCTTATTCAGAACTTATACAAAGAAAAGCAATTTAAAGATCAAGATGAGTCAAGCTTTTGTGTGCTGGAAATTGGTTCAGGTCCGGGTTTCTTTGCAAAGCATTTGCTGAGTCAGTGTCCAGATATTTTCTATACCGCTTTAGACTTTTCAGAACCTATGCATGAGCTTTCTAAAAGTAAGTTATCGTCAGATGAGTTAGCTAGAGCTGAATTTGTGATTCAGGATTTTAAGCAAGATGATTGGAACAATTCATTGGGTAAATTCGATGCGGTGATTATCCATCAAGCTTTACATGAATTACGCCATAAAGAATATGCAAGTCAGTTTCATCAACAAATTAAAAAACTATTAAAGCATGATGCAATTTATCTCGTTTGTGATCACATTTTTGCCGATGAGGCAATGCAGAACAATGAGCTGTATATGTCTAAGCATGAGCATTTTCAATGTATAAAACAGGCTGGATATACAGATATTGAATTAGTCAAAGAGATTAAAGGGCTTTGTTTATTTGAATGCTATTTGTAAAATCAACGATGATAGATATCTTGATTGGTACTGAATATGTCATTACATTAAACTTACATCATCCACTCAAGAGGAAGGTAGGATACACTGTACATCATAAATCTTTGGAATCTTGTCGTTTCAGGGTCCACATGATGTTCGATTACTTTACCATCGGCTTGGTAGTCCAGCCAAATCAGTTCCCCTTGAGAATTTAATTGGAGCTCATAGGCAACAGTCAGCAAGGTTCGATCTAATAAATCAGAAATTTGTTCTTGTAAAGGATCTGATTTGAGTACAAGACCAACCTCAGTGTTGATGTTGAATGATCGAGGGTCTAAGTTAAAAGAACCAATAAAGACTTTGTCGTCAATATTGATAAATTTCGCATGTAGACTGGACTTATTCTTACCCTTTTTAGGAATAATATTGCCTGTAACCACCTCATACCATGTACGGCGTTTCCGCTCTATATAAGGTTTAAATTCATAGAGTTTGGCGCCATTTTTTAATAGGTCAACGCGATATTTTTGATAAAAAGCGTGCACCAAAGCCACATCATTTGCGACAAAAGAATTGGTTAAAATTCTGACATTGACATTTTGCTTTGGAAATTGACTGATAAAATCTGTTCCATTTTGCGTCGGAACAAAATATGCAGCAATCAAATCCATTTCTTGTTTTGGATCACCCAAATGTTGATGAATTTGATGAGAAATCAATTCATTGCCTTGTGCTTTTCCAAGGCTTTTCTTTGGTGAATCTGCTAGGAAATCAGCATAAGCCCAATTGATTTTGTTTTGATTCAGCTCATTGGCAAGTTCTTTCTGCTCTAAATTTACTTTTTCATCTGTAGAGTGCTCAGCTTGTTCAAGTTTTTCAAAACTTTTTCTTAAATCAATTAAATCCTGTGTGGAGCCTTTTGAAATAAATTGCTCAATTGGATAGCTCAGCTCAAAATTCCAAAATTCAGTAAAGACTTCGTTGGCACGATTAACGGATTGACCAAAAAACAACACATCCATATCTGTAAATTGAAAAGATTCACTAGCATCAAAATATTCACTGCTGATATTTCGTCCGCCAGTCACGGCAATAGCACCATCAGCAATAATCAATTTATTGTGCATACGATGATTAATTCGTTGCGCTCTAAATATATAGTCCATCACGCGGAAATGTCTGAACTTATAGGGATTGTAGAGTTTGATTGAGATATTGGGATGAGTCAGTAGTGCGCTCAATTGTCGATCTATTTTGGTACCATTTTGATCATCAATCAATAATCGGACTTTTACACCACGATCAGCTGCCTTGAGTAATTCATGGAGCATGAGATTACCAATAAAATCATCAGCCCAAATATAGTATTGTAAATCAAGTGTATATTTTGCTTTTCGAATTAAATGTATGCGCGAAGCAATGCTTTGAAAGGCATCATTCATCGCAAGATATGCAGTCAAACCTTGCGTTAGCATGTTTTTTGCTTGTGGTTCTGTGATCCAATGATCTTGATATACCTGTCTCTGTTGTTCTTGTTGTGATTGATTCATAGGAAGATGACATCCAGTAATTGAAAAAGCCAGCATAATGAAGACGAAGAAGGTCTTTGAATTATTCATTTTTACAATGAGTATTTAGATTTTACTAAATCATATCATCAAGTTAATGGTTGAATCTGTAAAGTAAAAAAGGTTACTGTAGTCCAACTGTTAAAAAACCAAACCAAAAGGAAATTTAGCGATGAAATCACGTGCTGCGGTTGCATTTGGTCCAGGGCAACCTTTAAAAATAGTGGAAATAGATGTCGCTCCACCACAAAAAGGCGAAGTCTTGGTGAAAATCACGCATACTGGCGTATGTCATACAGATGCTTTTACTTTATCTGGTGATGATCCAGAAGGTATTTTTCCAGCTGTTTTAGGGCATGAAGGCGCAGGGATTGTGATTGAAGTTGGTGAAGGTGTGACTTCGGTAAAACCGGGCGATCACGTGATTCCATTATATACTGCAGAATGTGGTGAATGCTTATTCTGTAAATCTGGTAAAACTAACTTATGTACATCGGTTCGTGCGACTCAAGGTAAAGGTGTGATGCCTGATGGAACGACACGTTTTTCATATAATGGCGAGCCGATTTATCATTATATGGGATGCTCAACTTTCAGTGAATATACAGTAGTTGCAGAAGTGTCCTTAGCTAAAATCAACCCAGAGGCAAATCCTGAACAGGTTTGTTTATTGGGCTGTGGTGTAACAACAGGCATTGGCGCAGTACACAACACTGCAAAAGTGCAACCAGGTGATTCCGTTGCTGTGTTTGGTTTAGGTGGTATTGGTCTTGCTGTTGTTCAAGGCGCTCGTCAAGCAAAAGCTGGGCGTATTATCGTGGTGGATACCAACCCTGAAAAATTCAAACTGGCTGAAGAGTTTGGTGCAACAGACTTTGTTAATCCTAAAGATTATGACAGACCTATCCAAGAGGTGATTGTTGAAATGACCGGATGGGGAGTAGACCACTCTTTTGAATGTATTGGCAATGTCAATGTTATGCGTTCTGCACTTGAGTGTGCACATCGTGGTTGGGGACAATCTGTAATTATTGGTGTTGCGGGCGCAGGTCAAGAAATTTCTACTCGTCCTTTCCAATTGGTGACTGGGCGTACATGGAAAGGTACTGCGTTTGGTGGCGTTAAAGGGCGTAGCCAATTGCCAGGTATGGTTGAAGATGCAATGAAAGGTGATATTCAACTTGCACCATTTGTCACACATACAATGGGCTTGGAAAATATCAATGAAGCATTTGATTTAATGCATGAAGGAAAATCAATTCGCACCGTAATTAACTTCTAAAAGCCCAATACTAGTTTAGAATTTAAACAACCAGTAATGCATCATGTATTACTGGTTTTTATTTGCATGATAAATGTATGAGTTTTATATAAAAATATTCTAAGCTTATCATTTTTTGTTATGTTATCGCTTTAATTCAAAAAATTCAGAGTGGATCACTTTATGAAAAATGTTGCTATTATCGGTTTGGGTATTGCAAGTTTAGCAATTTCTGCATGCTCTTCAATTCAAACCAATGCTGCGCAAGACCAATCAGCACAAAATATGCAAAGCACTTGTATTGCTGAACGTGCGACGCAATTGATTGGTCAAAATGATATGTCTGAAGCTAAAATTAAACAACTTACACAAGCCACGATAGTTCGTAAAGTTGCTCCAAATCAAGGTGTAACAATGGATTATCGTGTAGAACGCGTGACGATTACTGTTGACCCAGTGACTAAAAAAATTACCCAAGCAAGTTGTGGTTAATTTATACCTTTAAATCATTAAGTTATGGTAAAGATCGAATAAATTTTGATTTATTCGATCTTTATTTATGTGTAAAATAATAGATCTCTTTCATAGAAAAATGATCAATAGGTTCATTTTATCTATAGCTGATCATTCTCTTTTCATGTTTAATTGTATGAAAAGGATTTAAAACAATTCATTTAAAACCGCAAACCAAACTTGATCAACTTTTATTACAAGCGATTTGGAATTTAAATCAAAAAATTACTTTTCTATGTCACCAGACTCAAATTTTTGTAACATCGAATGAGTTAGATCGAGGTGTTCTAACCCACTTAAAAACATTAAATTTCGATAAAAATAATAAAATAATTGGCATATTTAGTGGAGGTTCTGGCATACGACTACTTGTTCAAGCGCTTGATGCGACAGGCGCATTTCAAAATAGTGAGAATTTGTCAACACACCCTAAAATTGTCTGTCAAAATTTATCATAGTTGATACTGTTCCTGAATGGAAATATTATGAAATTCAAGAACTAAACATGGATGGAAATAATATTTCACTGATGACCAAAAATCAGTTATTTAGATATGATGAACAAAATAGCCAAAATATGATTGGTTTAGAAATTCCCATTAAAAAGCTGATATATCCGATAAATACCTATCATTTTATGTCTGAAATACTACAACATATTTTTATTCATTGTGCATCATTTATATCTCGCTTTAATAAATAGCATAGATTTAATTTATAATTTTAAATTAATATCATGTTATAGAGTAAGTGAATAATATATAAATAAAAATACTATTTATTAAAGATATTAAGATATAATAAAAAAATATTTTATAAATGCATTTATAATACTTGATTGAAAAATTATCTTTGCTATAGTTTAATTGCATACGTGCTGTAAAACATTATCTTTCCTCATTCACAATTATTATTACCCATTATGAAAAGACTGATTTTAATCTTATTTTTAATTATGGCTTCAACCTCAGTATTTGCACAAAATGAAAACTATAAAATGGTCATGAACAAGCTTATAAGCAACTTTAATGCTGATCAGTATGAGAAAATTTTTAATGATTTCTCTGCTGAAATGCAACAAGCGCTGCCACTTGAAAAAACAAAACAATTTTTTTCAGGATTAAAAAACAAGGCAGGAAAAATTGAAAGTACAGTGTTTCTCAATGAGCAGCAAGGTGACTATGCACTTTATAAAACCAAGTTTGAAAAAATGGAGTTCACTGTGAAAATTTCGCTCGATCATCAGAATCACATCAGTGGACTTCTTTTTAAACCGAATGAACAACAAAAAGAGACAAAAAGCGATACTGTTAATGCACTGAACACGTATCCTAAAGAGATTTCAAACATCATCTTTACCAATGCGCAAAATTTTCCGAATAATACTCAGCTTTCGATTGCAATCCTTGAAAAGGATAAAGTCAAATATTATGGTGTAATTAAAACCAATAACAAACTTCAAGAGATTGAAAATCAGAATAAAGTATTTGAAATAGGATCAATTACAAAAGTCTTTACCTCAACTGTTTTAGCTACTCTGGTTGATGAAGGTCAAATTAAATTAACGGATGAAATCAATTCGTTTTATCCAGCTTTAAAATTTAGAAATAATATTCAACTGAACTTTAAAGACTTAGCCAATCATACTTCTGGCTTACCACGCTTACCTGATAATCTAGATTTATCTAATCAAAGCAATCCTTATAAAGATTATGGTAAAAGTCAGATTGAACATTATCTTCAAGATTCATTAGCAATTGAAAATACAGTACAAAAAAAATATGTTTATTCAAATTTAGGTGCAGGATTACTCGGTTATACACTTGGACAATCACAAGGAGCTAGTTTTCAAACACTTTTACAGCAGAAAATTTTTGATCAATATCAAATGAAAAATTCATTTGTAAACTCAAATAATCTAGCTGATCAGTTGGTCAAAGGACAGAATGCTGAGGGTCAAATAATACCGAATTGGGACTTTGACGTTTTGTTTGGTGCAGGTGGAATGCTCTCAACCACAGAAGATTTAGCAAAGTTTGCTCGTGCACATTTTGACGCCAAGAATACGGCGTTAGCTTTAACACGTACACCGACTTTTGAGATCAATAAAGATTTAAAAATTGGTTTAGCTTGGCACTTATTAAAAACACCTAATGGCAAGGATGTAATTTGGCATAATGGCGGGACAGGTGGATATTCATCATCTATGGTTATCAATGTGAAAGATCAGACTGCTGTGATTGTTTTATCCAGCCTTTCAGCGTTTCATGCAAAAAACAAAAATATTGATCAATTATCTTTTGAGCTCATCAATGAAAAGGACAAATGATAACATCAGATGACGTATGTACTGGATTGTGAAAATAAATGTTTAGAAATAATCAAACACTCAAATTGTCCTATACTTGATGCACATCTGTAAGGCAGTTTAGTATTTAATATAAGTTGTCATCCAAGTTGTATTTTAGTGAACTGAATTGAACTTATGAAACTAGAGCTTATTCAAAAAGATATCTTTGTCGGTCCTATTCTTTCTGCAATTTGTATAGATGAATATACATCTGCATTCTTGTCGTATAGTGAAGATCACAAATATCAAATCGTCTATGTGTCTAAAGATAAATATAAAACAATAGATCTAGGCTACAGTGAGAAATATTATCAACTTGAAAACTCACCCGTTTTGTTTTGTATAAATCATCAACTCGGCATCATTAAAGACAAAAATGAGCTGTTATTATATTCACATGAAAAAAACAGATTCGCGCCGATTAAGATAGACAAAACTGAAACGCTCCCTCAACGATTTAACTTGTATTGGAAAAACTCAATAAGTGATTGTTCTGTTTTCCCCATTTGCTTTAACAGTGATGGCATGGGGCACGATACAAGATATTTAGCACTACTGGATTTAGATGTTATAAATCATCAAGCTTATTGGAAAAGTTGGATTACATTAGAGGCACAGACATTCTCATTTCACAAAGATAAGCAGTATCCACCTAAAATTGATACAGTCATGTTACAAGATAATGAATTATATATATTTAGCGCGGGTGGGCAATTGGTATCCATAAACAAGTGGGGAATGGATTATTATGCTTTTATCAAAACTGACTTAATGGGAAAGGTTGTTGAAACTTTGATTGATAGTGGAGATTTGCATTCAATTGATCAGAAAAAGCGTGGTGTAAATGGCTTATTGAGTAGTTCACAAAAGTATTTAATGCTTACACCTGTTTTCCAAAATGACGAATGGAAAGGTAAACAAAAGATTTTTTCACTCGCCACAAACGAAATTTTAGACATCACTTTTCCACGTGGTTTGGGCAAATATCCGCAAATTATCCAGCATTCAGGTGATATTTTTTGGGTATATTTACGCGAAGCTCAAAGTCTTGCAATGTGTAAAGAAAAGACGCCATTATGACGCAGTAATTTTTTATTGGATTTAGATGAACAGAAATAATGAAAGAAAAAGCTGAAAATTTAATAGATGATTTTAAACAACAGGGTTGGAAGACCCCAAATCTTTATGAAAGGCTTTTTGAGCTGCTTGATGATCACCAAGCTACTTCTACTTTTTGTCTTTTATTTATGACAAATTTTGAGAAAGGAGCAACAATATTTAATGATTCGCTTAGTTATATTGAAAAAGCAGATTTTTCTAAATTGATCGTTTTATCCCTTGATCGATTAAAACAGCAACACAATGAAAATGCGGATGCAGTCATTGAATATGCCAGTTTACAGTTTCCAGAATTACTGCATCCATATTTAGACCTCATTTTTGAGTTAAAACCGAATGAATCTGCTTTTTATGCTGAATATCCTTGGAGAAATCTAGCTGCAGACGATATAAAACCTTTTATTGAGAAAATAAAGAGTCATTCCACAGCACTATTGGATCAGCAAAAACTCTATCGGTGTTTGATGGAAACACGGAACTTAGACACGCTCAATTTTGCTTATCGATTTGCAGTTAAAAATAATATTTTTGCAAGAGAGGATATAGAGGACTATTTAATTGATGATCTAGAATCTGTTGGATTTACATTTAGGCATGGAAAAATTGAAAGCTATTGTCCAAACCTAACATTTCATTTTAAATTTCCTGAACATTATTTTCATGATGATCGTCCTATCCATATCAATAAAAAACAACATCCGACTTGGCGTTTGACAACCAACGATAAACACTTTGCATTTGGTGGATTGATTCAAGAGGATAGTCATAATCCATTTATTCATCTCGTCACATTTGAGGAGATTCCAAAAGGTTTAAATATTAAAAGTTTAGAACGGCTTAAACTCGGCATGCACATTAGAGAATTAAATGAATATAGCGAAATATTCTATCAACATGACCAGTTTGGAGAGCCGACTAAAATTGGTGATACAACAGTTGTCGAGAATTATCCCGATTTAGCGATTAAACATACTCAAATTTGCTTTTCAGAAACTCCATCTAGATGGCTATATCAAAGTTGGGGTAGTTCAAATGGTAGAGAAAACTTGTTTAGATTAGGCGGCGAACCTACATGGATTCAAAGTCCTCAAGTTTTAACTTGCCCAGTGTGCAATGAGAAAATGGATTTTCTGATGCAACTTGATACTGATCTCCCAGATATGGAAAACGGTGAAGTTTATTTTGGAAGTGGTGGAATATGTTATGTATTTTGGTGTGATCAATCACAAGTAAGCGGCTATTTAGTTCAATGTACCTGAAACCGAAAATCAAAATTTATACAGTCGTCTTTTCTTTGAAGTGTAAAACTTAGTTTGTTCATTCTCTATGAGAATCAAACTTTAGCGGAGTATTGAATTGAAATATCGGGAAATTGAAGCAAAAGGTTTTTTAAATCATTTTATAAAGTGCTTTTGGTATTATGAAACGGAAGAAATAGACATTCAGCATACTATTTTGCCTGATGGTTATTTCGACTTAATTGCTGAGTTTAGTCATAGGAAATTAACGCTTGTTAAACTTACAGGAATATGGACCACACCAAAAGAGATAAGAATTTCAAAAAACACTCAGATTTTTGCGGTTAGATTTAAACTTCCGGCAATCGAATATGTTTTCAAAGATCAATTAAAGTCGATTTTAGACACATCTGTTAACTTAGCTTTAAACTTTTGGCAACTTGATCTGTATCATTCAGATGAATTTGAACATTTTGTTGTTCAAATATCAAAAGATTTAGAAATTTTATTTAATGATTTAAATCAAATTGACCATAGAAAATTGAAATTATTTCGCATGGTCTATGATCAAGAAGTGAAAACTGTGGCTGAAATTTCTAACCATGTTTTCTGGAGCAGTCGACAAATCAACAGATATTTTCAGACAACATTTGGGATCACACTAAAAGAATTTTTGAACATTGTACGCTGCCATACAGCATATAGGAAAATAACCAGTGATCATCTCAATCCGAATTGTGAATATTATGATCAAGCACATTTTATTAAACAAATAAAAAAATACACAGGGACTACACCGAAAGAATTAAGTAAAAACAAAAATGACCGATTTATACAATTATTTAAGGTGACATCACAATCATAATTGATCATCTTAATTTGCAGGTGAAATCAATATGAATATTCATAAAATCTCTCCAAACTTTGAAGTGTCTGATATTCAAAAAACTGTGGCTTTTTATGTCGATCACTTGGGTTTTAAATTAATCATGGCAGTTGCAGAATCTCAAGATGGAATAGATACTCGTTTTATGGACAACAAAGCTTATGTTTATGCTTTGGTACAAAGAAATCAAATCGAATTTATGTTTCAGCGTTCAGACACTTTTAAAAATGATGTTATATTTTCCAAAGGGTTGAATATAGGCGCATCAGTATCATTTTATATGGAAATTGAAGGCATAGAGGCATTTTATTTAGCGCTTAAAAGTAAAAATCTTGAGCTTACTGAATTAAAAACAGCATGGTATGGAATGCGAGAGTTTTATTTAAAAGATCCAAATGGTTATATTCTCGGGTTCGCTGAAGCAGTTCAAAAACAATAAATGTGCAACATGGGCATGATGACAAATTCTCACCAAGTCGAAACGAATACATTTCAATTCATTGCTAGAGAGTTTGTCATGTCCTGTTATAGAGCGATAAACACATTAATGTTGCTTTGAAATATTCATTTGCAGTACTAGTGAAGTAGATATGCCTCATTTATTCCGCATTCTTCAACAAAGAATGCATCATGCGAAACTAAAATGACGGCACCTTTAAATTGCTCAATGGCTTGTGCAAGTAGTATTCTAGATTCAATGTCTAAGTGATTTTCAGGTTCATCCAATAAAAGTAAATCAACACCATTGGCTGCTTGACTGATGGCTAATAATGCGACTTTAAGCTTTTCCCCACCACTTAATTGCCCCAACTTGAACAAGGCTTTCTCGCGACGGATACGTAATTGTCCCAAAAGTTTTCGCCACTCAACTTCAGCAATTTGAGGGTTAAACATGGCTAAATTTTCAATCACCGTGAGATCATTATTTAACAGACTAAAGTTTTGATCCAGATATAGACAAGCACCATTAAAAAAGATTTCCTGAGTCTGATGATGAGCAATCATTTTTAACAAGGTTGATTTTCCAATACCGTTGGCACCTTTAAGCTGAATTTTTTCACCAGCATGCAATGAAAATTTGATTTTTTGTGTCGATGTATAGGGCAATCTTAAATCATTGATTCTCAATATTTCACCTTGACGCGCGCTATGCAGTTGAAATTCAAATCTTTGAGGCTTAATTTTCTCTAGTTTGCTTTGTTTATCTTGTAAATCATGTTGTGAATCATCCATTTGACGAAGTTGTTGCGTGCGTAATTTTCCAAAACTTTGTCCAGCTTGCTCCTTTTTAAAGTCGAGTAGAATTTTAGCTTGAGAGTTTGAGTCTCTTAGCTGTGCTCCTTTACGTTGCCGTTTTTGGGCTTTCATTAAGCTTTCATGTTGTTGTTGCTTTAACTGTTTTAATTCACGTTTATCTTGTTGAATCGACTGAGTTAAAGCATTGATCTGTTGCTGATGTTGTAGAATGTAGTCTGTATAATTTCCATGGATGTGCTGCAATCCCAATTCGGTTAATGCATAAATATGTTGAACCTGATCAAGCAATTGACGGTCATGACTGATCAGACATACACCAGCAGGATGAGCCAAAATAGACTCCATAAGCCATTGTCTAGATTGAATATCCAAATGATTACTCGGTTCATCTAACAGCAAATAATGATCTTGCTTTAAGAATAAACGACACAAGGCTAATTTGGTTTTTTGTCCTTCACTCAGTTGTTGAATTGGATAATTTAAATCCATCGGTAACTGTGCGTTATGTAAAATCTGTTGCCATTTTTGTGGCAGATCCCAAGCATTCTCAACCAAGTCATAATCTTCAAAATTGGCAGTATTTTCCTCAATCCGTTGAAATGCACGATGTAAGTGTTCAACCTCCAATCCTTGAGCAATGGTTTGTGCTTCTAAGCGTTGCAATTGTGCTAAATAGTCATGCTGGATATGCCACGTTATTTGACCGCTATACGCGAGATTTGAATATTGTTGCAAATGCAAAATCTGAAAAAGTAATGATTTACCTAGACCATTTCGTCCAATCAAAGCTGAACTTTGCCCTGAATAAAGCACCAAATTCAATTGATTAAACATATCTTGAGTAGGGAATGCCAAACTCAGATTTGAAATAATACATGCCTGTTGCATGGGAGAACCCTCATATAGAGGATGCACAAAATAGGATGAAATAAAGCTATAAATAACAGGGTTATTCTATTTATCGTTAGTGTGGTATCAGAACCAAAAGATAAGTTTTGCCTTGAGTAAAATCTATTTTGCACATCAAAAGTTAAAAATAATGATGAGAAAATGACTTACTTCATTGGCTTTACTCTTTAAAAGATGAGATGAGAATATATATTTTATAAAATTCAAACCAGATGTCAATCCATGTTTATGGATGATATTGGATAACTTAAAAAATCCCTAGCTTTTAACAACCAGGGATTTTTTTAGATTCAAACCACTCTTTATTAAATCAAGAGGTTGCCTTAATGACTTCTGCAACAGAGCTTGCCACATAGTCAATATTTTTCAAGTTTAAACCAGCAGCGCACATACGACCGCTACGAACCAAGTAAATGGCATATTGATCTTTCAAAATATCCACTTGTTCAGCAGTTAAACCTGTATAACTAAACATACCTTGTTGGGCAGTCAGATAATCAAAGTTGCGATCAGGCAGAGCAGTAGATAATTTTGCTTTTAACAGTTCGCGCATTTGAATAATACGTTCACGCATTTCTTTTAGTTCTGCATGCCATTGTTCAGTCAGCGTTGCGTCGTTCAATACATTATCGACCACTAACGCACCAGTTGTAGGTGGGCTTGAGTAAATACGACGTACAGTTGCTTTTAACTGACCTAAAACTTTTTGTGCTGTTGCTTGATCATCACATATGAATGTCAAACCACCAACACGCTCACCGTACAGTGAGAAAATTTTAGAGAATGAATTGCTGACAATAAAATTTAAACCAGATTGATCTAAAGCACGAATAGCATAAGCATCTTCTTCTAAGCCTTGCCCAAAACCTTGATAAGCAATATCAAGGAAGGGGATTAGATCACGTGCTTTTAAGACTTCAATAACACGATCCCATTCAGCAGGTGTTAAATCTGCTCCAGTTGGGTTATGGCAACATGGATGCAGTAGAACGATACCTTTGGCTGGAATTTGTTTTAAATCTTCCAACATGCCCTCAATATCAACACCATTGCTTGCAGCATCAAAGTAGCGATAGAAATGCGAATTGATTCCTGCGCCATTGAAAATTGCAATATGATTTTCCCAAGTCGGTTGGCTGACCCAAACATCAGATTCAGGGAAATATTTTTTGAGAAAATCAGCCCCCACTTTGAGCGCACCAGAACCGCCCAGTGTCTGAATAGTCACAGCACGACCATCTTTACGCGCTTGACTGTTTTCGCCTAACACTAATTTTTGGGTCGCTTCGTTATAAGACTTTGAACCATCCATTGGTAAATAAAGCTTTACCTTATCATTGCTTGGTTCAATATTCTTCAACGCTGCTTTTACAGCATTTAACTGAGGAACAATCGTGTCCTCATTATAATAAAGACCAATACTTAAATTTACTTTATGTGTCCGTTCATCCTTACCAAAGGCTTCCATTAAAGAAAGAATTGGATCACCTGCATAAGGATCTACATGTTGAAACATGGTCTCAAGTCCTAAATCAAACGAAGATATTCGTGTCTGATAATATAGGTAATTCGAAGTCCGACTCAACAGCAGAATGAAGTTTATTTTTTATTATTTATTCAACTTTAGATGAAGTTCAGTCTTATTTGTCTATATTTACGACTGAATTTGCGATTAAAGCAGAAGCTAAGTAGAAAATAAGTAATATATGGTGGTTAATGCTAGGCACAAAATATTTTAAAATATGGCTTGCCTTTAAGTCGCATTATTGTGACCTGAATGATAAAACTATTGTCCTAGATTTAGCTTCTTGTCATCATAGCGTGAAAGCAATTTTAATTTTGGAAGATTCTTAATGTTACTCAATTATCAATACGATCAAGCCCAATCTACATCGGAAAATCAACAAACACTTGTTTTGATCCATGGCTTGTTTGGTAGTTTAAGTAATTTAGGGATTATTGCACGTGCCTTTCAAGAAAAATTTAATATATTGCAACTCGATGTGCGTAACCACGGGCATTCTGAACACTCTGTTGAAATGAATTATACGCTCATGGCATCTGATGTTTTGGAAACACTCGACCATCTCAAGATTGAAACTTTTGTTGTTGTTGGGCACTCCATGGGCGGTAAAATTGCAATGAAACTGGCGGATCTTACACAGGATCGTATGTTGAAGATGGTGGTGCTAGATATGACGCCTTATGCATATCAAGAAAATCACCATGATCAAATTTTTAAAGCATTATTTGCTGTTGAAAATGCGCAATTGGAGTCTCGAAAAGAAGCCACTGAGCTTATGCGCCAATATTTAAAAGAAGAAATGGTCATTCAATTTTTATTGAAATCTTTTAATAAAGGGAAGTGGCTATTCAATGTGCACGCATTATTTAACCATTATGCTGATATTTTGGACTGGCAAAATCAGTCGGTAAATACAGTTCCAGCATTATTTATCAAAGGTGGGAATTCTCCCTATATTTCAAAACCAGAGCATTTTGATGCAATTGAATCACAATTTAGCCACAGCCAAGTTGAAATCATTCAACAGGTTGGTCACTGGTTGCATGCCGAAAAACCCGCTGAAGTAAATAAATTGATTTCTACCTTTATAGAGAAATAATCAGATAAAATTTCGAATTTCCACAGCACTTCATAAATCAATATTTTTGAATTATTGTGCTTAGTCTCATGAGTAAATGCTCATTATGTCATGATGTATTATTAGTTTTAATATTTAAAAAATACATATTTTGAACTGAACATTGCACATGAACACAAAAAGAATCGTCTGGGCGGATTTTACAATTTATTTGAAACTGACCTGTGTAGCGATGCTATGGGGTGGAACTTTTATTGCAGGGCGTGTGATTGCCTTTGAAATGCCTGCCCAAATTGCAGCATTGATGCGTTTTATCGTTGCCTCTATTTTACTGATGATAATTTTGATAAAAGTCGAAGGGTCATTTAAAACAATAAACTTTAAACAGCATTTACTTACTGCATGTATGGGACTCACTGGGGTATTTGCCTATAATATTTTTTTCTTTGGTGCGTTATCGCATATGCAAGCAGGGCGAACCGCTTTATTTGTTAGTCTCTCACCGATATTGACCATAATTGCAGCACGAATTTTTTTTAAAGAAGAACTCTCGAAATTTAACTATTTTGGTGTGGTTCTCGCATTTTTTGGAACTTTACTGGTTGTGACCAAAGGTCATCTTTTTTCTCAGTTAAACACTTCTTTTGGAACGGGTGAATTAATGATGAGTTGTGCTGTACTCAGTTGGGTTGCATATACATTGCTTTGTAAAAAAATTGCGGGTTTATCACCACTGATCATTACAACCTATTCAACACTTTGGGGGCTATTTTTCTTATCGATGAGCTTTATTCCGTATCTTCGACAATGGCAAAGTTTTACGTTCCATGCCAGTATTTATTTGAGTATCCTTTATTTAGGCGCTTTAGGTACAGTGTTGGCATTTGTATGGTATGCACAAGGCATTGCAAAAATAGGTACATCCAGAACAATTATTTTTAACAATTTAGTGCCTTTATTTGCAGTACTACTGGCATTTTTACTTCTTAATGAACCAATAACAGTAGTAATGTTGGTCGGCGGCGCAATGAGTTTTATTGGTGTTTTAATGACCAATAAAAAACCTTTAAACTGGCACGACACACGCTATTCGACGGACAAATCAGCGAATCAAAATAGAATAGGATTAAATTGATATTTTCCAAATCAAAAGATATCGAATTATTGTCGGACAATAAGTTTTAAAAATGATTTGGTTTCTTCAATAGAACAGCCCTCAAAAGAGGGCTGTTCGTAATCATTAGATTCAGTTTAAATTAAAATAAAACGGGTATAGATTTTTTCCTAAACCTCTATCCAAGTATCTTTTACTTCTTGAGAGTCTTTGGTCAGAATAACTTTTTGATCTTGGATTTGTCCCACCCATGAGGTTGGGATCAGATGATGGTGTCCATCTCCATGTTTGGTCAGCTTAATTTGATCTGTACCTACCAGATGATCTACCTCACCAACTTTAGTTCCGCACGCAGCGATAACATCAGCATGATTTTTAATACTCTCAACATTGATAGAAGTCATTTGATTCTTTCCTATTGAAATGTGATTTGAGTATTCACCATAGCCTAAAGATCTTAGAGAGTCTTGGAATGAAAAGGAAACACTACAAGACCACCTAAACATTTACTTAAGGCTTTAAGATTGCTACATGGTAATGTCTTGAAATAAAAAAGATTGCAGTATTTAATTCTTGATAGTTAATTGTTTTTATTGACTATTTTTTGTAGTTTTTAACACTTTTATCGTAGTTTTCACAAAACTAAACTTCATTTTCATTGAATGATTAAAATGGGCTTCTGCTGTGAGTAAGAAAATAAATTGATAAAATAAAGTACTGATACACGAATAAAACGACAACAAACGAAAAAACGACAGGCTAAGCAGGGGGCTAATTTTTTAATCTTCAGTTACTAAATCGGTAATACTCCCATTTTTAATTGATTTAATAAGTAGAAAGCCAAAGTCCTTATCATTGTTTAAATTTAGGTGGTTTACCATCAACTGACATATGTGGTCGTTCATGATTATAAAAGTGTTGCCATATCGTTGTATAGTCTTCAACCTCTTCAAGCTCTCGAAATAAATATTGATTCAAACATTCATATCTCACCGTCCTGTTGAAGCGTTCGACATAAGCATTCTGTTGTGGATGACCTGGTTGGGTAAATACATGCTCAATTCCATGTTGAGTACACCATGCTTCCATCAAATCACTAACATACTCGGGTCCATTATCACTACGGATACGCTTTGGCTTACCTCGCCATGCAATTAATTGATCTAATCCCCTCAGCACTCGTTGAGCTGGCAAAGAAAAATCAATCAATATATCCAGTGACTCACGGTTATAATCATCAATAACATTGTGAATTCGGTAACTGCGACCATCACTCAGTTGGTCATGCATAAAGTCCATTGACCACGATTCATTTGGTGTTGATGGTGCTGTAAGCGGTTCAGGCTTTATTCGCTGAATGCGTTTGTTTGGTTTAATTCGTAGGTTAAGCTCAAGCTCCTTATAAATTCGATAAACACGTTTGTGGTTCCATGGGTAGCCTTTGACATTACGCAGGTACAAGAAGCAAAGCTGAAAGCCCCAAGTCTTATTCTCGTTGGTGAGCTTCAGTAGCCAGTCTGCAATCATCTTATTTTGCTCATCTAATTGAGCTTTATAACGATAACAGGTTTGACTAAGTTGAAAGATGAAGCAAGCTTTACTCACTGAAATCTTAAATTGTTCAACGGCTCGCTGAGCAAGAGATTTACGTTGTACAGGCTTTATAACTTCTTTGACAGTGCATCCTGAAGAATATCTGCTTTAAGGCGTTCGTCAGCATACATACGTTTCAGACGAGCATTTTCAGCCTCTAATTCTTTAAGTCGTGTCATCATTGAAATATCCATACCTCCATATTTCGCTTTCCATTTATAAAATGTAGCGGAACTCATACCATGTTCACGGCATAAGTTAGGCACAGGTGTTCCTGATTCAGCTTGTTTTAAAATACTCATGATTAAGCTATCTGAATATTTAGATGTTTTCATAAAAAATCTCCTTGAACAGGATTATTCGATTTTCTACTTTTGAGTTCAATTATTTTGAGGGGGGATTACC